>JBAVVP010000339.1:0-7472 GCA_049697355.1 Terriglobales bacterium
ATGGCAGAGTCTGGCCCCAGGGTTTGACGCTAGCGTCGAGCTTGATTGTGCCTGCGGCTCTCTTGTCTTGCCAGGTGTCCAGGTCTGCCAGAATGGCCGACGCACTCTCGTATCTCTGGTTCAAATCGCGTTCCAGGCACTTGCTCACGATCCCGCTCAGTGCCCCGGGAATCTGACCATCGATATCCGACACCGGAATCGCGCGCTCCTGCGTTCGCTTGATCAGGCTCGCCAGCGCACTCTCAGCCACGAACGGCATTTTGCCCGTCAGCATTTCGTACAAGATCAGACCGAGCGCGAAGATGTCGGAACGTTGATCGAGTTCTTGGCCCAGAGCCTGCTCCGGCGACATGTACTCCATGGTGCCGACCAGCGCCCCGGTCTGGGTCATCCCGTCGCCTTGCAACGTGCGTGCCAGGCCGAAATCCATCACCAGGATCCGGCCCGAGCCGTCCTGCATGATGTTTTGCGGCTTGAGATCCCGGTGAATCACCCCCACGCTGTGCGCCGCATCCAGCGCTTGGCACACCTGCCGAATGACCGATACCGCTTCCTCTGGAGTAAATCGCTTCCTCTCGCGGATGAGGGAACGTAGATCTTTCCCCTCGATGTACTCCATGGTGATGAACTTGACGCCATCACCTTCGCCCAAGTCGTAGATACGGATTACGTTCTTGTGAGTGACCTGGTGTGAGAGGCGCAGCTCCTGCTTGAAGCGTTGCAGAATGTCGGGATTACCGGCCAGTTCGGGACGGATCACTTTTAGCGCGACGGTGCGGCTCAGTTCGCGGTCCTCGGCCTTGTACACCGCCCCCATGCCGCCTTCGCCGATCGTCTGGAGAATCTCGTAGCGTCCGCCCAGCCTCGTCCCCGGGAGCAAGGCTGGAAGCTGCCAGATCGAACTAGCGGAGGGTCTGGGTGACGGTGGGCCGCTCCGCTTGCCAGCATCGAGCACGGTTGGCGCATCCGAGGCGGCCGGCTGGCGCGCCTGAGGCGCCCCCAGAATCGTGGGCGCGTCGGACGCATTGGGCTTGCCTCTGCCTCCATCAACCAGGGTTGGGCTTTCGGATGAGTCCGGCGACGGAGGGGCTGACTCCAGTTTTGTGTTCCCCTGCGGGACAAGGGTGGGGCTTTCCGAATCTGCCCTGTTCGGAATCTTGGAGTCACTCATACCCTATTGGAAACCCGGAAAGAGACGAAGCCGCCTCGAGTCGATCAAGCCAGCATCTTAGCATCAAATCGGATTCGGACGGAATCACTGTGTCGGAACCATGGGCGTGCTACATTAACCGCAATGCGTTCCGAGATCGAACGGGCCGTTCAACTGTTGCAGCGTGGCGATGACCAATCCCTGGAACAGGCCCTGGCTTTGCTGCAAAACACCGTTTTCTCTTTCAGCATGAAAGTCTGCGGCCAGCGCGAGGATGCCGAGGACACCATGCAAGAGGTGTTGGTAAAGTCGGTTCCGTACCTTCCCAAGTTCGAGAGTCCCAAGGCACTCGTGGTGTGGCTCTACAAGGTGGCGAAGAACCGTTGCCTGATGAGCCGCCGCCGAAGCAAGTTCGCGCCGAAACAAGATCTTTCGCTGGAAGAGCTAATGCCCGACCGGAAAGAACTCGAACGTCTCGCGGCGGATGGCATCAACCCCGAAATGTTCGCCATCCGAAGTGAGCAGGCGGGGCGATTGCGGGAGGCAATTCAGAAACTCCCGCCGCAATACCGCATCGTTTTGGTGCTGCGGGATATGGAGGGGCTGACCGACGAGGAGGTTGCGGAAATCACCGGGTTGCGTCCAGGAACCGTGCGCGTCCGTCTGCACCGGGCCCGGCTCTTCGTGCGAAAGGAACTGATGAAGCCGCGGAAGCAAGCTGGCGGCACGCGTGTCCGGTCCATCGCCTCTTCCATCGCCTCTCGGGGCGTTGCCGTCGCCGAGCCGAGACCCGCCCGCTGCAAAGCGATGTTTGCGGAACTTTCGAACTATCTCGACGAACAATTGGATGACTCGCTGTGTGAGGAACTGGAGAAGCACTTAGGGGGTTGCGACCCGTGCCAGGCGTTTCTCGCGGGCCTGGAAGCCACCATAGAAGAGTGCCGGCGAATGCCCAGTCAAGTCCCGGATCGTGCCAAAGCAGTCAAACTGCGCAAGGAAGTGATGTCGCGCTTTGAAAAGGCGCTGGGGACAATCGGGTCATCGAATCAATGATTCAATGACGCAATCCACTCAGCGCCTCTGCAGGCAGATGCACTATGCACTGCTCCAGCGCGTGTAAAGACTGGAGAGTGTCCTCAATGGCGCTCTGCTCCTGCAGATGGTCTCCCGTAGTCTGAAAAAGCTCATGGGCGCGCACCACCAATGCTTTTTTGGCTTCGTCAATCCGCTGCGCTTGGCGTTCCTCGTCCGTCTCAAAGAGTGCGGCCACATAGAGGCCTCGCCACGATGGGGATGCGCGCAGATGCGGGTGGCAGTCGATGTCCCCAATCACTATTGTCTTTAGTACGCGACTCCAGTTCGGAAAGAAGTGGCGAAATGATCGCATATTGAACCTCCAGAACTGCTTTCCTCACCCACTGCAACGCCTCCACGGAAACCAACGTGATCGTCGATCCACGGCGGAGTTCTAAGCCGCTGGTCCTTCTTCCAGGCGTGCCCGCGGTGCCGGCAATTCAGGCAGCGCGACACCCAGCCACTGTCCCAAACCACGAAAATGGCTGAGCCAGGCCTCATTCACGACTCCAGTTCCGTTGCCCGCAACCGCCTGCGATAGCTCGTAATACGCGTTCTGTGACTTCCAGAGATTCAGTTCGAAGGGGTGGACCCGCGACAGCGCGACCACGTTTTCCACCTCTTCCAGAGTTTCCAAATTACCGGGGTTCCGCATCCAGCGGTCCATAAGCGCGTTCAATCGCTGTCGCAGTGCAGGTTCCAGGCTGGACGCGTCCAGGCTGAAACCACTTCGCTGGACCACATCCAGGAGTGATCGGACCGCCTCCAACTCCGTCCCGTGATCTGCCAAGGTGCGACGCACGGCCGTCGCCAGGACAAACTCGGTGGTAAGCCGCAAAATTGGCGGGAGAGGAAACTGTAGCTCCGACAAGAAGCACATCAGCGGTGCATGGTCCTCGTACACGCGGCGGTACAGCGCCGCTGCATCCCTCAACGTCGAATCAACGATCTGGTTGACAATCCTTTTGCGTTCGTCTTGAAACAGCGATTTCAGCGAATAGGTTGAGCCGTAGAAGCAGCGGTCAATCAGGCGCAGGCACGCGGGGAGATCGGCCCCGGAAAAGGCTTTACAGGCCTGATCCACAAATTCTTCGAACCAGGGGTCGTCGCCCAACGGACGCACGCCCGCGCTCAGATTGTGATCGCCAAAGTGAAGCACTCCGAAGCCCACTCGCAACAAAGTGTCAGTCGTTTCGGATGTGAGCAGAGCCACGCCCGCGGCAAACTTCGTTTTTCCCGACTGCAAAACCTGGGACTTTTCCAGCGCAACCCGATAGCAAAAGATGGAGTCGCGTCCGTGGTATTCGCCGAAGATCGAGCTGATGGCGTAATGCGCACCCACCCCGACCAGATCCAGCATGGTCGGTTTGATGAACCGCTCGTAGGCGTGCCGGCCATTACCGCAACCGGGCACGTTGCTCCAGGCTTCCTGCAAGCGCTGCAGGAAGGCCTCTTCCCGATCTTCGCCGGTGATCTGCCGGCTCAACTGCAAAGCCCGGGCCGCATACTGGAGGATCTGTAACGTGGCGGGACCGGTCAGATCATCGAAAAACCAGCCGCAGCTGGTGTACATCAGCATGAGGTGGCGCTGCATTTCCAGCAGACGCAGAGCCTCCACCTTTTCAGCAGGGGAGAGCGGCCCCAGGGCGTGCTGCGCGAAGAAGGCGTCTTTGGTTTGAGAAGAACGATCGAGCACCACCTGGACGTAGCTATTGCGCGCCGCCCAAGGTTCGAGGAACAGCCTGGCGCCCCTCGTCTCGTACACGGAGCTCAGGTCGTCGCGAAGCCAGTCCAGTGCACACCGCAAAGGACGGCGCCATTGCTGGTTCCACGAATTGCCTCCGCCGGATCTGCAGCCGCAATCGTTTACCCAGCGTGCGATGCCGTGCAGACAACTCCAGGAAGTCTTCTCGAGGATCTCCACCTCCTCTGCTGGCGGATGCATGGCCAGGTATTCGCCATAGTTGGTAATTTGGGCAAGTTGATTCCGTTCCAGGTAATCGAGGGTATACGCCAAGGCCATCTCGCCATGCGGATGATGGTGGCCATAGGTTTCGCCATCGGTGGCAATGTGCACGATCTGCGGCCAGTTGCGTTCCGCGTTGAAACCGCTCAGCAGTCGGTGCGCAAATCGCTCCCCATCCGTCAGCAGGTTCTCGAAAGCGACGGCATGCGAGATTGGTCCGTCGTAGAAGAACAAGCTGATGGTGCGTCCGGAAGGAAGGTAGCACTGGTAAGCGCGGGTAGGATCGATCCTGCTTCCTTCCACACTCTGCCATTCTTCCCAAAGCCGGTTGCGCATCCGTCGAGCTTGGTGAGGTGCGAGCACGGTGAACTTGATTCCGGCTTCGCTCAGAAGCTCGAGGCTTTCCACATCAACGGCGGTCTCCGGCAGCCACATGCCCTCCGGATCGCGTCCGAAGCGGCGCTGGAAGTCGCGGATTCCCCACAGGATCTGAGTGCGCTTATCGCGAGTGTTGGCCAACGGCAGGATCATGTGGTTATACGCTTGGGCGAGAGCTGATCCGTGACCGGAGAAAAGTTCCTGGCTCTGCCGGTCCGCCGCGAGGATCCGCTCATAAGCCTGGGGTGCGTTCTGCTCCATCCAGGAAAGCAGCGTCGGACCAAAGTTGAAGCTGATGCGGGCGTAGTTGTTGACGATTTTCGCGATTCTGGACTGTCCGTCTAGAATCCGCGCGGCCCCGTTCGGCAGGTAGCACTCCGCCGTGACCCGCTCGTTCCAATCATGGTAGGGAGAAGCGGAGTCTTGTAGCTCGACCGCCTCCAGCCACGGATTTTCCCGGGGCGGCTGGTAGAAATGACAATGAATACAAACGTAACGCTGCATCGCGCCGAAGCTCCCGCGATCGGCCCACGCAGTTTGGAGAATACGTTCTTGCCTGCGAGGCCGTCCTCGCGCAAGAAAAAGGGGAGCAAGCGGAAAAGTCCCGCCGTCTCCCCCACACATAAGCAACAGTATCGCTGCATCGCGCGCAGGGGTAGAGACATCTCTGGTACCCCCACAGCTGAGCCAGTCTAGGCGCGACGGCGAAGAGTGCAGCGACCAACCTGACGATAGAGCACAAACCCTGTGCCCGATCACCGGGACGACGGTCTGATCTCAAACCTGTCCCTGACGCCGAGTTTGACCAGTCGCAACCCGATGGTCGGCAAACAGGAAATTATCCGAGCTGCCACCGCTAGGGGTTGTCTCAAGTGGCGAAGCATCCCGATATCGCTCATTGACCAGCGGTCAAAACGTGTAATCGCCCTGTTTACACTCATTAACTCAGCTCTCCATTGATCCAAATGACTCAATGACTCAATGGTTCAATCTCTCGCGATTCACCGACGTTGCAGCAAACCCTGAATCTCCCGCTCGAAAACCGATGGATCCGTCGCGCACATGTGTTGGGCCTCGATCCGGCCATCGCGGCCGATGAGAAAAGCGATCGGCAAGCCGAGCACTCCCCCGTATAGCTCGCCCGTCTTCGCGTTGCCCATGGCAACCGGATAGTTCATGTGGAAACGCTGGTAGAAGTCGCGGACAGGAGCAGGCCCGTCATCCATGGAAATGCCAATCACCTGCAAGCCCTGATCCCCGTATTTGTTTTGCAACTCCACAAAATGCGGAATTTCCTCCAGGCACGGGCCGCACCAGGTGGCCCAGAAGTCGAGCAGAACGACTTTACCCCGGTAGGCAGAGAGATTAAGCGTTTGTCCGCCTAATTCAGGGAGCGAGAATTCCGGAGCCAACGGATGCCGGGCGATGTTTGTAACCCTGCCGCCCGCGGGCACGCTGCGATGCGCATTGAGGAAATGGAGCGCAATCGCCAAAGCGATCGCCGTCCCGAAGACCAATAATTTCTTTGAACGACCCAGCACGCCGGTCCTAATCTCCCTTTGCAACCGGGTAGCCCTTGTTCACCCAGTTCACGCCGAAATTGTCGGCGATATAGAGCACCTTCACGTTGGTAAAACCCAGCGCGCGCAACGCGTCGTCGGCAGGCTTGACGGTAGGGCAGTGGCTCCATGGGCAACATCCGCAATAGATCACGATGAACTTCTTCTTAGGCAGTGTCTGCACCCGTTGCCGCAGTTGCTGTATGCCGCTCTCGTAGGAAGCGGGGCCGATGTACTCCGAGCCGGGACTATGTGCCTGCTCGTACATGACGTGCGACCCGACATGAATCAGCAGTGGTTTTTCCCCCTTGGACGATTGCAGGATCTTCACGAGTTCTTCCGGGTTGATCAGCCGTGAAGCGGGTATTGAGGTCGCCTGAAATGCAAAAACAGCGGACGCCGATATCAACGCCAGCACCGCGACTGCGGAAACGACATAGCTCTTCTGGATAGAAAAATTCATTGGATTCACCTCATCATTATTAAATCTCGTTCGCGCAACCCGCAAGCTGAGAGGATTTCCTGGCTGAGACCGACGAGGTTCCTCGACCGTCGGCGGCCGGTTTTGTCATCACCAGCGCTGAAGTTTTCTGTAACAAGATAGGCGTCCCTGCATTTATTCATGTGGTTCTCAAGAATAACCCCGAGAGGCAATCATGATCAGCGCCAAAGTCGAACTAACTCAACCACTTATGCAGCGGCGCCAATTCGTCGTCCAGACCGGCAGCGGCCATCATCTGCTGCTCGACGATGCCGCCGGAGGCACCGGTCCCAAGCCCATCGAACTGATCGCCGCTGGCCTCGCCGGATGCACGGCGTTCGATGTCATCACGGTCCTGCGCCAGAAGTATCACCAGAAGATCACGGGATACGAAGTGAGGGTGGAAGCCGACCAGGCTGACCGTCCCCCACAAGTTTTCACCGTGGTCCGCATTCACCACGTCGTCACCGGATACGGAATCGACGTGGCGGCCTTGGAGGAGGCCATCCGTCTCTCCGAAGAAAAGTACTGTTCGGTAGGGGCGATGGTGAAAAAGACGGCAAGCTTTCATACCACCTACGAAGTCGTCGAGGACAAAACCGAGTGGATCAAACCGATCGAGACTGCCGGAGTCCAGAGTTGAGAACCAACTTCAGAAATCAGTTGAGAAGTAGGTTGAGCGCTCGCCTCAAGTTCGTCCTGGCTGCCTTTGCCGTACTGGCCATCTCGCAAGCGGCAACGGCTCAGCCACCAGCCGAGCCCGCGTCCCTTACCCTTCCGCAGGCGGTCAAGATCGCGCTGGAAAAGAACCCGCTGCGCAAGGTGGCGCTCGCCGACACGAAAGTAGCCTCCGCCGACATTCGC
>JBAVVP010000340.1:0-3054 GCA_049697355.1 Terriglobales bacterium
CCGTGCGTTTGACGTGAATCGAGTTGTCGTTCATGGACTGGTTATTCCAGAGAAACGGGACCGGAGGCCGCGATTACTCTTAGGCGGCGATCGGTTCCTTAAAACTCGTCAGCATATTTTGCGCCAAGCGCATCTCCGCCAACGAAAGCAAGAAGGCCACGGTTGATTCCGCTCCCTGGTTCAGGTTGACCCGATCCACGTGCAACCCATCGCGGCAGCCGCCTGTTTTTGGAGAGTAGAGTTCCAATCCGAGATCGTTCCAGCCGATGAACCAGTCGAACGCGCGTTGCGCCTGCTCGTACCACCAGAGGTCCGATGTAGCGCGATAGGCTTCAAGACAGGCTGAGACCATTGCTTGCGCCTCGATGGGCTGCTGGTCAAAGTTGGCGCGCATACCGCCGCGGCGATAAAATCCGTTGGTGCCAATGGATCGAAAGTGACCCTTCTCGGAGATTTGCAATTCCGTCAGCCAGCGCAGGGCCTGCAGGCCTCGTTCAAACACCGCTTGTTGTCCGGTTGCACGTCCGCTCAGAATCAAGGCGTGTGCGAGCTTCGCGTTATCGTAAGTCACATCCTCTTCAAACCAGCGCCAGTCCGGCTGGGCGGTCCTTTCGAAAAGTTCCATGAGCCGGGAAGTGAGTATCTCACGGGTTTGGTTGACCTGGCTGTCACCGCTCAACCGGCGCAGGTATTCATGAATGCCGATAAGACCGAACGCCCACGCCCGCGGCGAAGTGAACTCCGTCAGAGCTGGCAACGCCAGCGCGAAGAGTTGTCCAGCCATGATCTGGAAGCTCCGATAAGGCGAACGGCCCACGCCCACACCCAGCGCCCAGAGCGCTCGCCCTTGACAATCCTCTGACCCTTGTTCATCGAGCCAGCGGCGGTCGAAACTCAGGTGGTTGTGAAAGCGTTTCACTCTGAGATCGAACGCGTGATGCAAGAACGCCGCGTAGGTTGTGGCCAGGGTCCGCACGCGCTCTGGCTCTTCTCCCAATTCACTGAGCAGTACCGCGAGGATGAATGCGCGAGCATTGTCATCCGTACAGTAGCCTTCCGAAAAATTCGGGATGCTAAAAATGGCATGTTGGAAGATTCCGGTTGAATCGGTCATCCGCGAGAGATGACTCAACTTCAACACCGGCAGTTCCCGCGGCTTTTGGTCGAGCGTCTTCGTGGCGAGAGATTTTCGAGATCGCGCCGCCCCCTCGATCCGTGACAACTCGAACGAGCGCATATAGAGCTGAGCCACGTTGCTCCAGACCATCTCACGGCCCAGCTTGTAAGCATTCTTGCGAATAGTATGCCGGCGGGTGTCGTCGCGCAGCAAGCCAATCACCTCGCGCGCTATGGCCGGGGCGTCGCAGAACGGCACCAGCACGCCGTGGTCTTCCGCCAACAATTCCGCAGCGTGCCAGTACGGTGTCGAAATTACCACTTTGCCCGCACCAAACGTATAGGCTAGCGCGCCCGACGTGATCTGCGCTTCGTTGAGATAAGGCGTGATGTAAAAGTCTGCGGCGCCGATGAACTCCTTCAGAGTCTCAAGTTCTACGAACCGGTTGTAGAAGATGACGTTCTTCTCGAGTTTGTTCTTTTTGGCAAGGATTTCGAGGCTGAGCCGGTAGGCTTCGCCATGCTCGCGTAGTTCGTTGGGATGGGTGGCGCCCAGCACAATATAAACAACGTCGGGAAACTCCGCTAGAATGTGCGGCAGGGCGTTGAGCACATATTCGATCCCCTTGTTCGGCGAAAGCAGCCCGAACGTGAGCAGCACCACCTTGCCTTCCACACCGAACTGGTCCTTGAAATCGGTCGGATCGACAAAACCTACGTCGGGAATGCCATGCGGGATGAGATCGATCTTGGCCGGCGGTGCCTGGTAAATCTCCTGCAACATCTGTCGCCCCCGTTCAGCCATGACCACGAGCCGGGTCGAGAGCGCGACTAACTCGTGCATTACGCGCCGTTGGTTGGCGTTCGGCTCACGCAAAATGGTATGAAGCGTAATGACAACGGGCATTCTCAATTCGCGCAGGAGTGCCAGGATATGGCCGCCGGCCGTCCCGCCGAAAACGCCGAATTCGTGCTGCAAGCAGACGATGTCCACGTCGCTGATGTTGAGGAAATCCGCAGCACGTAGATAAGACGATAAATCCTGCTCCTCAATCTCGAAGCGAACTACTTCCGGGTACTCGTAGCCACCTTGAATGTCATTCACCGACACTGAGAAACACTGGCTTTGGGGATGCGCAGCTGCCACGGCGGCAAGCAGGTCAGACGTGAACGTCGCAATGCCGCACTTGCGTGGTAAGTGATCGCCGACAAACGCGATCTTGCGAATTTTAGAACCTTCTTCCATGAGGCAGTCTTTACATTCCTCGCGCCCCGCGCTGCTATGCACAAGAGTCTGCGCGCCAGACTGCAAATGTGCCGCCTCAGCGTGAACTGGGGAAGGACTCCGGTAGTGTAGATTCCGTCCTTCGGGCGGTGGTTTTCAAGGCATGCGGCTCTACGGATCCGATGCGGGTTGGCAGGAGCGCGAAAAGGATATTCGCGCAGATGCAGTGATCGTCTCGATGAGCCCAACCAAGCTATCCCTCGGCATGGTCGCATCGCTGCAGAGCCCGCTGCCGTTTCACCCGGCAAAATCATTGTACCTCGCATCGTGATTGGAGGAGTGATTTTTGAGCAGCTGCTGGCGGCGGATTTGGTCATAAGCAGCGATGCCCGCCAGGGCGAAAAAGGGGAGCCTTGTAGAGCTTCTTGTCTTCCAGTAAGTGTGCCTGGTAGCGGCGGAGATCATTCGGTCCCAGATGATCGAGCCGTTTCTGGGCGTAAAGTCGAAACTCTTCCAGGGCTCCTAGATAAGCCCGGATCGTACTCTCGGCGTAGTTGCGGTTGGTATGTGGTCACTGCTCTTGAAGTGATACCGACCAAGAGACGCGGAAGTAATCGTATTTGACTATCCGCGATTTTCTAGAGACCGCGGTCAGCGGTGCCAACTCCAGACGGGATTGCCTTTGTTGTCGCGCAGGACGAGGGTGTCAGTAC
>JBAVVP010000341.1:0-12608 GCA_049697355.1 Terriglobales bacterium
ATCCTCGGGTATCCACACACCGGATAGTGCGGGGCAAGTGGCCCGGGAAACTCCAAACGAGGGGAGAATTCATTCCCCTCTTCCCGCACCAGATCGAGGCGGTATCCGCCTTCTTCCAAGGAGGGCAATGCCGTCTGAACCGCAAGCTCAAAATCCTCGTCGTTTGCCTCCGCAGGCGCCTTCTCGCGCAGGGGCTTTCGGTGAAGGGCATAGTGGCCGCGCGCGCATACCCGCCATAGGGTCGTCCAGTGTGGCCAAAGCACCTCGTTCAGCTTCTCGATATTCGAGAACACTTCCTCATCGAGAAGTCGGTAGAGATTCCGCACGGCGAGGATCGGTTTGCGCCGCTTTTGGGCCGGGTTCCTCAGCATTCGAATGGTGTGATTCACCACCCGGCGCACGTCATCGCTCCCAACATCCTCACCCTTTGCCTCCACCTGTTTGTCGTCTGGAAGACTCATCAGGTAGACAAAGTCCACTGGGGACTTTTTCGGTCTGCGTGCGATGGCGTAAGCCGCAAGGAATGCCTCAAGGATTTCGGCCAGGGACTCGTAGGAGATCTGGCCTTGTGCGGTGTTCGTAAATGACTCGGCACCCCGCGCACAGTAGTGGGCCACTATGGTCCATTCCGCCTGCGAAAGCGAGAGTCCTGAGTCCGCCTTCCCACGAATTCTCAGCAAGGAATCGGTCGGCTCCTTGAGCAGGTCTACCAGTTCAAGACGGTCGTCTCGGGCAGACTCAAGCAGCTGCTTTGCCACCTCCGATGTCGAGACCGTTTGGCCGCTCTTGAGGAACATGATTTTCCTCAAGGTTTCAAGCCTGGAGCGCAGCGCCTCGGAAATGCGGATAGAAATCACCGGCTGCTGCGGTGTCGATGCCTTTTCTGCCATGGAGGTCCTTTCCCGATGGTTACACGCGATAAAGCAGTAACGTTACATGTTGACTGTACGTGCACAAGTGCGATATTGTCAAGTATAAGGTCATAGTCGAGGTGCACATTGCACGAAGCGATGCCCCCAGCATTTGCATCGGATCCCATCGAACCCTTGCTCGACGTGAGCAGAGCTGCCCATTTGCTAGGCATTTCGGTCAAGACCTTGCGAGACTGGATTCAGGGCCGTAGGATCGACTATGTGAAAGTCGGCACAAGAGTCATGATTCGGCCGGAAACGATCCGTCAGTTCGTGACAAGCAACACCCGACGTGCGGCAGGCTGATGAAAGTATTCAAACGCAGCGGAAGCTCGTACTACGCCTACAAATTCCAGTTCCGAGGCAAGGAATACTACCGCTCGACTGGAACCGAAAACCGGCGTGAAGCAGAGGCTATCGCAGGCGCGGCGCGGGCTCGCATTGTTCGCCAGGCCGCTGGCCTCGAAGGACCCGAGCCGCAGCGGAAATCTTCCGCGAGCGATGAAAAGCCCAAGGGCATTCCTACGCTGAGACAGTTCCAAACAACTTTCGACGGCTGGGTTGCCACAGCCAAAGCCGAACAAAACGGCACAGTAAAGTTTTATCAGGAGAGCTATCGGAAGCTGCTCCGTTACGGTCCTTGGGCTGATCTACCCCTCGACCAGATCGACGAAGCTCATATCGAAGGGTTCAAAACTTGGGCTTTGAAGCAAGCGGGGCGACGGCGTGACGGAAAACCTACACCGGTGGGCAAAACCACAGTTAATCGCTATTTGGCCACTTTCCGCAAGGCCCTGCGTTATGCGCATCTCAAGCTTAAGTTGATTGCCAAAGTTCCGACGGTCGAACAGTACACGAAGGATGAAGGAGCAGAGCGTGAAACGGATTACGTCTTCAGCGCAGCGGAGTATGCGCAATGGACTTCGCGCGCCGCTGAACCTTTGCGATCCGCTTCCATTCTGGCGCGGCACTCCGGTATCTGTCGCAACGAGATGCTGAACCTGATGAAAGATTGCGTTCGCTTCCACTCGGAGCAGCGTGCAGATGGGAAAATCTGCGGAGAGCTACTAATCAAGCGCGGCCTGAAGCGGCGGGCGCGCAAGCGCAAGTTGGTGATTGATCACGAAATGAAGGACGTACTCGAACGACTTCTGAAAGACTCCAGGTGCGACTATGTCTTCACGAGCCCGCAAGATCCGACAAAGCCTCTCGGGCCTTGGGTGCTGGAGGAACAGATAGGCCAGATACGGAAAAAGATCAAGACTCACCCCGATGCCGGCCTGCACGCCCTTCGACATACCTTTCTGACCGAGGCCGGAGAGTACACCGACCCCTTTACGTTGCAGTATGTCGCAGGTCACGATAACATTAAGACCACGATGCGTTACGTACACCCGCGGGAGGCTGCGGTCCATAAGTTGTTTGCGCGGCTGGCAGACTTGCAGCGGCCGGAGGAGCGCATGGCGTGCAAGAAGTCGGTGCAAAATCCGGTGCAGTTGGAAATGCCCTCACCGGACGATCTTGCTAAACTATTGATTACAAGTACTTTACAAAGTGCGGAAGTGGTGGAACTGGCAGACACACCATCTTGAGGGGGTGGCGCCGAAAGGCGTGGGGGTTCAAATCCCCCCTTCCGCACCAGCGTATTGATTCCACCGGAATGTGAAACCGGGCCGCGGCCCCAACGGAGCGCTTTTTGCAATGACCATTTTGATCACAATAATTCACGTTATCGTTTGTTTTTTTCTGATTGCAGTCGTTTTGCTGCAGAGCGGAAAGAGCGGCGACTTGGCCGCGGCGTTTGGCGGTCAGGGCAGCCAGACAGCGTTTGGCCCGCGCGGCGCGGCCTCGGTTCTTTCCCGGGCGACCACTTGGTCCGCGATCATCTTCATGCTCACGTCGATCACGCTTTCGATTTATGCAGCCCGCCGAACCGGGCCGACGTCGGTGCTTTCGGGAGTGAAGCCGTCGCAGACCAAGTCGCAGCCCGCGGCACCGGCCACGCCGTCCGCTCCACCTACCGTTCCACAAAACCAGGCGCCACAAAAATAAAGGTCTTAGGTCTTAGGTCTCAGGAACTGCTCCCCAGGCCATCGGTCCAGTCGCTCCACAACAGCGCCCGCAAGATCTTGCTTTTCCTAAGACCTGAGACCTAAGACCTTGCTTTCAGGAAGGGATTCTCTTCCCTTTCCTCGCCGATGGTGGTTCGGGGGCCGTGTCCTGGAATCACGACAGTCTCATCGGGCAGAGTCAACACGCGGTCGTGCAGCGAGCTCATGATTTTCTCGAACGATCCTCCGGGGAGATCGGTGCGTCCAATGCTGCGCGCGAATAAGGTGTCGCCGGCGATCAGCAATTTTTCTGCGGGGAAATAGAGACAGACGCTGCCCTCGGTGTGGCCGGGAGTGTGGAGCACGTTCGCCCTCAGTCCGCCCGCCTGCAGCGCATCGCCGTCTCCAATGCTCGCTTCGATGGCAACCTTGCCCGGTGCGGCCATGCCGAGCCATGAAGCCTGCACGTCGAGCATCTTCAGCAGCGCGTAATCATTCTGATTAAGCAGGATGGGCGCGCCTGTCTGCGCGCGCAGTTTCATCGCCCCGCCCACGTGATCGATGTGGGCGTGAGTAATGACGATCTGCTTCACTTCCAGCTTGTACTGACGGACGATGGCGAGAACGTCCTCAATGTCGTCGCCCGGATCGATGACCATGGCTTCGTGCGTAGTCTCATCGCCGATGACGGAGCAGTTACATAGCAGCGGGCCTACGGGAAGGATCTTGTGGATCATGAATTCATTTTCGCTCAGGCTGAGGGTTTCCACCACAATCGGAAGCCACTATGAAGTTTTCACGGAACCGCTCTCAGTTGTTCATCGTATCTGAGCTGACGTACAATCCTGCCGACTGCCGAGGTCTTTTGATGAGCCTTCACCGCACTGCCCGCATTGCTGTTTTCTTTCTCCTTGCCTTCAGCGCATTCGCCCAAGCCCAGAATCAATTGATTCTGCGTAGCGTCTTGTTTGGCAATCCTGAACGCTCTTCGCCACAAATTTCGCCCGACGGCGCCATGCTCGCCTACCTTGCCCCTGACCAGGGAGTGCTCAACATCTGGGTACGCACTCTGGGCAAAACAGACGATCGCGCCATCACCAACGACCGCAAGCGAGGCATTCGCAATCTGTTTTGGCAGTACGACTCGAAGACGATCCTCTATGCCCAGGACCAGAACGGAGATGAGAACTGGCGCGTCTATCAAACCAACGTCGCCACCAAACAGACGCGCGACCTGACACCCTTCGACAAGGTCCGCGCCGACATCGTCGCTCTTGAGCCTGCCCATCCCGAGACCGCCCTCATTCAGTTGAATAAACGCGATCCCAAGCTCTTTGATATTTACCGGGTGAATCTCCAGACTGCCGAAGTCACGCTCGATACGGAGAACCCGGGCGATGTTACCAGCTATCAGCCCGATCACGACCTTCAGGTTCGTGCCGCGCAGGTGACCACTGACGATGGTGGCGCCGTGATCCGCGTGCGCGACAACGCAAAATCGCCCTGGCGTGAATTGATAAAGTGGGGCCCCGAAGAAACTTTGGGCAACGTCTCCGGCTTCTCTCCGGACAACCGCGCTTTGTGGGTTATCACTTCTCTGGAGGCCAACGCCGCCCGTCTGGTTTCGGTCGACGTCTCCACCGGAAAAAGGACGGTCATTGCCGAAGACCCGCAATTCGACGTCTCGTTTGTAGTCACGCATCCCCGGACCAACCAGCTCCAGGCGGTGGTTTTCCTGCGAGAGCGCCGCGACTTCCAGATTCTCGACCCGGCGCTACAGCCAGATTTCGACGCCCTCAAGAAAGTGCGCGACGCCGACATCAGTGACGTCAGCCGCGACCTGGCCGATGACAAGTGGATTGTGACCTTTGAGGGTGACGATGCTCCCATCTACTACTATCTGTACGACCGCGCCCGCAAAAAAGCGACCGTGCTCTTCAGCAACCGTCCGGCGCTCGAGAACTTCAAGCTGGCGAAAGTGAAACCGATCCAATACAAGGCTCGCGACGGTATGACCATCTACGGGTATCTCACGACTCCCGCTGGCGTCGAACCGAAGAACCTGTCCATGGTCGTTTTCCCGCACGGCGGTCCTTGGGCACGCGACCTCTGGGGATATGATCCCTACGCGCAGTGGCTTGCCAATCGCGGCTACGCCGTCCTCCAGCCCAATTTCCGAGCTTCCACCGGCTACGGCAAGCAGTACCTCAACGCCGGCGATCGGCAATGGGCCGGTACTATGCGCACCGATCTGCTCGACGGCAAAGATTGGGTCGTCAAGCAAGGCGTCGCCGATCCCTTGAAAGTCTGCATCATGGGCGGCAGCTACGGCGGTTACGCCACTCTCGCTGGTGTTGCCTTTGCACCCGATGCTTATGCCTGTGGCGTCGATATCGTCGGCCCCTCCAACCTCAACACCTTGCTGAAAACCATCCCCCCGTACTGGTCTACGCTGCTCTCCGTCTTTCACAAACGCATGGGAGACAATGAAGAAATTCTGAAATCACAATCGCCGTTGTTCAAGGCCGAGCAGATCAAGGCACCTTTGCTGATCGGCCAGGGCGCCAACGATCCGCGCGTTAACAAAGCGGAGAGCGACCAGATCGTCGCCGCCATGCGCAAAAATAACAAGCCGGTTGAATACTTCGTTTTCCCTGACGAAGGACATGGTTTCGCCCGGCCCGAAAACAAAATGGCATTCAATGCCGCGGCGGAAGAGTTCCTCGCTAAGTACCTTGGGGGTAAGTACGAACCGCCGAGCGATGCGGAAAAGAAGCTCCTCGACAGCGTCAAACAATGACTCATAGAGACGCGGAGGCCGCGTCTCTATGATCACAAATTACGTCTTCGACCCAACCTGCCCTACGATGCCACTGCGATCTGCCCCGTCGTCTGGTCGGAGCGGAAGCGTAGCAGCGCCGCGATGCTTCCGGCGCGATCCAGATCAGCGTGTTCCTTGAGGTAGAGCAATTCGATGTCGCGACGGATCGCGATGGGGATGATGGCGTCCGACACATCGCTGAGTTCGCGAGTAAGGCTTCCGCACGCGACGCACGAGGTTACCAGATGGGCGTCGAGGTGGCCGCAGTTCGGACACTCGACAGCTCGAGCCGAATAGTTTTCGGAGAGGAAAAGGGTCTGCACTTCCCCGGTTTCCAGCGCGCGCAGGACGCGCCGCAGCCCGGTGACACCGCGTCCGTTGGACTTCGCGAAATCTACCGCTTCGTTGGCCTTGGTGGAAGCGCGCTCCATGATCCAGCGATTCAGGACGGCGCCGGCGTGATCGCGAATCTCTTCATTGGCGACGCTGGCGACATCGGCGGAGAATCGGCCAATCAAGCGCTGCTTCACGTAGGGATGAAGGTGAGCCTCGAACTCGGGCCAGGTGGCATCCTGGCAACCGACGATGAGGCGCTCCCAAACACCTTTTTCGAAGTCGGTCCGCAGCCGCTCCGCAACTGCCTTGAAATGCTGCAACGCTTCCTCGGAGACGCGCCGTTCGGCATGGCCGCCTTCGTAGCCGTTGTAACCGTAGCTGGCGGCATTGCGCGAGAGCATGTGGACGATGGCTCCGCGCTCGCGCAGGTCATCCAGGCGAAGGTCGAAGACCCGGGCGCGTTGGCGGTCGACCATGGCGACGCAGAGCGCGGGCTGCGCGCCCAGCAAAGTGGCCAGCGGTTTCAGCTGAAAGCGAGGCTGGAGAAAAATTCGGGTAGCTCCAAGACGCGGCGGCAGTTCGTACTCCTTCCAGAAGTTGTGCGCGGAACAGGCAAAGACCGCCTTCCCCCGGGCGTTGCCGCGCAGGTTCGTAGCCAGGTCGAGCACGCGATCGAGGTCGGCGTGAAGGGAGCCATTCTTGCCGCTTGCGGCAGCGCTTTTCAGCGCCTGCTTCACCACATCTTTGGCCACGATGGCCTCGCGCCGATGAGAACGATCCTGCGGAACATCAGGCTGGAAGTAAAAACTCAGGGCACACGCCCCTTTGGTTTCGTCCACTTGAAAAGACGCCAACTCACGGATTTCATCCCGGGTCATCATCTCGACTCTCCTTCAATACTTGAGATAAATACTGAGATGCTGGTACTGGAAATTTTAGATTCGAGTTTTGACTAAGAGTTCCTGGTGGAACTCGCTGGCGATGGAAGGCGCGCTGCGCACGCAGTCGCGCGCCCGTTGCACACTCTCGCGCACGGCCTCCACGTGCCGGCCGGTGATGGCGGCAATTTCGTTGAGAGAAAAGCCCTCGATCCCGTAGAGAAGGAAGGCTTCGCGGTCGGTGCGGCTGGCGCCGCGGAGCGCCGCTTGCACCAGGGCAATCATTTCGTCGGAGTAGGCAGCCTGTTCCGGAGTGGATACGCGGCGATCGGGGATCGCGCTTTCGCGGGTCCAGCCTTCGTCCGGCTGATGAAATTGCAATGCGGCCTCGTCCGAGCCTTGGACATTCTGCCGGCGGCGGCTGGCTTCGAGATGCAGCGCGTCAGGAGACTCCAGTTCCTGCAGGCGCGCCGTCATTTCGTTCATGGCTTCGAGGGCCAGGCGGTACAGCCACGGTTCGAGCGACAGTTTCTCTGGACGCTCCCGATCGCCGAGAGCGCGGGCAATCACTTCGTTCACCACCTCGGAAGTGGAGAGGCCGTCTTCCACGATTTCCTCGTCGGCGCGGCGGAAGTAGAGTTCGCGGTCCACGAAACGTTCGAGGCGGCCAAGATTCGCATTCACATAGGAACCGATGTCGTCGGCGGATATGGTAGGCGGCAGAACCGCCGCCAGCGTCTGCTCGAAGGGGACGCCGGGCTCGGGAGACTCCTGCGGACCGCCCCGCCAGCGCCGCCATTTGTGGCTGGAACGGAGCAGTTCCTTGTGCCGGCCGATTTGCTGAACGAGTTCGTCGAAGGCCGCCTTGATGGCCGAGGTGGGGCTAGGAGCTTTCGCCTCGGCGGTCAACTGGCCCGAGGGCAAGCGCAGATTCACGGAAACGAGCGTGCCCTCGCGCGCCGAATTCTGATCGATGACGGCTTTCAGATGTACCAGTTCAGGCCGGAAGACATGAAGCCGCTTCTGGATTTTTTCGATCTGGTGGCTGATTTCTTTTTCGATGTCGGGAGTTTTTTGGACCTTGTAGCTGACGTGAACGTTCATTTTCAAGCCTCGAACGCGGGCAAGAGCCCCATGAAGCGGCGGTCCTAACAAGATAATTGTACACCCGGTGGGAAGGGGCAAAACCAGCCTTTGCGGAGTGGCCTGTGGTCAAAGTGGGATTCGTATCAGGGCATCGCTTTAGCGATGCCGTAACATCTCCAAAATCAGTCGCCCCTTTAGGGGCCGGCATCAAAATCGACTTTCGCCGCAGGCTGCTGGGCGTTGCTTTGCCTATTTCACGCGCCTATTTCACGTAGACGGAATCCTTGGTTAATTCCTTCGGCATCGCCACCGGGAACGGTGGAAACTCATGCGACGCGCCCTTGAATAACGAAACCGTAACCTCGGAGCGCCGCGTGCCGTCGTGCACCAAGATCGTGTGCGGCTTCTCCGAATAGCCGCTCCACAGAGAGACGCCGGCGTAGGCGCCGTCCTTGCGCAGGATGAAGTAGACCATGTCAATGAATTGGAGCTTGTTCATGTCGCCGTTGTAGTTGCGCGCGATGCGCCTGAGCGCATCCATGCCCGCTTCGAGCGGCGACATGCCGCGCCTCATGTTCTCGACGATGGTGTGCGCTCCCGCGACCTTGATGTTCTCTTCCCCGCTGCCGGTGGCGCCCGCCGATCCCACGTCCTGATCGGTGTAGCAGCCGGCGCCGATAATCGGCGAATCGCCGCACCGTCCCGGTAGTTTGAAGGCGAGGCCGCTCGTGGTGGTGCAGCCGGAGATTTCACCCTTGTCATTGAGCGCCGAACAGTGAATGGTCCCGGTCGGCGGAGACAGAACGCGCCGGATCGCCGCCATGCGGAATTCCGGCTCGATGTCCAGCTCGGCGGCCCGTTGTTCCAGACGCTGAATACGCTGCTGCCAAAGTTCGCTTTGCGGCGAAGTCGCTGGTGGCGTCGTGGACGGCAACGCGGGTGGCTTCCATTGCGGGTCGGCCAACCCCGGTCCCCACCAGTCGTCGTTCGAGTGCTGCTCCTTCCAGAGCAGCCAGATTTTCCGCGACCGTTCGGTAAGGAGATTTTCGCGAGGGAAGCCCATGGCAACGGCGAATCGTTCCGCGCCTTCGCCGACGAGCATGACGTGGCCGGTGTGCTCCATGACGGCTTTGGCCACCAGCGAAACATTTTTGATGTTGCGGACGCCCCCCACCGACCCCGCGCGGCCCGTAGGCCCATGCATGCAGCTGGCATCGAGTTCGACCACGCCCTCTTCATTGGGAAGGCCACCCAGTCCCACGCTATCGTCGTTCGGATCGTCTTCCGGTCCCTTGACCACGCGGAGAGCGGCGTCCAGCGTGTCGCCGCCGTCTTTCAGGAAAACGAAAGCGTCGTCGAGATATTTGACGCCATTGTGGGCACAGACGATGATCGGCCGCTTGCCAGGGCGCGAACTTTCATCCTTATTGCTACTGTTCTGTGCGCTTAAGCCGGTGGCCAGCGAAGCGGCGACGGCCGACTCCAGAAATCCACGACGGGTGATCGACATGAATTCTCCATGCGGTGAAACGGCGAGAAGGATAACACGAAGGTGGATTTGGCGATCACTGTTGCAACTGCTTTCAGCGGCTACCCGTTGGTGCTCGAAAAAACTGGAGTAGCCGCTGGCAGCTAGAGGATTTCACCCCACAGGAACGCGAGCTTACTGCGGTTTCGGTTCGGTTGGCGGAGGCGGAGGCGGAGGCGGGGCCCCCATATCGCCGTGATGCATCATGCCGGGACCCATCATGCCCCCGGGACCCATGGCATCCATGTGCTTCATCATCTGTTCCATGTGGCCCACCATCACGGTCCACATATCTACGTTATTCTGCCAGCGCGCTTTCTCCGAGGAGTCGCTGATCTTGTCCACGTTGGCTTTCAGTTGGTCGAGGGATGCCTTCATCTTGTCCACGTCGGCCTGCATGGCCTCCATGTGCTGTTTGTGCATCTCCTTCATCTTGCTCTGGTGCTCCATGCCCATCTGGCCGGACCCGCCCTTGGTGGCTGGCGCCGCTGCCGGTGCGCTTTGCGTCTGCGCCCACGCCAGAGAAGCCAGAGTCAACATCGCGATAAGCAAAAGACTTTTGTGATTCATACGATCTATCCTTTCCGACGACTAGTCCAAGTATATGCTCGGACCAAAGGAGAAGACCCTACCCCCAAACCGCACACAGCCATTTCTCAGTTGGTGTAATTGGATTTCGCCGCCAACCCCAAACCGGCACTGAGTTCTAAGCCCCGACGCACTGCAGCAGCCGCGCCACCCCTTCGCAAAACGCCGCCGGTTCGGTAATCAAGCTCAGCACCAGATGGCCTTCGCCTGCGAAATCGTAGAAGTGCCCCGGATGCACGATGACACCCATCTTTCGCAAGAGATCCACCGCCAGATCTTCGTCCGTTCCCAGCGCGGGCACCCGCAGCACGGCGTACCATCCGCCCTCGACCTGCAGCCGAACGCACGAAGGACAGCCCGCGAGTTGCCCATCAAGCTCCGCAAGATTCACGCGTAAACGATCGAGCAAAATCGGCTGGATCTGTTTGCGCTGATCAAGCAGCACCGGCGCGGCCAGCTGCACGGGCGTGTTCATCGAGAGAAATGTATCGGCAATGATTTCGAGCCGCGCCCCTGCTTCACCCATAGCTTCATTCGGGCCGCTCGTAGCCACCCAGGCAAGTTTCATCTGCGGAAGCGCTGAAATCTTGGAAACGCCGCTCAGCGTGAACGTGAGCGCGTCGGCGTTGGTCACGAAACTATCGCGCGGCGCCCCGTCGTGCGCATAATCGAGGAAGACTTCATCCACGATCAGGGCCAGACCGTAGTCGCGACAGAAACTGTTGAGCGCCGAGGTTTCCGCGACCGAGACGTAAGATCCAGTCGGGTTGTTGGGATGCACCACAATCACGGCCCGCGACTGCGGCGTGGCGGCCTTGTACAGCGAATCGAAATCGATTTGCCAGCCGTGATCGTAGAGAAGTGGGTACGGAACCAGCTTTACGTCGGCCAGATCGGCGAGAAACTCGAATAAGGGGTAGCTCGGCTTGGGTACAAGAATCTCTTCGCCGGGATTGCACAGCAGACGGAATACATAGGAGTAGGCTTCGCTGGTGCTGGTGGTCAGAAGCAGGCGCCCGGGATCGAGATCGAAAACTTCATGCGATTCGCGATAGTAGCGGCACACGGCCCGTCGCGCCTCCAGCAGGCCCCGGGGCTGAGGGTCGTAACGCATTGCTTCAGGATTCGCCAGCGCCGGCAGCACGATTTCCGGGTCGGGACGGATGCCAGCTTCGGTTGGGTTCGAAACCGTGAGATCCAGAGTCTCCTGCCCCGAAGCGCGCATTTCCTCGATGGCGCGCGTGAGAGCGTTCGTGGCCAGCCGCCAGTTTGTGCGGTGGGAAAACATAGATTCCGGTAACCCCAAGAGCCTGTGGCGCAGGCGAGATTCGTATCAGGGCACGCCTTCAGGCGTGCCGCAAGTACCGTGCGATGAATGCGCCTTTAGGCGCTGGTTTTGAGCGCTGGAGTTTCACCACGGGCTCCTTGGACTCGACTGCTGCCGATGGCAAACGCGGCACCTTCACCACTCCCCCCATCCCGCTCTCATGCTAGACTCGCAATGAGTGAACCACCTTTGCGGATGCGCATCCTCACCCGCTACATCCTGGGAGAAGTCGTCTCCCACGCCCTGATTGGCGCGGCGGTTTTCACTTTTGTTCTGTTCACCCGCGACCTCGGCCGCATCCTCGAGCTGGTGGTCCGCAACAGCGCGCCCCTGCCCAGCGTAGCAGAAATCTTCTTCTATACGGTCCCGGTCGCGCTCACCTATACCATTCCCATGGGTGTGCTGGTCGGCATCCTCATCGGACTCAGCCGTCTCGCCGCCGACAGCGAAGTGACCGCCATGCGCGCCAGCGGCCTCGGCGTCTGGACATTCCTCCGCGTGATTTCCATCTTCGTGGTGGTGGCCTGGCTGCTCGCGCTCGGCAACAGCGTCTATCTCGCGCCCCGCTCGCTAGCCGACCTCGGACAGCTCCAGGACCGCCTCAAGTCTTCTCAGGCTTCTTTCGAAGTCCAGCCCCGCGTGTTCTACGAGGGCTTCCCGAAGATCATCCTCTACGTGCAAGACGTTAAGGCTATGTCCGGCGGCGCCCTGTGGAAAGGCGTGTTCCTCGCCGACTTGACGGACCCTGCCGCGCCCCGCATCAGCCTGGCCCGCCAAGGTCTGCTCGTCAGCCAGGGACCCGATACTCTGGACTTGCATCTCACCGACGGTTCCACGCACGAAACCGATCCCAAGAATCCCGACCAGTACCAGATCTCCACCTTCCAGACTACCGACATCCCTATCCAGATTCCCGCGACACAAAACAGTCAGGAGCACGAACCGACAACACTCGGCGAGATTAAGTTTACCGATCTCCTCCGCCGCACGCAGACCGGCGACCCGGTAACCCGCCGCTGGCACCTGATCGAATACCATCGCCGCCTCGCGCTGCCGACTGCCTGCATCGTTCTGGCCCTGGT
>JBAVVP010000342.1:0-3375 GCA_049697355.1 Terriglobales bacterium
ATTCCAAAAGGCAACAGCGCCGCAAAACCCAAGGTGCGAGGCCGGTATTGGTCGAGCAGAACGAGCCACACGCAAAACGCGATGGCAAAGCTCGCCATCAGCGGATGAACGACCGCAGCGAAAACAAACCAGAGGGTTCCCGCGAGATAGCGTCGGCGCAGGATCTCAGCGACCGCAAAAACTCCCGCAAATGCGGCGAGGTTCCGCGGGTTCAGATACTGGTCCAGAACGTAGAGGCGAGTCCCGGCGACCGGAAGAGTCAAGAGTGCCGTCATCAACGCAACGGCGGCCCAGCGTGCCTTTTCATCTTCAAAGAAAGTGGCCGCCAGGCGCCGGGTTGCGGCCAGCATCAGAAAAATCGAAGCGAGTTGCAGCAGAAGAAGGACCGAGGGCAAGGACAGATGAGTCACTCGCACCAAGCTGGCGATCAAGTTCGGATAGAGGGTATGTCCGGCGTGCTCGCCAAAGAAATCGGCATTGCGGGCATACAGGCCCGGATGCAGGATTTTCAGGACTCCCGGAAGGTAAATCTCCGCGTCTTCCGCGTACGGATGGTAACCCTCGATCAGAAATGCGATGGCGGTAAACAGGAGCAAACTGGCGATGCGTCGAAGGTTTCTCACTGGCCACCGGCCACTGGATGCTGACTGTTCTTCGTCACTGCGACCACGGCTAAGATCACAAAAAAGGGGTCGATGGGCCGCCGATAGTAAGCTTCCGGACTCGTAATGTAGTAGATGAGTGGGAACGAGAAGAGTTCGAGCGCGTAGGGCAAAGCACCGGCAAAATCCGCTCGCAGCGCCCGCCGCAAGCCGAGAAGCGCGAGGACGGTGAGCGCGGTGCAGAATAATATGTTCGGCGGATCCAATGGCTCCTCTTTGAGATAGGCGCGATCCAGGCTCCAGTAGCCAGTCCACAGAAAGACGGCGCGCCGCACCGTGGTCCAGGCGTACCAGCCGGGATGAGCGCGAATGGACTCGATCGCCTGCCGCTTTTTGTTGTCCATGTAGCCGAGTTCGCCCAGTCGCTTGAATTCATCCCATTCCTGGTCGTTGTGCCAGGGGCCAAGTTCATAAGCTCCCCAGTACGAGGTGTTGCCTTTCGTGCCGAGGCGCAGAACGAGACCCATGTTGTCGCGGAAGGGAACGACGCGATGAAAGACCCTATAGTTGCGGATGAACCAGGGTGAGATCACCGCAATAAATACGACGGCGGCCACCACGTTGACGGCAAACCAGCGCTGGCTGCGGCGCTGGCGGCGGTAAATGACCCATCCCGCGAGAAAGGGCAGCACGGAGAGCAGAGCCGGGCTGGTCAGTGCTGTCAGTCCCCAAAGCAGGCCAAAAAGAATCCATTCTCGAAACTTGTTTTCATTTTCGAGATCCAGCGTGATCAGGAAAAGCAAGCAAAGGAGCAGAGTCGCCAGCCAGGTTTCCCAGATGCGTTCGACGGGAAAATAGATGGCGTAGGGACAGAATGCCCACGCCCATCCGGACCATTTAGCAACGCGATCTCCAAAACTGACGCGAGCAATCAGAAAGACGAGAATGCAGTTGAGCGCCGACATCAAGGCATTCAGCGAAAGCAGCACGATTGCGGAGGCCTTCGTGTAGGTTCCGAACAGCTTGAAGACACCGGCCACCAGGTAGGGATAAACCGGGGTCATCCAGGCGGTGGGGCCCGTGTCTTCGAACAAGGGACTACCGAAGCCGCGGCCCTGAACGATGGAGCGGGCGATTCTACCGGCTTCATACCCGAAATGCCAGTGGTCGCGCTGTGGTTCGAGTTGCTCCGGCAGCAGGAAAACCATGACGACCAGACGGATCGCCAGAGCCACCAGGACCATGGAAACCAGGAAGGATGGGAAGCGTGCCGGTCTCGACGTTTCAGGAGATGCGCTCGGGTTGGCGGAGGGCGGCAAGGGCTGAATACTTTGGCTTGCGTTGATGATAAAGCACGCAGCGGCCAAAAGTGTGAAATGTGGGTCCGTTGCCGTCAGGACGTTAGGGTTCGCGCTCAAGCTCGCTTGCCGCCACTGCCAACTCGCCGTAGCATCTAATCAGTCAATGAATACCGCGACCGCAACCATCCCGAACGGACGCCCTCAACTGGCCCTAGGCGAGATGTTCAGCTTCGCCTATGAGACCTTCTGCAGCAACAAGGCCAGGTTCGCCCTGACCGCGCTCGGTATGGTAATTGGCACCGCCTCCCTGATTCTGGTGACCACCATCGGCCTTACCGGCAAGCAGTACCTCCTGAACCAGATTCAGGCCATCGGCTCCAATTGGGTCTACGCGGAATATGAAAGTGGAGGGCAACGCATCACCAACACCGGCAATGACGCTCTGACCATTGATGATATGGAAGCGGTTCAGCACCAGGTCAGTGGCATAGCCTACGCCTCTCCCGTGGTCCCGCTGAACGAGCGCGTGGCGGTCGGCGGAGGCAAGGAGCGCGACCTGCAGATCATGGGCGTCTACCCCGAATACCAGCAAGTCCGCAACATTGTCATGATCGAGGGACGATTCTTTGACCGGCAGGACTCGCAGGCTCACAACAAAGTCGGCGTCATCACCCCGAAACTAGCGGTCCAACTCTACGGCTCCGAGCAAGCCTCGCTCGGAAAGACGGTCAAGCTTAGCGGCTTGCCCTTTACCATCATCGGCACGTTCCGCGAGCGGGTGGACACATTTGGGCAATCGGAAGTGACCGATAACACCATGCTGATCCCTTACTCGGTCATCCGCTATTTTCAGGAAACTCCGACCGTAAAACAGATTTTCTTTTCTGCTACCGACGCTTCCCTGGTGGTGCCGATTACGGCCCAGGTGCAACGTGTGATCCAGTCGCGCCATCGGCCGGAATCCGTATACAGCGTTCGGAATCTGACCCAACTGGTGGCCGTGGCCGATAAGACAGCGACCGCCATGACCGTCGTTCTGCTCGCCGTCTCGTTGGTTGTTCTTCTGGTTAGCGGCATCGGCATCATGAATATCATGCTTGCCACCGTCAGCGCCCGCATTCGCGAGATCGGCATCCGCAAAGCAATGGGCGCCACCAACCGTGAGATTCGCTTCCAGTTCCTCTCCGAAGCTATCCTCATCTCTCTCATCGGCGGCGTCATCGGCATCGTCGTCGGACTCGCCATCCCATTCTCCGTCCGCTTCTTTACGGAATACCGCATCCCCATCTCCGGCCTCTCCGCCATCATTGCCATCGTCGTCTCTTCGCTCGTCGGAATCCTGTTCGGCACCCTCCCCGCCATCCGCGCCTCCCAACTCGACCCCGTCGAAAGTTTGCGCTACGAATAAAGCCATCGGGTGATCGGGTCATCGGCTCATCGAAAGTCAAGGGCCTTTGAACTTCAATGGCCCG
>JBAVVP010000343.1:0-8585 GCA_049697355.1 Terriglobales bacterium
CCTTCATGTTGGTCCCGACAGAGGGTCTCTCCAACTCCAGCACGGGCACATCCGTCGTGACCGTTATCGATTCGGTCACCGCACCGATCTTGAGCGCGGCATCGAGCCGGGCCACCTGGGTCGACTCCAGCGTGACGGCTGGACGAACGAGAGTTTCAAATCCATCCCTCTTGAATTCGACCGAGTACTGACCTGGAAATAGGTTGGGGATGACGTAAATCCCGTCGCCATTGGAGACGGTTTTCGTGGGCACATTGGTGCCCGTGTTGGTGGCGGTCACTTCCACGTCGGCAACCACCGCACCGGTGGAATCGGTTACCGTGCCCGTGATCGAGGCTCGATTGGCCTGAGCGGCCGCGTTCTGAGTGCTCAGTTGGATGAGGACGACGAACAGAAGTGGGAGGAAGAAAGCAAGGAATCGAACTCTGCGCATATTGCCTCCATGGCCAGCAAGCGTTTACTGTAGTATCCGAGGGAAATCCGCTGGAAATGTTACAGAGTACAATGGCACCTTGTCTGTGATTTTGCGCACAGATTATAGTGATGGCAATTCTTAGAGTGAAAGCCCGAAGTTCATTCCCGGCGTTTCCAGGTTTTCGCCGCCGGAGGCCTCTCGGAGTCGTTTTCGGCAAACGATTGCTACAACGCCGTCTTTTTACGGCGGAAGGCTCCGCTTGTCAAGCCCTTTTTTGCGACCCTTTTTTGCGGCCGCGCCAGAGCCTTCGCAATCGCTGCTTCGGCCAGCGGCGCCATGACGTGGTAGCCGGCAACATTCGGGTGACATCCGTCTTCGGAGAAGTCCTTCCTCATCAGGCCCTTCTCGTCCACCAGAGCTGGCCAGTAGTCGAGGTACAGATATCCGTTCGCCTTCGAATACTCTTGCAACCAACGGTTGAGAGCGAGGATTTTTTCTGGCGGGTGCGTGGCGTACACGTCGAGCGAGACGGGCGTGTAGTTGTGCACGGGCAGCACGGACGCAAAGATCACCTCGATCCCGTTGCTTCGGGCAAGCTGCGCCATCGACTGGTAGTTGGACTCGATGTCTTCGGGCGACATGACGCCGTACGCTCCGCTGATGTCGTTCGTACCGCCCAGGATCACGACCACCCGTGGATGCAGATTGATCACGTCCTGGCGAAATCGCAACAGCATTTGAGCCGTGTTTTGCCAGCCGATGCCCCGATTCACGTAGGGCCGGCCCGGGAAGTACTTCGCGAGGTCCCAATTGTTCGTGATGGAATCGCCGATAAAGACGACGCGCTGCTCGCCCGAAGCAGGCGGCTTCAGGGCCGAGTCGGCGTCGCGGTACTCCGCCAGTTGAGCGTAGTCCCGCATCAGTTTCGGCGCGGACTCCGTCTGAAACTCCTGGATCCACTTCGGAAGCGCAGAATCCTGGGCTACGGCAGCACAGACAAAGATGGCGAGTCCCCCCAGCGACAACACGAATACGCTCTTCATGATCGACTCCACATTGGATTGTTGCTTCTCATCATTTCTCATCGCTTGTTATGGGAGGACGGCGGCAGCGACATCGACCACGCACGGTGGCCAGTTGCCTATCGCGGCTCTCCTAAATTCACTCGCACTTCATACTCAGGCACCGCACTTATCCCGGACACATCCGCGATTTCGCCGCTCGGTGGAAAGTGCGGCCAGGCATCGCGGGGCAGATAGATCTTGGCATCCTTGCGCAGCGGCATGATCTCGAGCTCAAGACTCTTGCCCAAGGCTTCGGGCGCGAATCGCTTCATCCCGATTTCCCAGATCGTCCCTTTGTAGAAATCATCCGCCAGCAATCGCTGGCCCGCTTCGAGCCGCGCAACATCTCCGGCGTATTGAATCTGCAGGAAGACGTCGCTGAGCCCGTCCAGTGCGTGCGCGGGCAGAACGATGCGCCACACGCCGGCACGCTCGAAGTCGGAGTTGTCCGGCGCCATGGCGTTGTACTTCCCCGCTTTCCCCGGCGCGGAAGGAGCAGCCGCGCGAATCTTCTCCCAGCGAACGGGCACTTGTTTTGTCGGCACAGCCGCGGAGTAGGCAACAAACACGCCTACACGGCCAATTCGCTCGAGAGGCACGTTCGCGGCCGGAGCATTCTTCAGGGCGGGAAAAACCGAGAAGCGAAGTTGTCGAACGTCGCGGGCGCGCAAGTGCAGGTCCGAATCGTCGAAAAAAACATCCGCCGGCGAAAGAAATACGTGCTCGCCGCCAGCCACCGTGAACTTCCAAAGGTTCTGCGCCTCGGATCGGGTCAACACGATCACATGCACTGTCTGGCCTGTCTTTGATCGGGCGCTCAGCGCGATACCAGGGCCGGGCACGATTCCGCCAACATACCGAACGCCGGATGCGCGCGAAATCACGGCCTTGCCGGCTTTCAGGGATGTCAGTGTGCGTTCATCAAAAGCGAACTCCGGCTGAATCCCGGGCGGTGCCAGGAAGAAGTAGTACTCGGCGTTCGCACCGCGCACCATGGTGAGCGGTTGCGCGGTAGCGTACTTGAGCAAGATTCCGTCGAGGTCGAGGTTGACAGGCCAGATACCGTAGGTTCCAGAAGCCAGATCGATCGGTTTCCGGGGCAGCGTGATCGTCTCGGACGGCAAGACGAGTTTGATCTGGATTCCCCGATGATCGGGCAGCGGATAATTCCGTGCGTAGTTGTTGAAGAACACAAAGCCGCTATTTCCTAGGGTACGCGCGGCGGCGCGCACGGTGGAACGATCCGCGGCGTTGGCAGGTACGACACTGGGCAACACCGGAGCCATCGGGGCAAGAGAATTTCCGAATTCGTTGAGAAACAGGTGCAGGACCTTGGTGGCGCGAAACTCAGGGTTCATTTCTCCGAACTCTCCCAGGGGCGCCTGGAAGTCATAGGAGATTCTTGGCAGATCGTAAACATGATCGCTGGCAATGGATTCCTGAAGGCTGGTCAGCTTGCCTTCAGGATTGGAACCGCCTTGATACATGTAGTAGCCATATAGGTTGGCGCCCGAACCCAGCCGGGTCAGAGTGATGGCGGCGACGTCATCAGCACGGATTACGGGGCGGCGGTGGTAGGCGACCTGCATTCCCCCGCCCGCTTCGGCCATCAAGTAGGGATACTCCCGCCGGGCCGTCTTTTCCGAAGCTGAAGGGCCGCCCATCTCACCGTTATCGCGTTGGTTTTCGAACAGGTAATATCCGGAGGGCGGCATATCGGTCAGCGTGCTTTCCCAGAAATTATCGGGATAACCGCCGAAGACCGGGATCACTTCACCCGCGGGAAAATCCGGATTGCCCCAGCCCGTCACCGTATAAAGAGGAGCTTCGATGCCGGAATCGCGTGCAATCTTCTTCAACTCGGAGATGTGCTCGGCACCTGCGCCGGGTCCGTGCCCGTAGTATTCGTTCTCGAATTGGACTCCCACGATCGGCCCGCCATCCTTCCACAACAGACCTTTCACCTGGTCGCCAACCTGTCCGAAATACCTTTGGACATAGGACAAGTACTGGGGATCATTGCGACGCGTTGCGCCCTTCGCGAGCACCCAGTCCGGCAGGCCTCCGTTCCGCACCTCGCCGTGGGACCACGGACCGATACGCAAAAAAACGTACAGTCCGTGCTTCTGGCAGAGTTCGAGGAAGCGGCGCAAGTCGCGCTGTCCCAACCAGTCGAATTGCCCCTCAATTTCCTCGTGATGAATCCAGAAGAGGTAGGTCGCAACGATCTGAACCCCGCCCGCTTTCATTTTCAGTAATTCTTCTTCCCAATACTGTTCGGGGTAGCGGGAGAAATGGAATTCGCCCATCACCGGCAGCCAAGGCCTGCCATCGAGCGTCAGGTATTGACTATTCACTCCGATCTCATGGCCCGTTGGAGATTTTCCGCCCAGCTGCAGATTCGGAATTACCCGCGTCTGCGCCGGCGTGCTGGCGTCGATCAGGATGGTGTTGGCGGAGCGAGACTGGGCCTCCGTTGGAGAGAAAATCGCAAGAACTGTGAACAGTACTGCTCCCGGAACCGCGGCAAACCCGCGCTGCATCATCGTTGGTTCCACCTAATAAGTGACTTCAAAAGCTCTGCCCTCCAGAACCACGGCATCGTCCTCAGCGGACGAGCACTCAATCACCACCGGCACACCCGGCTTCAGCGCACTTCGCTTAATCTCTCCGACAGCCCACGACAGGCCACTCCAGATCACTTTGTCGTAGTTGATCTCAACGGGAACGGGCTTGCCATCTTGCGAGGCGCTCAGCACGAACACTTTGCCCATGTTCGTGCCATTCGGAGGACCACCCTTCCAACTGCGCATGATGCTTCCGTCTTTGGCGGAACGTTGCTGCATGACGATCCGCAGGTCGCCTTTCGACGGGGCTACTTCGGCCCGAATCACGTTCTTGCTCGGTGCTGAAAACTCTACCTTTAGCGGACTGATTGCCCGCGGAATCCTTACATCCTCCTGAATGCCGAGGTCGTACTGCGCACTCGCGTACACACCGAAGCCGACCGCCGCCATCTCTCCCGGACCGAGCCGGATACGGTCGCCTGAAAGTACCGGTTCAAATCCCGCATCGCGAAAAATCAACCGCCCGCCTTCGACCGGCCCCTGTTCCTTCGACAGACGCGGCAGTTGGATTTCTTCCACGTTCTGGGCCGGGTTCACCACGGCATAGACCGAGCCGTCGGCATCGAGCGAACCAAACCCGTAAGGCTGGACCTCGCCCGGAATTCCGCCGAAGGTCTTCGTCCGTCCCTTCGCCTCCAGTGTGAGATAGAGCGATTGCACTTTCGCAAACCAGCGGGCATCGTCATCACTCAGGAACTCCAGGTTGCCATGAACGGTGTTTACCCAGCCGCCGCGCGCCATCATCAGGAGCAGTGCTCCCTTCCAGGCGTGCGTCTTGCGGTAATAAATGGTGCCCGTGTTGCCGAGCATGAAGCCAGTCGAATCAATCCTTTCGAGCGGCAGGAAACTCTGCTCGTAGCGCCGCACCATGTGGTCGCTATAGATGTCCATGGAGCGCCAGAAGTTCATCTCGGGCACGTCGGAGGGCCGGGGGTCACCGGAATAGAGTGAATCGAACACCTCCAGCCAGCGCAGATCCACCGGATTATGAAAAGGGAAAGGACTGGCCGTCGATTCGACATCGCCGCCGAAACCGTTGAAGGCCACCAGCACGACATCAGGATTTCGTAAGCGGAATTTCTTCAAGGCTTCCCGAAAGGCGTCGGCATTGCGCGTTCGAATTTCTTCGGGAGACTTCGACTTTGCGGTTTCGGGAGTGGCCGCTCCAAAGTCCACAAAGTCGAATTTGAACATGCGGATGCCGCGGTCGTACCAGTACTGCATCGTGTCCATGAAACTGGGCAGAAAGCCGCCTTCCGAAAACGACATTGAACCCTTCTTTTCGTTGAGCGAGTTCCGCCATTCCGGCGTGGCATTGATCTTGACCAGCGTATTGGTGCTGAACCACAGCCCGGGCATGACGCTATTCTCCCGGCATTTGCGGATCCACGCATCCGGACCATTGGGCCAATTGGGCCTGCGCCAGGTGCGATAGCCGCCGTCGGGGTCGAACCAAAATGCGTCCATCATGTAGTAATCGAAGCGCACCTTGAAACGGCGCAGGCGCAGGATTTCGTCCAGCTCTTTCATCGCCAGTTGCTCGGTGAGCGGAATGTTGTCGGAAAGCTCGTCGTAGGCCGACCAGTTGTTGTAGACAAAGATCGGGTCACGAGCCAGAGGAGCGCCGGGCAACCCACCAACCGCATGGCTTGCGGTCCTGTCAGTGTCGTGTGTAGCGGTCTTTTGAGCGGAACTCGGGTTCGCGGCCAGCAGGATGACAAGTGCGAACACTGCGATGAATCGCCTCATAAGAATTCCTTTCGTTGCTTATGTCGGATGGTGCCTCTGGCAAATGGAGCAAGAGCGACGCGCTACTTAGCCGAAAACTTGTAAATCGTTTCCGTCGGCCGGTGATGGTTCCATCCAACAAGTTCCCGGAGTAGAACTGCACTCCCGGCTCCGTGGACCAAACTTCCATCTGACGACCAGAGGCGGGATCCAGAACTCGGGCCGCCAATTTCATTTTTCCCGCCTCTCTGCTCAGTACATAGTTGTGGTCGTACCCGCCCGGATTTCCCTTCATCTCCGCAATGCGGGAACCAACGGCTGCGGGTGTAGTGAAGTCGAGGGGAGTTCCCTTCACGGGCTGGATCTCACCTGTCGGGATCAAGGTGGCGTCCACTGGAGTGTAGTGCTCAGTTGCCAGATAGAGAATTTCGTCCAGAATTTCTTTCCCCCCAGCGAGATTGAAATAGCTGTGGTTGGTGAGGTTGACCGGAGTGGCCTTGTCGGTTCTGGCCGTGTATTCCAGCTGCAATTCGTTATTGTCGGTCAGCCGATACACCAGGGTGACCGAAAGGTTTCCTGGGAACCCTCCGTCGCCATCAGGGCTGACGCTGGTAAAGCGCACCGCGGCTGCGTGAGGTTCGTGCAGTGGCTCTGCCTTCCACACCGTACGGCTCAGACCTTTCGATCCGCTGTGCAGATTGTTGGGCGGATTGTTGATTTCCAGCGAGTACTCTTTGCCGTCCAGAGTGAACTTGCCCTTTGCAACCCGGTTCGCGACTCTGCCCACCGTGGCTCCGAACCAGGGATGATCGCCAAGATAGCCGTCCAATTTGTCGAAGCCCAGGACAACATCGCCAAGCTTGCCGTTGTGATCGGGGACCCACAACTCGGTTAAGGTCGCACCGTAAGTGATCAGCTTGGCGGTAGCCCCCTTGGTGTTCTTCAGGGTGAGCATTTCAACCGCGCTACCGTCCTTCAGACTTCCGAACGAACTCGTCTCCACCGTGGGCTCCGGGTGAACTTCTGTCTGCTCTCCGGAACCGAGGCCGGCCGTAAGAACGCACAATGCTGCAAACTCCGCGACATGAAAGTGGAGAATGCATCTGGTCATCGCCGTGGCGCGCGCACGGACCTTGCCGATGCCAGAAACGCGTATCGAAAAGAGTCTGTACCAATACTTGCCCGTCATGGACATTCGTCTTGTATCTTAATAGTGGCTGATCCGTACCGATGCTGTCGAGTTCCGCGGATATAGTCATCACGAGCGCGAAGGTCTGGACCGTCGACAAGTCACTTCCGACCGCACAAGCCGTTACGGTTTTGGGCGATCGCATTGTCGCGGTCGGATCAATGCTGGAAAACGGAGGAGGATATTCCTTCGAGAATCGCTGAGCTAACGCTTATCCTTTAGCGTGGTGTTGGAGTTCCACAGTGGATGTCTATCTCGTCGACGGCACCTACGAACTATTCCGACACTACTATGCACTGCCTTCCGCGCGAGATAAGGACGGCCGGGAGGTCGCCGCCGTTCGCGGCGTGCTGTCGTCTGTGTTGGGGATGATCCGCTGGGCCACACACATCGCGGTTGCGACCGATCACGTGATCGAGTCATTTCGCAATGATTTGTGGGCCGGGTACAAGACCAGCGAAGGTGTTGAGGCTGATCTGCTGGCGCAATTTCCAGTCCTGGAGAGCGTGTTGTCGGCGGCGGGCATTGTTGTCTGGCCGATGGTGGAGTTCGAGGCCGATGATGCCCTGGCGACCGCAGCCGTACTCGCGGCTCGCGATGCGCGAGTCGAACGAGTGATTCTGTGCACGCCAGATAAGGATCTAGCCCAGTGCGTCCGAGGCACGCGGATTGTTCAGCTGAATCGCCGGACGCGCGTCACAGTGGACGAGTCGGGAGTCGTCAAGAAATTTGGAGTGTCACCGCAATCGATCCCGGACTATCTGGCGTTGGTGGGCGATTCCGCGGATGGCTATCCTGGCCTGCCCGGCTGGGGTGCGAAGTCGTCAGCAGCTGTCCTTGGCAAGTACGGCCATCTCGAATCAATTCCTGCGGACCGGCGCGAATGGCACGTGAACGCCGCCAACGCCAGCGCTCTGGCAGATACTCTCAGCCGCGAGCGTGGTCGCGCGCTGCTCTTCCGTACGCTGGCGACCCTACGAACCGATGTCCCATTGTTTGAGGACGTGGATCAATTGCGTTGGAAGGGGCCCACACCTGCTTTCGACAAAATCGCGGCGCGACTGGATGCCGCACGAACAGAAAAGCGCCGACCATCCGTTCGCCGCGGGCCAAGCGCACGAGTCACCAGGTCCACTACCAGTCCGCACTCTTAGCCGGTGCGGTTACAGCAGCTGAGAAATTGTGTGTCCGTCCCCGTGCCGTTTCCGTGCCGTTAACACCGAATTGCACCGAACTAGCAGCGAAAGACGCCATCTGCCGCGGTTTAAGTTGTTGAAACTACTTTTTCACGCGGATTCGACTCCTTCCGCGCTCACCATCTTTCAGTGCCAATCGTTTACAGAGGTCGATTTCGTGCGGTAATCCATTTCGTAACCACTTCATAACAACTGGCTCGCCGCTTCGTTCAAAGGTGCCCGTTCGGAGCGTGGGCGCCACCATTCAGTTGGTAAAAGATGTGCCGCCCGCCTATGCCTGGTTCAACGGCCATACCCGCGAGCAGTTCCTGGGCGAACCGTTTCGGGATACCTTCAAGCCGATTTCGGCGCCGTCTTTTTCGGCCT
>JBAVVP010000344.1:0-6218 GCA_049697355.1 Terriglobales bacterium
CGACGGTCGAAATCTGCCGCGCCCGAATTCGGGCAATCTCCTCGAACCGGCGCCCTTCGTTCAAAAGGCGAACTGTCTGTTCCGCCGGAGTCGGCTCCTTGGCCACCAACGGAGTGGCGCGCGCTCCATCGCCAAAGCTCCTCAGAGCCTGCAGAATGTCCGCGCCGTAAACATCTGCTTTCTTTTCGCCAATGCCCGCCACCTGCTTCAACTCCGCAAAATTTGAGGGACGCCGCCGGCACAATTCCTCCAGCGTGCTGTCGTGCAGAATAATGTACGCGGGCACTTTGTTCTCCCGCGCCATGGTTCGCCGCCATTCGCGCAGATATTCTGCCAGTGCCGGATCCGCCTCCGCCGGAGCGGGCTCCGGCACCCGTCGCTTTTCGGACGGCGGCAGCGACCGAAAAGTGGATGGAAAAGATGTGGGCGGAAGTGATGTCTTCCGCGCCGCCACTTCTGGCAATTCAGCGCGCACAATCTCCTTGCTCAGCCACTCCGGCCTGGCGCCGCAATTGTCGCAGCCACCGCAACTCTGCCACTTTGGAACCTCTCCGAAGTGCAGGCAGATCTGGCGGTGGCGGCAGACGTGAGAATCCGCGAACCGGCCGATCACGCGCTTGCGTTCGGCGGACCGCTCGCGCTCGGCGTCATCCGAAATCTGGCGGATGAAATAATCCAACAAAACGTGGTCCTGCTTCTGCCAAAGCAGCGCGCAATCCGCCGGGTGCCCATCCCGCCCGGCGCGGCCCGCCTCCTGGTAGTACTGCTCGATCGACTTCGGCAGCGACAGATGAATCACCGCGCGCACCGCGGGTTTGTTGATGCCGAGCCCGAACGCGATTGTCCCAACCAGCACGCGCACTTCGTCCGACATCCATCGTTCCTGATTCTGCCTGCGCATGGGCGTTTCCATCTTCGCGTGATAGGGGATCGCTGCAATCCCGCTCTCCTCCAGGTATTCGACCGTCTCCTCCACCCGGCGAATCGTGGGCGAATACACAATCACGCTCTCGCCCGCATACTGCCGCAGCGCGCGGCTGAGCAACTCCATCTGCGTTCGCGCTTCGCATTCGTGCACCATGTAGCGCAAGTTCTTGCGATGGAAGCTGGCGATGTAGAGATGGGGATCGCGCATCTGCAACTGCTTCAGAATGTCGTGGCGCACCTGCCGGGTCGCGCTCGCCGTGAACGCCGCAATCGGGAGCTTCGGAAAGCGCTCCCGCAGCCGGCTCAGTTGCCGATACTCAGGCCGAAACTCGTGTCCCCACTCGGAAATGCAATGCGCTTCATCAACCGCAAAGAAACCCACCGGCACCCTAGCCAGCCAGTCGAAAGTATTTTCAGCGGCCAGCCGTTCCGGCGAAAGATAAAGCAGGCGGTATTCCCCGCGCGCCGCTTTTTCCATCACCTGGCGCCGCTCCGAGGAATTCTGAAAACTGTTGATCGCCGCCGCCGGAATGCCCATCTGCGCCAGTTGCGCCGCCTGGTCCTGCATCAACGCGATCAGCGGAGAAACCACCACCGCCGTCTTCCCGGAAATCACCGCCGGAAGCTGGTAGCACAGCGACTTCCCGCCGCCGGTCGGCATCACCACGCACGTATCGTGCGCGGCCAGCAGGCTGCGGATTACACTTTCCTGCTTGGGGCGAAACTCGTGGTATCCCCAATAGCGGCGCAACGCGTCCGCCAAGTTTGGACCGGCCTCGGGCATTCTCGGCAGTATAGCCTTAGACCGGTTGGCGAAGTCTGTGAGCGCTCGACGCAAGATTTGTGATGAATCACGTAGTGACGGACGCATTCGTCCGTCCGGCGGGAAACAAGAAAGATCACGGTAGCAAAGACCGATGACCGCGAAACGACTGACCCTCGGCGTGATCTCCGACACTCACGGCCTGCTGCGGCCCGAAGCGGTTGAGGCTCTGCGCGGATCGGACCGCATTCTCCACGCCGGGGACGTCGGCGCTCGCGAAATTCTGCAAGCGCTGGCGAAAATCGCGCCCGTCACCGCGATTCGCGGCAATGTCGATACCAAACCCTGGGCGCGACGGCTGCCCACAGCCGAAGTTGTCGAAGCCGGAGGCGTTTCGATTTACATGCTTCACGATCTCGCGCAACTCGACCTCAAGCCGGAAGCCGCCGGATTCCGCGTGGTCGTCTACGGTCACACCCATCAGCCCAAGATCGAAGAGAAGAACGGCGTGTTGTATTTCAATCCAGGCAGCGCCGGCCCACGCCGTTTCCGCTTGCCGGTAAGCCTGGGGAAGCTGACGATCGCATCGGGAAACGTGCACGCCGAGTTGGTGGAGCTGTAGCTTTTGAAAAGGAAATCGAATACGCAAGAAAAAAGGCCAGCTCTTCAGCCGGCCTTTTCTCACTTCTAACTTTTCGCGGACAGGAGTGTCCGCGCCACACACTACTTCTTCGGGGCGATCGCGTCCTTTGCGGCCTTCGCCACGCGGAACTTCACCACCGTCTTCGCCTTGATCTGGATCGGTTCCCCAGTCTGCGGGTTGCGTCCCATGCGGGCCTTGCGATGCGCCTTCACCAGCCGGCCGAGGCCGGGCACCACGAACACACCGTTCTTCTTCGTCTCTTTAATCGCCGTATCGGCCAGGTGCTCGAGAAAAGCCGCGGCCGTCTTGTTGTTGGAGCCGAGCTTCTCGGCCAGGTGACGAGTGAGTTGAGTCTTGGTCATACCAGAAGCCATGAATCCTCCTTCAGAACTTACAAGTTTGCGTGTATCCAGCGCATAATAACGCACTGCGCTGTGGAAAAGTAGCACCTTATGCAGATTTTATGCGGTTTCCAGTAAGGTACCCCTTGAAAATCGGCATAAAATGAGGGTTGGGCAGCCGAAGAGGGCCGAAATGGCTGGGTTCACGGGGAAAAGGCGATCCCACGCGCGCGGAGTCTCCGTTACGGGTCGTACACCGCCGTGTGCATTCCGGCGCGGCGAGCGGCTTCTTGCATCTCTCCGAGCTTCTGTTTTTGCTGGTCGAGTTGTTGCTCCATTTGCTGCAAGCGCTCCATGCGCTGCGCCTGACGGCGGTTGTACGCCTCGCAAGCATAGGAAGCATAGGAACAGTAGTTTGAGTTCGCATCGAAAAAATGAATAGAGGTTCTGAGTTTGTCGACCCTCGCCTGCTGATTCGCAATCGTATTCTTCTGCGTCAGAATCTGTTGCTTCCAGTGGTCCGCGGCGCGCTGTTCGTCAGCACGCTGTCGGGCAGCCTTCCGGCTGGCGGCGGCATCCGCGGGCGACGGTGTTGCAGGCGTGTTGTTTTCCTCGGTCGCGCCCGCGTCCCCGTCAGGATTCTTGGGAAGGTCTGCGTTGGTGATTACCTTCGGCGGAGTGGTTGACGTCTCGGCAGCTTTCTTCTCCCGGTTTTCGCGGGCAATGTCGCCGAGCGACTGGCTGTAACCCGCAACGCCCGTCAGGAACAGCAATGCCAATATTTCGATGATGATGTTAGCGTGAAAGCGCTGGCTGGAAACTCGGAGCATAATCGCCCCCTCTAGAGAAGAGAACCCGCGGTTGATGCTATAGTAGCGCGCTGATAGCAGGGCAGCGATTACCCGCGTAACCCGCCGAGGTTACTGAAGTCGCGATGCTCGGCCGAAAAGGCCAGTTCCAGCACGCTTTCCGCCGTCATCCCGCTCTTCCGCAAATGACGGAGGCTCAGCGCGTCGTGCCGTTTCGCCAGTCGCACGCCCGCGGCGTCCCGCACCAGTTCACAATGAAAATACTCGGGAGCGGCCACTCCCAGCGCACGCAGCAACAGCAGTTGGCGCGCGGTCGATTTCAGCAAATCCACGCCCCGCACCACTTCCGTAATCCGCATCGCCCGGTCGTCGACCACCACCGCGAGTTGGTAAGCCGGAACATCGTCGCGCCGCCACACCAGAAAATCCCCAAAGTCCCTGCCCGTAGCATAGGTCTGCCGGCCCAGATTCAAATCCACAAATTCGACCGCCTCGCCCTCGGGAACGCGGAACCGCCAGTTCACGCCCGCGGGTTCCCTGAACTCGGCCACATCCTTGCGATCACGGCAAGTCCCCGGATACACGGGTTCATCGTCCGCGTCATTTGGAGCGCTCGCCGATTGCGCGAGATCCTTGCGCGAACAAATGCAGGGATATAAATATCCGCCCTCCCACAGTCGCCGCCAAGTCTCCAGATAGTGCGCCCGGCGCTCACTTTGCGAGTAAGGACCATACGGGCCGCCATTATCCGGTCCCTCGCCCCATCGAATTCCCAGCCAGCGCAGGTCTTCCATCATGGCGTGGACAAATTCCGCCCGGGAGCGCTGCGGATCCAAATCCTCATTCCGCAAGATCAAGGTTCCCTGATTCTCGATCGCCCGTTGCGCCGCGATCCAGAACGTCCGCGCATGACCAACGTGCAGCAGTCCCGTCGGCGAAGGCGCCAGGCGTCCGCGATAACGGGAAGGGGTCTTCGTCACAGAGGCATTTTAGCCGGACCGTGGGTGCCGCACTCATCGCGTTCTTTGCGATGAGTGGGATTCTCGGCATGTATCTGCCCGAACACAGCGTGTTCGCCCATCACGCTCACGCCAGAGAAAAATCACACTAAGTCTCGCCAAATCAGCGCATTCTTGATTGGCCCTCCTCCTGCCTTTCTCCTTTCCGACTGCGCCCAGCCGCAGAGGAGGTGACAAAATGACAACGATTTGGAAATCCGGTGACAAGAAGTCCACGAATCAAGTAACGAGCAACAGCACAATCTGCGGGACGATGCTGTCGTCCTGGTCGCGCCAGCAGAAGCTGGCGATGATCGCAGGCTTCACAATTCTTGGGCTGTTAGTCGCGATGAGCGCGTGCTCGAAGCAATCTCCAAGGCCTGCGCAGGCCAGCATTTCCAGTCCGGCCGTAAGTCCCGCCACGGTCGCGACAGGGCCAGCGGCCACCCCGACCGCCATCGCCGCGCCCGCAAAGAAGACGCCCAAAAAGCGTCCCGCGAACGTAACCTACAGCGACCCCAACTCCGGCGTTTCGTTCCTCTATCCGCGAAAGTTTGCGCTCACCACCGGCAACAAGGCGCTGCCCCAGTTTGCGCCTCTGGGGGATGCAGTGATGAACTTCGTCGAGCCCGGCGGAGTTGCGGTCGCAACCGTCGAACTGCCCGGCGGTTCGTATCCCGGCACCGACTTTGCGTCCGCCTTTTTCAACGTGAACGTCCATCGCAGCGTTACCGAGCAGGAGTGCGGGCACTTCGCCTTTGTCGATTCGCACAATGTCAACGGCGCCCCGCTGGACGTCGACAAAGTGAAAGTCGGCTCGGCCGAAATGGAGACGACTTCCGACTTTACCGCCAGCCCCTTGACGCAAACCGAAACGCAGTACTACCACAGCTACAACCATGGAGCCTGCTACGAATACGTTTTGAGTGTGGGCACCGCCGGGTATGGCACGAAAGACGGCGTTAAGCCCGTCAACCGCGACGAAGTCTTTGCCAAGCTGGAGAAGATCCTGGCCACGGTGAAGATCAATCCCGTCGAACAGGAGCAGGTCGCGAAACAAGCCACAGCCACCATCACCGATAACCAATAGCTCTCGACGAGCGAAGAACACCGGGGCCACGCGGGCTGCACGCGTGGCCCTTGTCGTTCGCGCCAAAACCCTCCCCGCCCCGCGGCTGCCCCTAAGCCGGCGCCAACCCGGTTGCAAGCTGCGTAACGGGAGTACAATCTTCGGCGAGTTACAAGGAGAATGAAATGACCCAGAAAATTATCGATGTAGTCGGAACTTCGAGCGAAAGTTTTGCCAAAGCCGCGGAGCAAGCCGTTGAGGAAGCGGCGAAAACCGTTCGGGGCATTAAGTGGGCGCACGTGGATTCGCTCGACATGCAACTGGACGGAGCAAAGGTTCTGCAGTACCGCGCCACCACCAAAATTTATTTCGACGTCAAGCACTAATGTCGGCCGCGGGCGCGGCTTCAGAACAAGTGCCCGGCTCTCAGGAGCTAAAGCCCTCGTTTTTGTTGGCCGGTAGCGGCACGGCGGAAGCCGTGCCCTTCCCAAAACCATTCATGTGATTCCAGGCCATCGGGTCGTCGGGCGATCAAGAACCGCCAGCCGTTTTCAATGACTCGCTTTCAATGACCCGGTGGCCCGATCACCCGAAGGCTCCGGTATGATCGAACCGTGGCGGCCCCTCGCATCGCAACCAACAAACTGCAACTCTTGCGTTCTGAGAAG
>JBAVVP010000345.1:0-25575 GCA_049697355.1 Terriglobales bacterium
GGCGTCCAGTTCGCCGGCTTTACCAGCATTCCACCGACCACCAGAAAGGTGAGAATCGCGCCGATCTTGACCGCGACCATGATGTTATTAGTCTCGGCCGATTCCTTCACCCCGCGTACCAGCAACAGCGTGAGAATGAAAACGATCAGGAATCCCGGAAGATTGAAGTACGCGCCCGTCCACTGTCCCGAGGCCCAGACGGGGCTCGCCCATTTGTCAGGCAAGTGGACACCGAACGCCGCGAATTGCGCCTTCGTATATCCGGCGAAGCCCACCGCCACCGCGACGTTCGAGACCACGTATTCGAGAATCAGGTCCCAGCCGATGATCCAGGCAAAAATTTCGCCGAGCGTCGCGTACGAGTAGGTATAAGCGCTGCCGGCGATGGGAATCATCGACGCCAACTCGGCGTAGCACAATCCAGCAAAACTGCAGGCAATCGCCACCAGAAAAAACGAAATTGCAATCGAAGGTCCGGCGGGCGGGCGCCCATGCATCAGCGCTCCGGCGGTGCTGCCCGTGCGCAGGAAATTCACGATCACGTCGAGCGCCTGCGCATGCAAGAGGGAAGGCGCCTGGAAATATTCTCCCGCCGCTGCCGTTCCCGTAAGCACGAAAATTCCCGACCCGATAATGGCGCCAATGCCGAGCGCTGTCAGCGACCACGGCCCCAGCGTCTTGCTGAGCCGGTGCTGCGGGTCCTGCGACTCCGAGATCAGTTTGTCGATGGACTTGCAACAGAGAAGTTGGCTGTCAGAAGTGCGTACGGTGCCGGCGGGAGGTTCAGCAGTTGATGGCGGCAAGAATTGGTTGTCTCCTCACAATGGGAGTCGGGCATGGGCGCAGGGCCCATGCCCGGAAACGCTCACGGCTCGGGCTAGCGGCTTACCGTTTCGCCTGGCCGCGTGCCAGCTTTTTCACTTTGCGCTTTTTCGATCCGCGGGCGTAATCGCGGGGCTTCTTCGGCTTTTCCGCTTTGATCTTCTTGCGGGAGGCTCGCTTGGTTTTCTTGCGCTCTTCTTTGGTCAGCTTCTTTGTATTTGCCATGAAATGTTTTTCTCTTCTCGATTTTGTAATTTGGAAATCGGGTAATTGTGTAATTTGCCCCCAACGCAGGGCTGGAAATTACAAAATTACCCGATTACGAAATTACCAAATTCCGTTCAAGCCTTCTCCAGCTGGGCATACCTCTCCACCAGCTTCTTCAAACCGAAGCGAGGAAATTGTACCGTAATCTTGGCGTCTTCCCCATCCCCTTCGCGCTGATACACCGTCCCTTCCCCATATTTCGGGTGTTTGACCTTTTGCCCGGGACGGAATCCCCGCCTGCCCGTAGGCTTCTCCGACGGCATTTTCGAAACATGGAACTTCTTGCCGCGGGACGCGAAAAATTCGGCAATGTTTTCGATCGAGTTGTAATTCCGCAGCGGAGTCGGCGTCTTCGGCTTGACCCGCCCGGGGTCCCAGACAGCGCTCTGGTCTTCATCTTCGTAGGAATAATGCGCAGCCCCGCCCCGGTGTTCGTGTGGATGTTCGTGTGGACGCGGGCGACTCGCCCGCGTAAGGCCGCCATCGGAAGAAGCCCGCCGCCGCGATCCACCCAACTCTTCCACCAACCGCGGCGGCACTTCTTCCAAGAATCGTGATGCCACACTAGCCTCGGGCATATCCGTCCCATAACGCCGCCGATACACCGCCCGCGACAGAATCAAAGTATCCATGGCGCGCGTCATGCCGACGTAGCACAGCCTTCGTTCCTCTTCGATCGAATCCGGCTCGAGCATGGTGCGCGAATGCGGGAACAGCCCTTCTTCCATTCCCGCCAGCACCACCAAAGGAAACTCCAGTCCCTTGGCCGCGTGCAGCGTCATCAGCGTGATCTGCGCGTGCTCGTCGTACTGATCGGCATCGCTAACCAGAGCGGCGTGATCGAGAAACTGATCCAGCGTCTCCCCGCGATCGCGCGAGTCCATGGCGGCATTCACCAATTCGCGCAAGTTCTCGATGCGCGAGAAGGCTTCCGGCGTGTCTTCCTCTTCGAGTTGTTTGATATACCCAGTGCGGTCAATGAGGAATTTAAGAATCTCAGTCGTATTCGCTGCTGCTCCTGGAGCGCGGAAGCCTTCAACCACTTCGTCGGTGGAAAGACCGGCGCTCTCGCCCGTCACGCCGTCTTCAGTCGAATCGCTGGCCGCGAAATGAAAGCTAAAGTTCCCAGGATCAAAATCGGTATCGTCATCGGTTTGCGTAGGGACAGCAGCCCTCGGCTGTCCCGGTTGTGGTCCGGTTGGCTGTGTGGGGACGGGCGCCTCGCCCGTCCAGGCCGAGCGAAGCTCGGCAGCGTCGGCCTCCGCACTACTGCCTGCCTTCGCCGCAGCCGTCGCTTCCACCCGCTCCACAAACGTTCCCGCCAGCATCGCGCGCCCATCCTCGATGATCTCGCGGAAGCTCTTCAACGCCCCCAGCGCCCGCGCCGGCAACAACTGCCGCGTCGCAGCCTCCCCGACCGCGCCCCACATCGACAAGCCTGTTTCCAGCGCAAGCCGCTCAATCGTCTCGATCGTCGTCTTGCCAATCCCGCGCACCGGAGTATTGATCACCCGCAGCAGCGAAACCGAATCGTCCGGGTTCTGGATGACCTTCAAGTACGAGATCAGATCCTTGATCTCAGCCCGCTCGTAGAACGAGAACCCGCCCACCACGTGATACTTCAGCCCGTAGCGGCGCATCGCTTCTTCAAACAACCGCGATTGCGAGTTGGTCCGGTAGAGCACCGCCGCGCGCGCCGTTTCGCCGTTCTCGGCGGCCTGGCGCACGTAACGGTTGATGGTATCGGCGGCAAACAGCGCTTCGTTTTCGCCGTCGGGCGCTTCGTAGTACCCGATCTTCCCCCCGCCCTGCCGCGACGTCCACAGGTTCTTGCCTTTGCGCCGGACGTTATTCGCGACCACCGCCGACGCCGCCTCCAGAATGTTTTCGGTCGAGCGGTAGTTCTGCTCCAGCCGTACGATCTTCGCCTCTGGAAAATCGGCCTCAAACTCCAGAATGTTGCGAATGTCGGCCCCACGCCACGAGTAGATCGACTGATCTTCATCGCCGACCGCGCAGACGTTATGCCCGTCACCCGCCAGCAACCGCATCAGTTCGTACTGCGGACGGTTCGTGTCCTGATATTCATCGACGAGAAGGTATTGAAATCGACGGTTGTAATATTCGCGGACCGCCGCCACCGACTTCAGCAGCCGCATGGCCTCGAGCAACAGGTCGTCGAAGTCCATGGCATTCGCCTTCAGAAGTTCCTTGCGATACTCCTCGAAAATGTGCGCAATCTTTTCGGTCTTCGGATCGCCTGATTGCAGATAAATTTCCTGTGGATCGAGCATGTGATTCTTGGCCCAGGAAATCCGCGAAAGCACGTTGCGCGGCGTCAGTTGCTTGTCGTCGAGGCCGAGCCGTCGCATAACGCCTTTGACCACCTGCTGCTGATCGCTCTCGTCGTAGATGACGAAATTCTTCGTGAGCCCGATCGGCGGCTGTCCCGGCACGGTGGAGGGAATCCGCAAAGCCTCAACATCCCGCCGCAGCACGCGCACGCAGAACGAGTGGAACGTAGAGATCACCGGCTTGGCGACGCTCAGCCCGCCGACCAGCTTTTCCACGCGCTCGGCCATCTCCGAGGCGGCTTTGTTGGTAAACGTCACGGCGAGCATCGATTCCGGCATCACCCCCATCTTTTCGATCAGATAGGCAATGCGGTAGGTAATGACGCGAGTCTTCCCACTGCCCGCCCCGGCCAGGATGAGAACCGGACCTTCAGTGGTCTCGACCGCTTCGCGTTGTTGCGGGTTTAATTCGTCCAGAAACGACAAAAGAGAATGGCTCCGAATGCGCTGAGTGAATTTTACAGGAAGGGTGTGTGGGGCGGGCATTCCTGCCCGCCCAGAAATACCTCACAAAACTGATGTGCCGGTGTCACAGAAACCTCCGGCTGGACGGGCCATGATGACAATCCATGATTCGGCTTAAATCGAACCCGTACGAGTACTGCCGCAGATTGCCGCACTATCAGAAATTTGACCGTCCCCTATTCGTCACGTTTTGCAAACGCACTGAGGAACCACTCTCGCCGGCGGCTCGATCGCTAGTGCTCCAACATTGTCTCAAAGGAAATAATCGTACGATGCACCTGCATGCCGCCGTGGTCATGCCAGAACATGTGCATTTGTTGTTGACCCCGATGCGAAATGCAGAAGGATGGCCGTTTCCTCTGAGAGATATTCTCAAGCTCATCAAGGGTCCAGCGGCACGTAGCGTCAATAGGCTCGAAGGGACTTCGGGGGCGTTATGGCAGGACGAGTCCTTTGATCATGTTCTACGTTCCAACGAGAGCTTTGACGAAAAGCTCGAATATATTCGTCAGAACCCGGTTCGCAGGGGACTTGTGACGAAGCCGGAAGAATATGAGTGGCTCTGGGTTGAAGGGGGTTTGAAGGGAATTAAGGGCGGGCAGGAATGCCCGCCCCACACGGGGCTGTATAATGAAAAATTGCGCTCATGAAGAAGAACAGACAAGTAGCCGCGGCCAACGAAATCGCAGCCGAAGTCTCCGTTCCACGCCTCATCCGTTCCACCACCGTCCTCTGCGTCCGCCGCGACGACAAGGTTGTCATGGCCGGCGACGGACAGGTCACTCTCGGCGAATCCGTCATCAAGCACGGAGCGAAGAAGATCCGCCGCCTTTATCAGGACAAGATTCTGGCCGGATTTGCCGGCTCGACCGCCGACGCGTTCACTCTGTTCAGCCGCTTCGAGGCCAAGCTCGAGCAGTATCACGGTAACCTCGGCCGCGCCGCCGTCGAACTCGCCAAAGACTGGCGCACCGACAAATTTCTGCGCCATCTCGAAGCCCTGCTCCTGGTCACAGACAAAGAAACGACGTTCCTGCTCAGCGGACAGGGAGACGTGATCGAGCCCGATACCGGCATTGCCGCAATCGGCTCCGGCGGCCCGTTTGCCCAGGCGGCAGCCCAGGCCCTGGCCGATCACACCCAGCTCTCGCCACGCGAAATTGCCGAAGAAGCAATGAAGATTGCCGGCCGGATGTGCATCTATACCAATGACAAGGTAACGATTGAGGAATTGTGAAGTCAGGTCTTAGGTCTCAGGTGTTAGGTCTTAGGAAAAACCAAAATCCGACACCTAAGACCTAAGACCTAAGACCTAAGACCTGAGACCTGAGACCTGAGACCTGACACCTAACACCTGATTTTTTATGGCCATCTACTTACCCGGAACCGCCGAAGTAGAACAAGTCACGCTTGACGAACTGACGCCGCGCGAAATCGTTGCTGAACTCGACAAGTACGTTGTCGGTCAAAAGGACGCGAAACGAGCCGTCGCCATTGCCCTGCGCAACCGCATGCGCCGCCAGAAACTCGGCCCCGAAATGGCCGAAGAGGTCATCCCCAAGAACATCATCATGATCGGCCCCACCGGCGTCGGCAAAACCGAAATCGCCCGCCGTCTCGCCAAGCTGGCCAACTCGCCCTTCCTTAAGGTTGAAGCTTCGAAGTTCACGGAAGTCGGCTACGTCGGCCGCGATGTCGAATCCATGATCCGCGACCTGGTCGAGATCGCCATCGAAATGATCCGCGAAGAGAAACTCGAAGACGTCGCCGACAAAGCGGAACTCAACGCTGAAGAGCGCCTGCTCGATATTCTTCTGCCCCCAACCTCGCCGCGTCAGGATTCAAGCTCCACCACCAGTTCGACAGGTGGCGTGGTGATCGACGCCAGCACCAGCCTGACCGAATCCTCCAGCCGTACCCGCGAGAAACTGCGCCAGCAGTTGCGCGAGGGCAAGCTCGACGACCGCACCGTCGAAATCGAAACTCGCGAGCGCAATTTCCCGTCCTTCGAAATCATCTCCAACCAGGGCGTCGAGGAGATGGACGTCAACCTCAAGGACATGTTGCCCAACATCTTCGGCCAGCGCACCAAGAAGCGGAAGATGAAGGTCAACGAGGCCTTCGAGTACCTGATCCAGGAAGAAGAGCAGCGCCTGATCGACATGGAGCAGGTCACGCGCACCGCCATCGACCGTGTCGAAAATTCCGGCATCATCTTCCTCGACGAAATCGACAAGATCGCCGGCCGTGAAAGCGGCCATGGTCCCGACGTTTCCCGCGAAGGCGTGCAGCGCGACATTCTGCCCATCGTCGAAGGCACCACGGTCAACACGCGCTACGGCATGGTCCGCACCGACCACATCCTGTTCATCGCCGCGGGCGCGTTTCACGTTTCGAAGCCGAGCGACCTGATCCCGGAATTGCAGGGCCGCTTCCCCATCCGCGTGGAGCTGCAGTCGCTCACCATGGAAGACTTCGTCCGCATCCTGACCGAGCCGAAGTCATCGCTGACCCGGCAATACATCGCGCTGCTCGAAACCGAAGGCGTGAAACTCGAGTTCACGCCCGACTCGCTCGAAGAAGTAGCGCGCTTTGCGTTTCGCGTGAACGAAGGCACGGAAAACATCGGCGCCCGCCGCCTGCACACGATCATGGAGCGCGTGCTCGACGAAATCAGTTTTGAGGCACCCGAAAAAAAGGGCCAGGAGTTCAGGGTAGACGCGGCCTACGTGCAGAAGATGCTGAGCGAGATTGTGAAAGACCAGGATCTGTCGCGCTACATTTTGTAAGAGTGGGGTTTTAAGTGTGGGGGCGGGCGACCCCGCCCGCCCGGTTTTCAGGATTTTTTCATCACAAATCGGTTGTGCACTCGACACTGCAGCCGTTCCCGGACCAATGATAGGTTGGCCGATGTGCTCAGAAAGTACCAGTATCGCCGCACCCTTCCGCACTATCAGAAAGACAACAAAGCCATCTTCGCCACCTTCTCCACCCATCGCCGCTGGCCCTTGCCGGAAACTGCCCGGGAAATCGTCGTCGAGGCCTGTCGACATCTCGACGGAACAATGTGCACGCTACACGGCTTCGTTGTCATGCCCGACCATGTGCACCTGGTCTTCACGCCGATGACAGACAGTGACGGGCCTATCTCGTTGCCTGAGATTCTTCAGAAAGTAAAAAGCGAATCCGCTCATCGGATCAACAAACTGCTCGGACGGAAGGGCCGAGTCTGGCAGGACGAGTCGTTCGATCATGTTCTTCGACGGGAAGAGGGGATCGACGCCAAACTTGAATACATCCGGTTGAACCCGGTTCGTGCGGCATTGGTGCAACAGCCTGGAGAATATAGGTGGATGTGGTTCGAGAAGTGCGGACGAGTGTGGGGGCGGGCGAGTGTGGGGGCGGGCGACCTCGCCCGCCCGGTTTTCAGAACTCTTCGTAACAAGTTGAGCGCGGGCCAGGGAGCGCGGGCGAGTCGCCCGCGCCCACACTTTCTGCTAACCTAGGCCGTTCCTTGAACACCCATGACCCTCGACCGCACCCGCCTGAAGTCCCTCGCCGAGCGCGAGCAAAAGCGCTTTGTTGACGAACGTCCAAAATCGAAATCCATTTACGAACGGGGCAAGAAGTCGCTGCTCTCCGGCGTCCCCATGAATTGGATGGTGAAGTGGGCCGGAGCCTTTCCACCCGTTGTTCGCGAAGCGCAGGGCGCGCACTTCTACGATGTCGACGGCCATCGCTACGTCGACTTCTGCCTCGGCGACACCGGCGCTATGACCGGGCATTCTCCCTTCGCCACCGCCAAAGCGATCGAGGAGCAGGTCAAACGCGGCATCACCCTCATGCTGCCGTCCGAAGATGCCGTCTTCGTCGCCGAAGAACTGCAGCAGCGCTTCGGCTTGACCTACTGGCAATTTGCGCTCACGGCTACCGACGCCAACCGCTTTTCGATCCGTCTAGCGCGCCAGATCACCGGCCGCGCGAAAATTCTGGTCTTCAACTGGTGCTACCACGGCACGGTCGATGAAACTTTCATCACGCTTCATCCCGATGGCACCGCCGGGGCGCGACGCGGCAACATTGGACCACCGGTCGACCCTTCCGTGACCACGCGCGTCGTGGAGTTCAACGACGTCCCCGCTCTCGAACAGGCGCTCGCTCATGCCGACGTAGCCTGCGTATTGGCCGAGCCTGCGCTGACCAACGTCGGCATCGTGCATCCCGCACCCGGCTACCATCAAGCACTGCGCGAACTCACGCGCAAGCACGGAACCCTGCTCATCATCGACGAGACGCACACCATCTGCGCCGGCCCCGGCGGCTACACGCGCGCCGAAAATCTCGACCCCGACTTCCTCGTTTTCGGCAAGCCGATCGCTGGCGGAGTCCCCGGCGCGGCCTACGGCTTCACGCAAAAAGTTGCGGACATGATTCTCGAGCGTCACAGCCTCGAAGACTGCGATACCGGCGGAATTGGTGGAACCCTCGCCGGCAACGCCCTCTCCCTGGCCGCCATGCGCGCCACGCTCACAAAAGTTCTGACCAAAGAAGCTTTCGACCGCATGATCCCCATGGCCGAGCGCTGGACCACCGGCGTGCAAAAAGTCATTCAGGATTTCCGTCTCCCCTGGCACGTCACGCGCCTCGGATGCCGCGCCGAGTATCTATTCAGCCCCAACCCGCCCAAAACGGAACCGAAGCGCACGATGCCATGGACTTCGAACTCGAACGCTTCATGCATCTCTACGCCATGAATCGTGGCGTTCTGCTCACGCCCTTCCACAACATGGCGCTGATGTCGCCCGCCACCACGCCCGAGGATGTCGACTATCACACCAAGGTCTTTCGCGAAGCGGTCCGCGAACTGGCGGGATGAGTGTGGGCGCGGGCGACTCGCCCGGGCGGCCTCTGGTACTCTTTCTCTTTCCGCATGAAACTGCATCTCGGAACGTTCCTCGCGCCGACCGCACTCTGCCTGCTGCTGGCCGGTTGCGCCCAGCCCGGGCCGCCGCGGCCGCCCTCGCTCGAACTTCCCAAGCCGCCCACGGATCTGCGCGCCAGCCGCAAGGGTAATCGCGTCACCCTCACTTGGAGCCAGCCCACGCTCACCACCGACCGCCAGGGCGTGCGCTACGTCGGCCCGACTCTGGTCTGCCTCAGCCTCGAATATGAAATGTCCGAATGCGGGAGTCCCGCCGAGATGTTGCCCGCACCATCTGCCGCCCCGCAGAAACCAGGATCCCCGCACCCCGCGCCGCAGACGTATACCGGCACACTGCCCGCAGCCATGGAACCGCTCGATCCGGCCGCCGAGGTCACCTACGCCGTCGAGGTCTTGAACCGCAATGCTCGCGGCGCCGGATTGTCGAATCGCGTGCACGTGCCCGCCGTCCTGACTCTGCCGCCGCCACCGGATCTGGCCGCGGAACTCACCGGCGATGGCGTGGTGCTCACCTGGACGAACACGAGCGAATCACGGAATATTCCTAACGTTCAGTATCGCTATCGTGTCTATCGTCGCGACGAAAGCTCCGGCAAAGACGCGATTGCCGGCGAAGTCCCCATTCCAGTTCCCGGCCCATCGGCCGAGCCCGGGCCGGCGTATTTCACCGACTCCGCCTTGGAATGGGAAAGGACCTATCTCTACCGCGTTACGGCTGTGACCATCGTCAAACGCCCCGACAGCGAGGTGCAGGTCGAGGGAGAAGACACTCCGCCCGTGCGCGTCATCGCCCATGACGTCTTCCCGCCCTCCGTCCCCGCTGGGCTGCAGGCGGCCTTCTCGGGCGAAGGACAAAAGCCATTCATCGACCTCATCTGGGTCCCGGTCACAAACGCCGACCTCGCGGGATACAACATCTATCGCAGCGAAGCCGATGCGGCCGCAATCAAGCTGAATTCCGAGCTGGTGAAAGCGCCGTCGTATCGCGACAGCGCGGTCGCTTCCGGCAAAACCTATACCTACCAAGTCTCCGCCGTGGACGTCCGCGGAAACGAAAGCCAGCGCTCCGAGAAAGCAAGCGAGCCCGTCCCGTAACAGGGCGGGCCCGTGTGGGGACGGGCGACTCGCCCGTCCAAGCCGAGCGCCAGCTCGGCCTCAACCCGCGCGCAGATTTTCCCCTCGTAATCTCTCGACCTGTGTTTGAATATTCTTCTGATGAAATACTGCCGCTTCCACCTCAACGGTTCCGCCCACTACGGCCTGGTCGAGTCCGCAGCCGGCAACACGGAAGACGAAATCACTCGCCTGCTCCTCCAGTCTCCACAGAGTAGCGATGGCGACGTCGAAGGACTTCCCAGCCGCCGCATGGGCCGCATCCCGCTTGCCCAGGCGATTCTGTTGCCGCCGGTCGAGCCTTCGAAGATCGTCTGCGTTGGCCGCAACTATCGCGAGCACGCCGCCGAACTCGGCCACGACGTTCCCCAAGAGCCGCTGCTATTCTTCAAACCGCCCTCCGCCCTGCTGTCGCCGGGCGGAACGATTCTGCGGCCCAAAGTTTCCACGCGCACCGACTACGAAGGCGAACTCGGAGTCGTCATCGCCCGGCGCTGCCACCAACTCGCCGACACCGAAGACGTACGCCCCTACATCCTCGGCTACACCTGCGTCAACGATTTCACCGCCCGTGATCTGCAAAACAAAGACGGCCAGTGGACCCGCGCCAAAGGCTTCAATACCTTCTGCCCCGTCGGCCCCGTGGTCGCCGACGGCCTCGATCCTTGGGCCGGCGTCCAGGTCGAGACCCGAGTCAATGGCGAAGTGCGGCAATCCGGCAACACGCGGGATTTCATTTTTCCGCTCGATGTAGTCATCCGCTACATCTCGCAGATCATGACGCTAGAACCCGGAGACCTGATCTCGACCGGCACGCCCAAGGGCGTCGGCCCGGTAGTCGCCGGCGATGCCGTTGAAGTCTCGATCGAAGGTATCGGCCAGTTGCGCAATCCCGTTGCCGACCAACCCTAGCAGCAGAATTCAGTTCGGCAGGGACCAGAAACAGTCGCTGGTCGCTAGTCGTTGGTCGTTAGCAATGTCCTCCCAACGGCTGACGACCCGCGACCAACGACTCTAAGAGATGAAGGCCCCCGCGTCATGCATACGCGAGGGCCTTTTTCTTTTCTGGTTTCTGCTTTGCGCTTAACCTCGACAGCTTCTACGCCGCTGTCTCCAGGTACTCCTCTGGCGCGTTCTCGAATTCCTTCCTGCAGTCTTCCGAGCAGAAGAAGTATTTCCTCCCAGCAAACATCGTCTGGAATTCGGATTCCTGCTCATCGATTCTCATTCCACAAACCGGGTCGGTGGTCATGCATCCCCTCCTATGGGAAAAATTGTTCCCTCAGCTTCCACCTGATAGCAATGACCCTTCCGTTCTCTGCCATTTCCCAAGTCGCTGGCCCGATTCGTTTTCCTCTGTTCAAAATCTCGTCCACCCAAAACGCTCGGAAATTCTTTCCACCCCCATGCACCTTATACCTACCGCTCCCGGCACGAGTTCGTTTTCGAGCAATGCTAAATTAAGTTCAGGAGGTGCCCCTGGAAGCTCGTGTGGGGACGGCCGCCCTCGGCCGTCCAGGCCGAGCGAAGCTCGGCAGCCGCCAGTAGTTACAGCAACTCTGGACACTCAATAGTAGGAGGAGGTGCTCATGAAAGACTCCCAACTTGGTTTCGAACTCCTGCAGGCAGGCGATGCCAACGGCCTCAGTCACGTTCTGGAACAAGACCCCGCCGCTTCCGACGCTCGCGACGCGACCGGCGTGAGCCTGCTCATGCACTCCCTCTATCGTGGCCGACGCGACCTGGCGGAACTGATTGCCAGCAAGAAGAAGTCGCTCGATATTTTCGAAGCGACCGCGCTCGGCCGTTTTGATCGTGTCAAAGAATGTCTCCGCGATACTTCCGCCATCGATTCCCGCTCAAAAGACGGCTTCACAGCCCTGCACTTTGCGTGTTTCTTCGGACAACCTGAAGCCGCCCGCCTGCTAGTCGAAAGCGGAGCCGCAGTCGACGCCGTGGCCGCGAATCCGACCGAGGTCATGCCGCTGCACTCCGCTGCCGCCGCCCGCAACCTCGAGGCCGCCCGCCTGCTGCTCGAACACGGAGCCCCCGTGAATGCCCGCCAGCAAGCAGGATGGGTTCCCATTCACGCCGCCGCTCAGAACGGAGATCGTCCGATGGTGGAGCTGTTGCTCAAGCACCACGCCGATCCCAAGCTAGCCAACGACGCAGGCAAAACTCCCGCTGCAGTGGCTAGAGAAAAAGGCCACGAGGAGATCGCCGCTCTTTTGGAAAAGTAGTTCCAGCTACCCTTCGACCTGCTCCGAAATCGATTGACTTAAGACCCATCGTGCGCAACCATAAGGATGTGCTTTGGGGCAATTTTCGGTGCTCTTTGACAACCTAAGTTGTTGGTTCTTAAAGACTTTACCTCCAAGTCATTTAAACTCAAAGACCTGGCAGGAATCTCTTCCTAAGTCTTTGATTCCAATAGACCGGAAAAACGGGGGGGGGGGGGTACCCCGTGTACTAACCAGTAAACATGGCTGACAGCAACCGCGATGTGCGAGGACGAGCAGGCAAAACCAGCCTCGCTTTTCTTGCTTGCATTACTGCCGACTTTCCGCCTCGCAATCGTGCCTTCCGATCCTTGCATCAAACCGTTATGATTAGAAAATAGTTCCGCCGGGTAATCTCGACCGGCCGATAGAACGCTTAACAGAAAAGACCCAAAGATCCAAAAGAGCAAAGATTAAATTATGTCCACAAAGTTGAAGGTCACAATTATTGCCAGTTCGCTGGCCATCCTGCTGTTCACCATCGTAGGCGGTTTCGTCAACGTTCGCGCATCTTCGAACGAGGGTGCGTATCGCCAGTTGTCGGTGTACAGCGAAGTGCTGTCGCGCATCCGCCTGGAATACGTTGAAGAGCCCAATATTCCCGGCGTCACCGACGGCGCGCTCCACGGCCTGCTGGAGTCGCTCGACGCCAATTCCAGCTACCTGTCGGCGGCTGAGTACCAGCGCTACAAAACCATGAAGACCGACGGCAAGGCGGATATCGGCGCCACCGTTTCCAAGCGCTTCGGATACGCGGACGTGGTCGCGGTGATTCCCGGAGGCCCGGCGGACAAGGCTGGCGTCGAGAACTCCGACATCATCGAGTCCATCGAGGGCAAGACCACGCACGACATGTCGCTGGCTGAGATTCACAGCCGCCTGACGGGCGAGGTTGGATCTACGGTCAACTTGGCGGTGGTCCGGCCGCGGCGAGCCGAACCGGAGAAGGTCGTGATCACGCGCGACGTGGTCGCCATCCCGCCCGCAAGCGAAAAGATGCTGGCCGATAACGTCGGCTACATTCAGGTGGATGCGTTCCCCGAAGGCAAGTCGCAGGAGATCGCCAGCAAGATTCGCGATCTGCAGAAGCAGGGAGCGAAGAAGCTCGTGCTTGATCTGCGCAACTCCGCCGGTGGTGCTGAATCAGAGGGCGTTGCCGCCGCCAATCTTTTTCTTGACCATGGCACCATCACCTACCTGCAGGGGCAGAAATATCCGCGCCAGGCGTTCAACGCCGATCCCGCCAAAGACGTCACCAAGCTTCCCGTGGCGGTGTTGGTGAATCGTGGCACAGCCGGACCCGCGGAGATTGTGGCCGCGGCGATCCTGGAAAACGCCCGCGGCGACGTGGTGGGCGACAAGACTTTCGGCGACGGCTCGGTGCAGAAACTGATCGAGATGCAGGACAACTCCGCCCTGATTCTTTCGGTCGCGAAGTATTACTCGCCCAGCGGAAAAGCAATTCAGGATGCGGCCGTCACGCCCAACGTCCTGATCGCCGACACTGCGGACGACGACGGTGGATTACCCGACGAAGACCAGAACGCGGCTCCCAATGAGAAGAAAGAAGTGAAACCGAAAAGCCAGGAAGACGACCAGCTGAAAAAAGCGCTGGAAGTGTTGAAGAACCGGGAATCGAAGGGATAAGAAAGCAGGTTTCAGAGTCTCAGAGTTAAAGATTGCGAATCGCTCGCTTCGGCGGGCGATTTCTTTTTTGCTACCCAGAAGACCTGAGAGCGGCGCCTGACGCTTCCAGAGACATTGAAATCTCGAAACTCTGAAATCTTGAAACTTGCTCTTTTGCGCTACCATCGAACCGTTGAAATTTTGAAACCTTGAAACCTGCCCCTTGCTAACGATAAAAATTGGCGGACGAAAGTTGGTGGGCTTCGTCCTGTTCGGATTACTCACCCTGCTCTCCGCCGCGGTGGGAGCGGCCGCGGGGCTGCTTCTGGTCTACTCGACGGATCTTCCCCAGGTCGAGCAACTCGAACATTACCGTCCCATCTCCGTCACCGAACTCTATGACGGGCAAGGGCGAGTCATCGGCACCTTTGCGCTGCAGCGCCGCGTCATCGCCACCTATGACGATTATCCCGAGGTTCTCCGCAACGCGCTGATCTCGATCGAAGACAAGGACTTCTACCGGCACTCGGGCATCGATATCTGGCGCATCGCGGGCGCTGCGTATCGTGATATTGAATTCGGCGGGAAGGTGCAGGGAGCGTCCACGCTCACCATGCAGCTTGCCCGCAATTTGTTTCTCTCGCCCGACCGCTCGTTTTATCGCAAGGTGCAGGAGGCGCTGCTCGCCATCCAGATCGAGCGCCGCTTCACCAAGCCGCAGATCTTCACGCTCTACGCCAATCAGATCTTCCTCGGTCATGGCGCCTACGGCTTTGAAGCCGCCTCGGAATACTATTTTTCCAAACCGGCGAAGAAACTGACGCTGGAAGAGGCCGCCCTGCTCGCCGGACTGCCTAAAGCTCCGCAATATTACTCGCCGATCGTCCATCCCGAACGCGCCATCAAGCGGCGCAACCTCGTGCTCAACGCCATGCTGGAAGATGGAAAGATCACCGCAGCCCAAGCCTCCGACGCCAAGAGCAAGCCGATCCCGCTCAACCTGCAGAAAGATCCGAACTCGCTGGCTCCGCACTATGTGGAAGAAATCCGGCGCTACCTCGAAGCGAAGTATGGCAGCGACCAGGTTCACGAAAGCGGGCTGCGGGTTTACACGTCGCTCGATATGGATCTGCAGAAGTCGGCGCGCCAGGCGCTGCTCGACGGCCTCGCCGCCTACGAGCGGCGGCATGGCTGGCACGGCAAGCTCGTAAATGTAATTGCGCAGGGGCAGAAGCTCGACGCGTACGAAGATCCGGATTGGGATGAGGAACCCGAAGTCAACGGATACACGCACGCGCTGGTGACGCAGGTCTCACCGAGCGCCGCGGAAATCCGCTTCGGGCGGTACAAGGCCACGCTTTCGCAGGCCGACGTGGCATGGACGAAGCTGAAGCTCAAGCCTCCCGGCATGCTCCACGCGGGCGACATCGTCTACCTCAAAGTGCTCGCGCTGGATGCGGGCGGAAGACCGCGCGTCAGCCTGGAACAGGATTCAGGGGCCGAAGGAGCACTGGTCGCCATCGACAATGCCACCGGAGAAATCAAGGCGATGGTCGGCGGGCGCGATTTCAATCTGTCGAAGTTCAATCGCGCCACACAGGCCCTGCGCCAGGTTGGGTCGTCGTTCAAACCGTACGTCTATACCGCCGTGATCGACCAGGGCGGTAGTCCCGACGACACGATTCTGGACGCGCCGGTAACTTTTCAAACCGTCTCCGGTCCGTATTCGCCGCACAACTATGACGAAAAATTCGAGGGCACGATCACGCTGCGGCGCGCGCTCGCCCAGTCCAGAAACATTCCCGCGCTCAAGCTTGCCGACCGCGTCGGCATTAGGACCGTGATCGATTACGCCCGCCGCTTCGGCATAACGTCAAACATTCCCCCCTATCTTCCGGTGGCGCTCGGGTCGGCGGAAATCACGCCACTCGAGCAGACCTCGGCCTTCAGCGTGTTTCCCAACGACGGCGTACGCGTCGCCCCGCGCTACATCACCAAGGTGACCGACTACGAGGGCCGCATTCTGGAAGAAGATTATTCCGACATTAAAGACGCCGTCAGCTCGCGCACCGCGCGCATCATGACTTCGATGCTGCGGGAGGTCGTGCTCCACGGCACCGCAGCCGCAGCCGCCAAAATGCCGTATCCGCTGGCCGGCAAGACGGGAACGACCAACGATTTCACCGACGCCTGGTTCGTGGGCTTTTCTCCGTCGCTCACCTGCGGTGTGTGGGTTGGCTACGACGAAAAGAAATCACTAGGCGAAAAAGAAACTGGAGCCCGCGCCGCTCTGCCCATCTGGATGCAGTTCATGAACGTCGCGCTGGCCGGCAAGGACCCCGGCGATTTTCCGGCGGCGCCGGCGAACACGGGCGTTGCGCAGAAGAAAGTGGACACGCCAGACGTCGCGCCGGGGGACGGAGAAACGCACTAACCCAGCTGTCAGCTATCAGCCGTCAGTTTTCAGTAGAGCTTCCGCATCAATCGGCCTATCCGCACGATTCGATAGAGAGGAAATAACGCTTCCGGCAAACGCACCGCCGCAACGTCTCCCGCGCCCGGGGTCCAAACCAGGCGCCAGAGATATCGCCAGCGGTCGCCGCGCCGCTCGCGCAGGTTCATGATCCAGCGGAAGTATTCCGTGGATTCAAAGTCATAGGCCGCCTCGCGAGCCAGACGCCCGGCAAATTCGCGGCCGAGAACAGGCACCCGAGGATCCGCCGCAATCATTTCTTCCACGGGTCGCGGCAGTTCCGCCCGAAGCACGTTCTTCGCGAGCCAGAAAGTCACGCCGAGAATGCGAGCAATTCCCAAGGCGCGGGCTTGGGAAAGCACCAGCGGGTAATCGATGGTCTGAGATCGTAAAGTCTCCGCAATATCCGCAAGCCAGATCAGCCGCGTCCAAAGATGCTTGGCGGCGTGGAGGCACAGCACCAGCAGCGAATCTTCGGGAGACAGGCAAGGCACTTCACTTCCGGCCACGACAGTTCGTCCTGCGCGTTCCAGCAGATCCTCCACGCGCAGATCGTCTGAGCGCAGATCGTCCGAGTGAAGACCCACTGCATAGAAATGCGGCAGCAACGCCCATTGCAGTTCGACCAGGTTCGGCCCCGCTGCGCTGTCAAACGCACGCTCGTAGCCTTTACGAAGCCAGAATCGCTCGACGGCCGGAGTGAAATGCGTGGAAGGGCGATATCCGGTTTCCGCAAGAGCCTGCTTCGCCCGGTTGAAGTCGGCGGGAGAAATCAAGAAGTCGAGATCGGAAAAACTTCGCAGTCCCACGTTGCCGTAGGCCGATTGCGCCAGCACTGGTCCTTTGTACGGGACTGCCCGCAACTGCCGGCGTTCGAAGTGCTGCATGATGCGCGCCAGTTCGGCGGCGAACCACAGGCTGCGCCGCAGGTTCGCGTCATACGCAGACCGCAGCGAGCGCTCGATTTCGGGTGGAAGCCCGCGGGCATGCTCAATCAGATTGCGCGCTGCGAGCGGAAGAACTCCATGGTGCTACGCCAGGCGAAGGAATTCGCTCCAGTCGAGGGTTGAGAGGTTCCAGTTCGCAATGTGCTCGACACGCTCCTGACCCAACTCCACGCCAGTCAGCGCGCACAAGAACCCGAATTCGTTTTCCTTCTGCGGCACGGTGCTTGACGCAGGAGATGTAGGCAAGACTTCGGTCATGAACGGCGGGTCCCGACGGTATGGACAAGCAACTGCAAGCCGGAATCAATGGGATCGCGAATCGCCACTATAATACAGAGTCCTCGACACGTCCGAAGTTTAGTTCACGCTTTCGTTGTCCCGCTTTTATGGACCGAATCGTCTTCGAATCTGTTCGCAAGATTTTTCGCCATCGTCCGGCTCTGTTCAATTGGCTGGGACGGGAGCGGGGCGGCGAAACCATTGCCTTGAAAGACGTTTCGTTTTCGGCGGCCCGTGCTGAGGTCCTGGTGTTACTCGGCCCGAACGGCAGCGGAAAAACCACGGCGCTTAAGCTGATTTCCACCATGCTGCTGCCCGATGCCGGATCGGTGCGCGTGGGCGGCTTCGATGCGCGGCGCAACGCCAGTGAAGTGCGGCGACAGGTCGGCATCGCGGTCGCCGCGGAGCGCTCATTTTTTCCTCGCCTCTCGGCCCGCGAGAACCTGGAATTCTTTGCTGCCCTCGACGAGGTCTCGCGCACCGAACGAGCGCATAGGATTCGAGAAGTCCTGCACGATACCGGCCTCGAAGAGCAGGCCGACACGCTGGTCATGAAGTTCTCCAGCGGCATGTACCAGCGACTGGGGATCGCGCGCGCCCTGGTCAAGCGTCCCAGTGTGCTGCTGCTCGACGAACCGACCCGCAGCCTCGACGCCGCCACCACGGCGCACTTCTGGGCCACGATCCGCGTCTTGGCACGGCAGGAGACGACCGTGCTGCTCGCCACTCACAATTTCGCGGAAGCGGCCGCCGTTGCCGATCGCCTGCTCCTGTTGCATCGCGGCGAATTGCTCGCCGACCGCCCAGTGAGGGACGGCGAAAGCGCCGAAGTTCTGCGGTCTTATTACTTTCGCATGACCGGTGAGGTCGATGAGACCGTGCTCAAGCGCTAGAGATTTGTAATTGGTGATGGGTAATTTGTAATTGTGTTCGCAACGTATCGCGCAGGAGTGCCAGACTTGAAATTACAAATTACAAATTACAAATTACAGATTGTCTTATGACTTCGACGCTCGACAAGCTTCATGCCATCCTGCGGCGCGATCTGCTGACGGCGATCCGCCACCGCAGCGGTTTCGTCGTGGCCCTGGTCGGAGTATTCACGGAATTGGCAGCTTTTTATTTTCTGTCCCGCGCCATCGGTCCCGGTTTTCGCCCCGGTGGCGTCGAGTACTTTCCCTTCCTTCTGGTCGGCACCGGCATCTACACTTTCTTCGTCATGAGCGCGCAAAGCTTCCTGAGCGCGGTACAGGAAGCACAGCAGACGGGGACATTGGAAGTTCTAATGACGACTTCCACCGCTCCGTCTGAGCTCGTGATCCTCAGCTCCATTTCCGCCTTTGCCGGAAACCTGGTCAATCTGCTGGTCTATCTTTTCGCGGGAGTGGCGGTCTTCCGGGCATCGATCCACGCCAACTTTTTCTCGTGCGTGGCGGTATTGGTTCTTTCTCTGACCATCGCGTTGGCGCTGGGGATCGCCGCGGCCACCCTTCAGGTTGCGTTCCAGAAAGGATCGGCTGTGCTCTGGCTGCTCGGCTCCGGACTCTGGTTTCTGAGCGGAACCATGTTTCCGATCCAAAGCCTGCCTCGCCCGCTCGAACTTCTTGCGCGCGCCGTTCCTCTCACTTACGCCATCGACGGAATGCGCCAGGCGCTGATCGAAGGGCAATCCATGATGGCGATGACTCGCACACTGGCGGTGCTGGCCGGGTTTGGCGTGGTCTTGCTTCCACTGGCCCTGGCTGGCCTGTCGCTAAGTTTGCGGCGAGCGCGGCAGAATGGAACGCTTTCATTCTATTGAGAATGTGGACTCTCTCTCCTCGGTTTGCCGGCTGGTCGTGTTGGCACGAGGGAAAGGCGTGTAGTACACTGCCATCACTCTTAAATACTGGGGGATAAGTCAGTGATAGGCAGCTGGCTTGACCAACTATGACCGACAAACGGAGCCCTTGCGAAACGCAACCAGCGGTCGATGCAGGGAAGGGAAAGAAGCTCTACCAGAAGCCGGCATTCCGCTATGAGCGGGTTTTTGAGACCCAGGCCCTAACGTGTGGCAAAATCGCCCCCACTCAAAGCACATGTATCCCAGTTTCCTCAAGAAAAACTTCCTAATGCTGGAAGACACCCCAAGCACGGCACGCCTGCGCTGGAGTGCGGCAGGTTCCGCATTAGTGGCGGACGCTTTGCGTGGGCGCGGTAGTCTGCGTCTGCGCGTTCACGGGGAAAGTATGCTGCCCACGCTTTGGCCGGGTGAGGTGGTCGAGATCGAAGGCTGCCCGCCGGAAGAGGTCCGTCCCGGAGAGATCGTCCTGGCGCGGCGTGACGGCCGGCTTTTTCTGCATCGCCTGGTGGCTCCTTGTGCGCCGAACGGTTTTCGGCTCCGCGGCGATTCCATGCCCGCCGCCGATCCTCCGTATCCTCCCGAAGCACTCCTGGGAAAGCTGGTGCGGCACGCTGACGTGAAGTGGTCTCGCGCGGTGGGGATGCTGCTCTGTCATTGCGGCCTTGCACGCCGCCTTGCTCTGAAGCTGTATGGCCGCCAAGAAACGTCGGTGCGCGAATTTCGAAACCCTGAGCCCGCCGCGGATATGGGTTCGGCCGAGCCGGGAGTCTTGTGATCGCCGCGCCCCGAAAAGCCGCCTGCGTCGAGATCGGAGGAATTCCGATTGCCTTGTCCACCTGCGACGAAGGCTTCTTCGATCTGCTGTGCCAGCGCTATGACGGGTTCCTGAGTTCGTCGCGTCCCCAGTTTGAGCTTGAGTTTGATCTCACCAGCACGGAACTGGCTTCCGATGGCGACGTTCGGGTCCGTCGCGAAGGCGGCGAGTGGCTCCTGCAGCGCGGAGACTTCCGCGCCCGCTGGGACCCTCGCAGTGGACGGGGCAGCGTACGCCAGGACGCCAACCCCTATTCCCTCGATTCGGTGCTGCGCATTGTGCACAGCCTGATTCTTGCCGAGCGCGGAGGATTCCTGCTGCACTCGGCCAGCGCCATTTGCGATGGCCGGGCGTATCTGTTTTCGGGCGTATCGGGCGCGGGCAAAACCACGATGACGCGTCTGGCGCCAGTGGACGTCACCCTGCTGACCGACGAAATTTCTTACGTACGTCCAAGCGACGCCCGTCCGAGCGGCCACGGGTACCAGGCCTTCGGCACTCCTTTCTCCGGAGAACTGGCCAAGGCCGGTGAGAACTGCGCCGCCCCGATTGCAGCTCTGTTCTTCTTGGAGCAGGGCCCGGAGAACCGGGTCGATGAATTGCCTTCCGCGGATGCCGTTCGCAGGCTCATGCGCAATATCCTCTTCTTCGCCGAGGACAAGGGCCTGGTAGATAAGCTCTTCGCTACCGCTTGCGATTTCGTCGCCAGGGTTCCCATTCGCCGCCTGACGTTCTATCCTGATGGCAGGGTGTGGGACGAAATCCGGAACTTCCACGGGGTGCCCGAGCATGCCTGAGAATTGCATTTACGTTGCGCGCAGTTCCGCGATTGCCGCGCGCGCGCTGGCCGGTGAAATGATGGTCATGAACTCGGCCGATTCAACGTTCTTCACGCTGAACGAGGTCGCAACCGCGATTTTTCAAGCCGCTGACGGCCGCACTCCTCTGCGGGAGATTGTCCGCGATCGGGTCTGCGAGCAATTTGACGTCGATCCCGAACAGGCTCAGGCCGATGCCGAGCAATTCGTCACCGAGCTTTCCAGCCACGGAATTCTTCTCGTTTCCGATCAACCTCTGGCCTCGGAGAAGCCCCGATGACCCTGATGAGTGAGGTGGGCCAGAAAGCCTTTGAGTTGGGCGTGCCCCTCGCCGTGCACATGGACGTCACGTACCGCTGCAACGAGCGCTGCGTGCATTGTTATCTCGACCACGACGACCACGGCGAAATGACGACCGCCGAAATCAAGGATGTGCTCGATCAACTGGCCGAGGCGGGCGTTTTCTTTCTCACCTTCAGCGGCGGCGAGGTCTTTATGCGCCGCGACTTCTTTGAACTGGTCGAGCACGCCCGGCGTCTCATGTTCAACGTCAAGATCAAGACCAACGCGGTCATGATCCACGAAAGGGAAGCGCGGAGAATCCGCGAGCTGGACGTGGACACCGTCCAGATCAGCGTCTACTCGCATCGGCCCGAAGTTCATGATGCCATCACCAAGCTGCCGCACTCGTTCGAGCGAACCATCAAGTCCGTTCGCTTCTTGCGCGAACAGGGGCTCAAGGTGACCATCGCCAACGTGCTGATGACCGTGAATTCCGCCGATCATGCCGGAGTGCAAAAACTGGCGGCCGAGCTCGGCGTGCACTACACACTCGATCCCACCATCACGCCGATGATGGATGGCGATATGTCCGTTTTGTCGCTGCGCATCCCAGGAGAAGAGCTCCCGGAGATATTCCGCAATCCCGCTCTGGTCGACAGCCAGGAGGAATTCTGCGCTCCTCCCAAGCCGCCCTCGAAGGAGGATCTCGAAGGTTACTCGTGCAGCGCGGGCCACTCTTTCTGTTACATTTCGCCCTACGGCGATGTGTTTCCCTGCGTGCAGTTTCCGCTCCCCACGGGAAATATCCGCCGGCAGAAGTTTTTGGATATCTGGAACCTTTCCCCGCAAATGAAAGAGGTTCGCTCCATCCAGGCCAAAGACCTGACCGTCTGCTCGTCGTGCTCACACGTAGCCAGTTGCTCGCGTTGCCCGGGCTTGGCCTATATGGAAGGAAGTATGCGGGGACCCTCCACCGCGGATTGCGAGAAGTCGTTTTACCGCACGGGGGTGCCGACGGCGAATATGCTGCGGCAAGGGCTGGCGAAACCACGCAGCGTATCCGGCAATAGCACGCCGCTGATCCAGATTCGGCCGCTGGCGGTTCCCGCGTAATCGCGAACGTCTCTTATGTTTTGCTTGCGGCAGCGGCGCTGTGGCTGCGTTTTAGATCCACCACCGCTTCTGCGCTCGCCAGCTGCTCCAGGATGCGCTGTAAGGCGGCGCGCATCTCGTGCGTCGTTTCTATAAACTTGAGGGCCGACCCAATGCCCATGTCCAGGCGTACCACCTCGCATTCCATGGAAACACTGGTATGTTCGTGCGAGAAGGTGAGCCTCAATTGCGACCCGGGCAACAACAGGCCGCTGGTTTCCACATAGCAACCGCCCAGGCTCAGATTGGTAACGATGCCCAGCATCGCCACTTCCTCGCCGTTTTCCAAAATTTCGGTGGTGAGCCGGCCGCGCACTCGCGGATACAGACGGCGGTTCTTTTGCGTCGACAGACTCTGTTTTTGCAGATACATGCGCTTGTCAGCTTCCGAGAGCAGCTTTTCGGCATCCATCCCATCCTCGGGATACACGGACTTGCCAACGCTGAGCGACAGAATGTCCTCGTTACAGATTTTCTTTCCCGCTTGCCGGGCCAGGTCTCGCATCTGTTCCGCCTTGCGCGCGGCGGCGTCGGGCGTCAGTCCAGGAGCGATGACCACGAATTCGTCGCCGCCCATGCGCGCGACATAATCGTACTCACGGCTGGTTTCCTTCAGGGTGTGCGCGAACAACTGCAGCACGCGGTTTCCTTCCAGGTGTCCGAAGCGGTCGTTGATCTGCTTGAAGCCGTTCATGTCGGCGACCATCACGGTCAGCGTTTTGTTGTCGCGTTTGCAGCGCGCCAATTCGCGGTCGAGTTGCAAGAATAGAGAACGCGCATTGGGAAGGCCCGTGAGGTAATCGGTAACCGCCGAATTCTCCGCCTGCTCGTATTTCATCGCGTTCTCGATGGCGAGCGCCATCCTCGAACTCACCGCCAGCAGGATCCGCAGGTGGTCGGAGCTGAAGAAATCCTTTTCCGCGTGGTACAGCGCGACCACGCCGACCACGCCCTGCAAGCCCTCCAGCGGCACGGCCAGCGCTGAATTCAGCGTGCTGTATTTTGAAGCGTCGTTCAGATAACCGGGCTCAACCGACGGATTGCCGTTCAGGATCGGCTTCAGGTTTTGCGCCACCCACCCCGACAGCCCCTGTCCTATGGGTATGCGCAAGGACGCGAACAGCCGGAAGTTATCGCCATTCACATATTCCGGCACCAGTTCATCGCCGTGACGCACGTAGATGGCAATCGCATCGTAGGAAATCGCGTGGCGCAGCTTCAGGGCAAATACGGAGAGCGTTTCGCCCAGACTGAGCGAGGCCCCCAGATCCTGGCTGAGTTCGAAAAGAGTCTGCGCTTCCTGACGGGCCGCCGCGATCGAACCGAGAAAACTGTGCTCCGACGTTTGCCGCTGCCCTTGCGCCTCGTAACCGGTTGCGGGCTTGACCTCCCGCTCCACCCCCGCCTCTTTGTCTTTGACTTCCGCCGGCGCTTTCTCCCCGCTCAAACTGTCCGTGCGCGCGTGGACCAAGCGCTCCAGTTCCACGTATCTTCGTTCCAGCACGCTGACCACTTGCGGATCAAACGATTTTCCGGATTCCTCCGACAGCCGTGCCATGGCTTCCTGCAAGGGCAGCGCCCGCCGATATTGCCGGTCCGAAGCCAGCGCATCCAGAAAATCCACTGCCGCCAGAATGCGGGCGCCAATTGGAATGTCGGCTCCGCGCAAGCCCAGCGGATAGCCAGTCCCGTCGAACTTTTCGTGGTGCGCCCGCACAATGGGCACCACCGGGTAGGGAAAGCGCACCCGTTCCAGAATCTCCGCTCCCACCAGCGGATGGATCTTCATTTTTTCGAATTCTTCCGGCGTCAGGCGGCCCGGTTTCGAGATGATGTGCTCGGGAATCGCCAGCTTGCCGATGTCATGCAACAAGGCTGCGGCCTGCAGGGCGTCCATTCCCTCCCGGCCAATCTTGAGTTCCTTCGCCACCTCAACGGCGTAAACTCGAACTCGCTGTAAATGGTCGTGGGTGGTCTGGTCCTTGGCCTCGATGGCGAGCGCCAGGGCCTCGATGGTGCGCATGTGCAAGTCGGCGATCTCTTCCACGTGCCGCTTCTCATCTTCCAGTTTGCCAAAGTAAAGACGGTAGGAACGGTAGATGAGGTACACCACCGGAAGCGTCAGCAACGACGTCTGCCAGTCGGTGAAGCCGTGCAGCCAGCTCATCATTCCGGCCACCCCCGCACCTACCAGGTAGTAGGGGAAGCTCCAGAAGTAGCAGTCGGACCAGATCTTTCGCAGCGACCGGCGCTCGGTCAGCGAGATGACCGAGGCCAACGGAACCGTGTTGCAAACGAAGTAAACGCACGTCGCCAGAAACAGCAATGTGGTGGGATTCCCCATCGGATAAAGCCACAAAGAGTAGTGATAAACGGCGAACGTAGCCGCGATGGCGAGGGCGGTCGAGCAGATGTTGAAGGCAACTTGAAGCGGGATCGGTCGATCGCCCAGGCACTGCACCACGACAGCGGCGCAGCCCAGCACCATGGCTTCCGACAAACTCAGCTCCAGCACCGCCAACAGCAGGAACAGAAAGTTCACCGACATCGTCCCGCTAATTCCGGGCAGATTCACCTTGAGCCGTGAGGCCGCTAGCGCAATCACCAGATAACAGAGGAATTTGAGCGGATTCTCACTCCTCGCGTGCAAGACCGCATAGGTCAGCACGGACGTCCCACAGAGCACGACCACGGCGACAAAGAAGCGAGGCGCCGCGCTCATTTCCTTCCACGATTGCGGACGAAGTTTCACTTCTGAAAAACTCCTCCCCGGGGAAGCGGGGACTGCAGTTCCCAGGGGAAAATGAGGGAACACTTATTCATAGCAGGCACCGGACAGCCAGGAAAGCATTCGGATATCTGGAGGTAAACTTCCGTAACGGGGAAGCGGTGACCCTTCGGCCTCTGTTTGGCTCCCCCGAGCTCCGTGAGACAAGCCTTAAGTCAAGGAAAATACAGGGTCAATCACGGCTACAGCAAGCCCTGAACTTCCCCACCCGCCGCATCGTATAACCAGAAGGGCCCGCGGGTTTGACTTGCCAGAAGCCGGGGGCCTAACATGAATAACTCTCTCTCCCAGGAGTGTTTCCCGGAATGATC
>JBAVVP010000346.1:0-2114 GCA_049697355.1 Terriglobales bacterium
GAGTTCCACGAAGAATCCGAATTTGGTTACGCTGATGATGAGGCCGTCGAAGTCGTCTCCGATGCGGCGCTCCATGAATTTCACTTTCTTCCATTCCATCAGACCGCGCTCGGCTTCGTCGGCACGGCGTTCGGACTGGCTGGATTCTTCGGCGATGCTGTGGAGTTCTTCGAGCGCGATTGGACCGCCGAGAGGCGCGATTGCCTGCTGATGGGCGTCGCGATCGCGGCGCTTGGACCAGGGCGACGGCGGCGAGCCCTCATCCTGCCCGTGTGGGGGCAGGGCGGAGCCCCGCTTCCACACGATATTCATGGATTGCGACGTTCCCACCGGCACTTCTCCATCCAACTTCTCGGCCGATTTTCGCAGCACTTCTTTCAGAATGCGGTGCACGATCAAGTCGGGATAGCGGCGGATGGGCGAGGTGAAATGCGTGTAGGTGGTGGCGGCCAGGGCGAAGTGGCCGCGATTTTCTTCGGAGTAGCGAGCCTGTTTCAGCGAGCGCAGCATCAGGAAACTCAGGATTCTCTCTTCCGGCTTGCCGGCGATCTTCTCCGTGAGTTTCTGATACATGCGCGGAGTAATGTGGATTTCTTTGGCCACTTCGATTTCCCGGACGCGCTTGCCCGTGCCGCGGGCGTCGCGGCGGTCGGCTTTCAGTTGCATGCGCTCAATCGGCAGCGCGCCCACTCCCAGCGAGTATCCGAAAGTGGCGGCGATGACTTCGAAGTCGTACACGCGCTTGGCGTCGGGCTTTTCGTGGATGCGGTAGAGCGAAGCGATTCGCCTATTTTCGAGATAGTGGGCGACACACTCGTTCGCCGAGAGCATGAATTCTTCAATGAGACGGTGGGCGATATTGCGCTCCGAGCGCGTGATGCTCTTCATCATCCCGAATTCGTCGAACTCAATCACCGGTTCCGGGAGATCGAAATCGATCGATCCCCGGCGTTTGCGTTTGCGGTTCAGGATCATGGCCAGATCGCGCATGCGTTCGAAGTGCTCGACCTGGACAGCGTATTCGCGGCGCGCGGCGGGGTCGTCTTCGATGACGGCGTTCACGGCTGTGTAGGTCATGCGGTTGGCGGAACGAATCACGCCTTCGTTGATTTCGTAGCTGGAGATTTCGCCCTGGTGGTCGATCTCCATGGTGCACGAGAGCACGAGGCGGTCGACTTCGGGGCGCAGGCTGCAAATGTCGGTCGAGAGTTCAAGCGGCAGCATGGGGACGGCGCGGTCGGGGAAGTAGACGCTGGTGCCGCGCAGACGGGCTTCCCGATCGAGCGGCGAGTTGGGAGTTACGTACTCCCCAACGTCGGCAATGTGGACTTGCAATTCATAGTTGCCGTTTTCGAGCTGGCGGACGTGGACGGCATCGTCGAAATCGCGCGCGGTTTCGCCATCGATGGTGACGATGGGAAGCTGGCGGTAGTCGCGGCGGTGGCGTAATTCGCGCGCCGGGATGATGTTTTCGATTTTAATAGCCTGCGCTTCGTCGATCACTTCGGGCGGGAAGCGATGGGGCAGGTGAAACTTGCGGATCATGATTTCGACATCGACGCCGAAGTCGTTTTCTTCGCCGAGAATTTCGATGACGCGGCCGCGCGGGTTTTGCGTGGCGCTGGGCCAGTCGGTGATTTCCACGTCGACGACTTTGCCATCCAGATCCTGCCGGTCGGTGTGGACGGCGGCTTCGGCGCCGATGACGCGGTGCTTCGCTCTTGATCTTCCAGGCCTGTTCTTCTCTGCGACCTCGGCGTCCTCCGCGGTGAGAGGTTTGGGGTTCTCCATTCCCGGCGGGATGACGATTTCCTGCGTAACTTTTTCGTCGATGGGTTTGACGAAGTTGTGGCGGTGTCCGTAGTGGAAAACGCCGACCACGGTGGGATGGGCACGCGAAAGGGAGCGGAGGATGCGGCCTTCGGCACGGCCATCGGTGCGGACGGCGGAGACTTCGACCAGGACCCGGTCGCCATGCATGGACGACCCGATGGCCGGCGGAGGAATGAAGACATCGCCGGCAAGGCGAGCCTTCAGATTGGCATCGAGGGACTCCGCTTCGGGAATGACGAAGCCGAAGCCGTCGCGATGCATGGTGAGGCGGCCGATGAGCG
>JBAVVP010000347.1:0-13971 GCA_049697355.1 Terriglobales bacterium
TTCGGCGATTATGACCGCGAAATGGCGCTGGTCGCCGAACATACCGATCCCGGCACCGGGGAACGCCGGATCTTGGGCGTGGGGCGCATGAACAAGCTTCACGGCAAGAATGAAGCGGAAGTCGCGGCGCTGGTTTCCGATAAGTATCAAAAGCTCGGGTTGGGATATGAATTGCTGCGCCGGATCGTCCAGATTGCCCGGGATGAAAAGTTAAGCCTGGTGTCCGCGGAAATGTTACCGGACAACATGGGCATGCAGGCCGTCTTCAGGCGCCTGGGCTTTCGCATTCGCGCGGATGAAGATCTAACGTCGCTGCGCGCCACCTTGGAACTCTGAACCTAGCTCTTGGCTCTTAAGCTCTTGGCTTTTAGCTAAGAGCCAAAAGCTAAAAGCCAAGAGCGGTTTCTTCTTTGGTGACGTGGATCACAGGTCGCCGTGAGCCGCGTTCCCGACAAGACCGCTCCTTTGCGGCATCCTTAATAGACGACAAATCAACGACCATTCCGGCAATTGTGGGAACCAACGAGAAATTCAGAATGAGGATGTCATGAAACGTAAGTTTAAGACCATGGACGGCAACGAAGCCGTCGCCAATGTTGCTTACCGTCTCAACGAAGTTATCGCCATTTATCCCATCACGCCATCGTCGAACATGGGCGAATGGGCCGATCAATGGATGTCGGAAGATCTGCCCAACATCTGGGGCACCATCCCCCATGTGATTGAAATGCAAAGCGAAGGCGGCGCTTCGGGAGCGGTTCACGGGGCGCTCCAGACCGGAGCCCTGGCCACGACGTTCACCGCGTCGCAAGGCCTGCTGCTGATGATCCCCAACATGAATAAGATCGCCGGCGAACTGACGGCGACGGTTTTTCATGTCAGCGCGCGCACGGTGGCCACCCACGCTCTGTCGATTTTCGGCGACCACTCCGACGTGATGATGTGCCGCGCCACCGGATTCGCTCTGCTGGCGTCGAACTCCGTGAAGGAGGCGATGGACCTGGCGCTGATCGCTCATGCCGCCACGCTCGAAACCCGCATACCCTTCGTGCATTTCTTTGATGGCTTCCGCACTTCACATGAAGTCAACAAAATCGAAATGCTCACCGAAGACGACATGCGCGCCCTCATCAACATGGATCGCGTCTTCGAGCACCGGCAGCGCGCGCTTTCTCCGGACCATCCCGTGCTGCGCGGCAGCGCGCAGAATCCCGACGTCTTCTTTCAGGCGCGGGAAGCCGGCAATCCTTATTACGATGCCTGCCCGGATAAGGTCCAAGCGGTCATGGACAAGTTCTCCCAGATCGTCGGCCGTTCCTATCACCTGTTCGACTACGTGGGCGCGCCCGATGCTGAGCGCGTGATCGTCATGATGGGTTCGGGCGCCGACGCCGCCCACGAGACGGTGGACTATCTGAACAGCAAAGGCGAAAAGGTTGGCTTGCTCAAAGTCCGCCTCTACCGCCCGTTCTCCGTTAAGAGCTTCCTCGAGGCCCTCCCCGCAACCGTGCGCAAGATTGCCGTCCTCGATCGCACCAAGGAAGCCGGCGCCGGAAGAGAACCCCTCTATCTCGACGTGGTCAGCGCACTGCAAGAAGGAATCAAGCTGGGCTACGGAAAGCTCAAGACTGCGCCGGAAACCATCGGCGGACGCTACGGCCTTTCCTCTAAAGAGTTCACCGCCTCGATGGTCAAAGCTGTCTACGACAACCTGGCGGCGCCGAAACCGAAGGATCATTTCACCGTCGGCATTCACGACGACGTGGGCCATACCAGCCTTGATTACGATCCTGATTTTTCCGTCGAGCCCGACAGCGTGGTGCGAGCCATGTTCTACGGCCTGGGCGCGGATGGCACCGTGGGCGCCAACAAAAATTCGATCAAGATCATCGGCGAAAACACCGACAACTACGGACAGGGCTACTTCGTTTACGACTCCAAGAAGTCGGGCGCGATGACGGTTTCGCACCTGCGGTTCGGGCCGCAGCCGATCCGGTCGAGTTATCTGATCTCCAAGGCCAACTTCGTGGCCTGCCATCAATGGATTTTTCTCGAACGCTACGACATGCTCAGCACCCTGGTTCCGGGCGGCGTCTTTTTGCTCAACAGTCCTTTTGGCAAGGATGAGGTTTGGGAGCAGTTGCCGCGCGAAGTCCAGACCCAACTGATCGCCAAAAAGGCTCGCTTCTTTATCATTGACGCCTATCAGGTGGCGCGCGAAACCGGCATGGGTTCGCGCATGAACACCATTCTGCAAACCTGCTTCTTCGCCATCTCCAAGGTTCTGCCCCGCGATGAGGCCATCGAAGCCATTCGCGAGTCCATCCGCTACACTTATGGCCGCAAGGGCGACGAGATCGTGCAGCAGAACCTGCGCGCCGTGGAGGAAACTCTCGCGCACATGTTCGAAGTGGCCATTCCGGAGAAGGTGACGAGCCAAATCGAAATGCCCCCCGCGTTCGCTGCCGGGGCGCCTAAGTTTGAGCGCGATGTGCTCAGCGTGATTTACGCTGGCCACGGCGACGACCTCCCGGTGAGCGCGTTCCCCGTCGATGGAACCTTCCCCACCGGCACCGCCAAATGGGAGAAGCGCAACATTGCGCTCGAGATTCCCGTGTGGGATACGAAGCTCTGTATCCAATGCGGCAAGTGCGCGATGGTCTGCCCGCACGCCGTGATTCGCATCAAGGTGTACGACTCGAAAGAGCTCGCAGGCGCGCCCGCAACCTTCAAATCCACCGACGTGCGCGACAAGGACAAAGACTGGATAGGCCAGAAGTACACGATTCAAGTTGCGCCCGAAGACTGCACCGGATGCGGCATTTGCGTCGATATCTGTCCCGCCAAGAACAAGAGCGAGACTCGCCTGAAAGCCATCAACATGGTGGCGCAGCCCCCGCTGCGCGCGCCGGAGCGCGAGAACTGGGAATTCTTCCTCAAGATTCCGGAATTCGATCGCCGCAAGATCAAGAACAGCACCATCCGCCAGCAACAGGTACAGGAGCCCTTGTTCGAATTTTCGGGAGCCTGTTCCGGATGCGGCGAGACTCCCTATGTGAAGCTGCTCACCCAGCTCTTCGGAGACCGTTCTGTGGTCGCCAACGCCACCGGTTGTTCTTCGATCTACGGCGGGAACTTGCCGACTACGCCCTGGGCCAAGAATATCGAAGGCCGCGGGCCCGCATGGTCGAATTCCCTGTTTGAAGACAACGCCGAGTTCGGACTGGGATTCCGGCTCTCCATTGACAAACAGACCGAATTCGCTCGTGAACTGGTGCGCCGCCTGTCTGGGACCATCGGAGACGAACTCTCGAGCGCTCTGCTTGGGCAACCCCAAAAAGACGAGGCCGACATTTTCGAGCAGCGCCAGCGCGTCGAACTATTGAAGGAAAAGCTGAAGGGTCTGAACTCTCCGGAAGCAAAGCAACTACTGTCAGTCGCCGACATGCTGGTCAAGAAGAGTGTTTGGATCGTGGGCGGCGACGGCTGGGCGTACGACATTGGTTACGGCGGCCTCGACCACGTTCTGGCCAGCGGGCGCAACGTGAACCTGCTGGTGCTCGACACCGAAGTCTATTCCAACACGGGAGGCCAAGCCTCGAAAGCCACGCCGCGGGCGGCCGTGGCCAAGTTCGCCGCCGGAGGCAAGCCGGGGCTGAAGAAGGATCTCGGCCTGATGGCCATGAGTTACGGCAACGTCTACGTGGCCAGCGTCGCTATGGGCGCGAAGGACGAACACACGCTCAAGGCCTTCCTCGAAGCGGAAGCCTATGACGGCCCCAGCATCATCATTGCCTATTCACACTGCATCGCGCACGGCATCGACATGACCACGGCAATGTCAGACCAGAAAGTCGCGGTCGACTCAGGCCAGTGGCTGCTCTATCGCTATAACCCGGAGCGCACTCTCGCTGGGCAGAATCCATTGACCCTCGATTGCCGCACTCCCAGCCGCAAAGTCAAGGACTATCTACTGCAGCAGACGCGCTTCAAGATGCTGCTCAAGAGCAAACCGGAAGACGCCAAGCGGCTGTGGCAGCAGGCGCAGCAGGATGCCGAGACGCGTTATCGCCTGTACGAATACATGGCGCAGCGCAAACCCGAGCCGGCCGCGGTTCCAACCGCGCCGGGAGAAACCGAAAAGTAGGAGTTGCGCTAAATCGCAACACCGCAAACAAGAGGAAGATCATGGACCTAACGACGAAGTATCTCGGCATGAAGCTGCGGACGCCGCTGGTTGTCTCCGCATCCCCGCTCTCCCAGGAAATCAGCGGCATCCGCAAACTCGAAGATGCCGGCGCCTCCGCCGTCGTGCTCTATTCCCTGTTCGAGGAGCAACTGCACAAGGAGGCTCTCGATCTTGAGCTCCATCTCAACGCCGGCACCGAGAGCTTTGCCGAATCGCTCACGTACTTTCCCCATTCCAGTGAATTCCACACCGGCCCCGAAGGCTATCTCGATCACATTCGCAAGGCCAAAGCCGCGGTAGACATTCCGATCATTGCCAGCCTTAACGGCGCGACTCTGGGCGGTTGGACCAAGTTTGCCCGCCAGATCGAGCAAGCCGGAGCCGACGCCATCGAGTGCAATCTCTACTTCATTCCCACCAGCCTGGACCTCTCCGGCGCCGAGACGGAGAAGATTTATACCGACATTGTTCGGGAAGTAAAGGGCGCGGTACGCATCCCGGTGGCCGTCAAGCTGAGTCCATTCTTTAGCAACATGGCGAATATGGCCAAGCAGTTCGACCAGTTGGGTGCCGACGGCCTGGTGCTGTTCAACCGCTTCTACCAGCCCGACATCGACCTGGAAGAATTGGAGATTATCCCCAACGTGCTGCTCAGTACCCCGCAAGCGTTAAGGCTGCCGCTGACGTGGATCGGCATTCTTCATGGCCGCATCCAGGCCAGCATGGCGGCGACCAGCGGTGTGCATAGCGCCGAAGACGTTTTCAAGCTGCTCATGGTGGGCGCCGATGTCACCATGATGTGCTCGGCTCTGATCAGCAACGGAATCGGCCACCTAGGTCATGTCGAACAAGGCATGCAGGAGTGGATGCAGGTTCACGAATATGAATCTGTGCAACAGATGCAAGGCAGCATGAGCCAGCTCCGCTGCCCCGACCCCGGAGCCTTCGAACGCGCCCAATACATGCGGGCGGTCAAGGGCTTGCAGCACGTGCTGAAGGTATGATGAGAGGTGTCAGCTGTCAGCTATCAGTTTTCCACTTTCAGCCTTGGGCAACTGGTGGTGAAAGCCGATCTTCGACTTCAACTCACCTAGTCTTTCTCATCCTTCGCGAAGCGAAGGGCCTGCTGTTCGCGGCACTGTAAAAAAGCAGGCCCATCGCTTAGCTAAGTACGAGTCGTGTTTGCCAAAAGCCAAGCACCTAAAGCCAACAACTGAAAGCTGATAGCTGACGGCTGATGGCTGAAATGTGATCTTACTCTCCCTCACCCGTGACGCATGTCACAGCCGTTGGCCCACGCATTCAGGACAATAAGCTGTAACGCAACCCGTGGGGAAACATGTTCAAGATACAACACGCGGAGTTCCTTGCGCCCGGCATCAAGCGGTTCGTCATTGAGGCGCCACGCATTGCACGCAAGCAAAAACCGGGGCAATTCGTAATCCTGAGGCTGTACGAGCAGGGCGAACGCATTCCGATCACCATCGAACACTCCGATCCCGAGCGCGGGACGATTCGCATCGTGGTGCAGTCGGCCGGCAAAACCACCAACCTGCTGAATTCGCTGAAGACCGGCGACAGCATTCTGGACGTGGTGGGCCCGTTGGGAAAGCCGTCGCACATCGAGAAGTTCGGCACCGTGGTGGTGATGGGCGGCGGCGTGGGCACGGCGATGGCCTATCCGACGGCGGCAGCGCTGAAACAGGCCGGCAATCGTGTGATCTCCATCGTTGGCGCGCGCAACAAGGAGCTGGTCATTCTGGAGCGCGAACTGCGCGAGACGAGCGATGCGCTCATGATCACCACCGATGACGGAAGCTATGCCGACAAGGGCTTCGTCACCGACAAGCTGCGGCAGTTGATCGAGAACGGCACGCGCATCGACCTGGTGCTGGCCATCGGTCCCATCCCCATGATGAGGGCAGTGGCGGAGATGACGCGCAAAGAGCGCATCCGCACCATTGTCAGCCTGAATCCGATCATGATCGACGGCACCGGCATGTGTGGCGGCTGCCGCGTGCTGATTGACGGCAAGAGCGAGTTCGCCTGCGTCGACGGCCCCGAATTCGATGCCCACCGCGTGGATTTTGCCGTGCTGGTGCAGCGCAACTCGATGTATCGGACGGCCGAGCAGCAGTCCATGGAACTGTTCCAGCATGAGTGTCAAGCGCAGAAGCAGGCGCAGGTTGCAGGCCAGGAAGATGATCTCGCCGTAACGGGAGGAAAGAAGTGACGCCACCAGCCAAGACTTCCGCCAATCCCATTCCCATCAAAGAGCGGATGAAAGTCCCCCGACAGCACATGCTCGAGCAAGAGCCTCTGGTGCGCGCAACCAACTTCAAGGAAGTCAACCTCGGGTATTCCGAAGAACTGGCGCGCGCGGAGGCGCGGCGTTGTCTGGAGTGCGCCAAGCCGACTTGCATCGATAGTTGCCCGGTGAATGTGAAGGTGCCGGAGTTCGTAGAGTTGATCGTGAAAGGCGATTTCCTGGGCGCGGCCGCGAAAATCCGGGAAGACAACGTTTTGCCCGCGATTACCGGGCGCGTGTGCCCACAGGAAGATCACTGCGAGGGCAAATGCCTGATGGCGAAGAAAGTCGAGCCGCTGGGGATTGGATATCTGGAGCGCTTCGTCGCCGACTATGAACAGCGTCACCTCGATATCAGCAACCTGCCTAAGGCGCCGCGGACGGGAAAGAAAGTCGCCATTGTGGGCAGCGGCCCCTCCGGCCTGACGGCGGCGGGCGATCTGGTGCAGAAGGGACACGAGGTGCACGTTTTCGAGGCCTTGCACGAGATCGGCGGCGTGCTCGTGTATGGCATTCCGGAATTCCGCCTGCCGAAGGGGATCATCCGCCAGCAGGTCGATTACATGCGCGCGATGGGCGTCGAGTTTGAGACCGACGTAGTTGTGGGACGCACGGTGACCATCGACGAACTGATGCAAGAGGAAGGCTACGACGCGGTGTTTATCGGCACCGGCGCGGGGCTGCCGCAGTTTATGGGCATTCCCGGCGAACATCTGAATGGAGTCTATTCGGCGAACGAATTCTTGACGCGCATCAACCTGATGCATGCCTACGAGTTCCCCAGGTACGACGAGCCCATCGTGGATTTCCGCGGCAAGAATGTGGCCGTGATCGGTGGCGGCAACACGGCGCTGGATGCGATCCGGTCGGCGTTGCGGCTGGGAGCCGGGCATGCGTTCATTCTCTATCGCCGCAGCGAGGCCGAGATGCCAGCGCGCATCGAGGAAGTCAAGCACGCCAAGCAGGAAGGCATCGAGTTCCAGGTGCTGGCCGCTCCGCTCGAGTTCCTCGACGACGGCAAGGGGTGGTTGGCCGGTGCCCGCTGCCTGAAGATGGCCTTGGGCGAACCGGATGCTTCTGGCAGACGCCGTCCGGTTCCGATCGAAGGCTCCGAATACGAAATTCCTCTTGCCGTGGCGGTCATCGCGATCGGGACCAGTGCCAATCCGATTGTCCAGAGCACGACTCCGGGTTTGAATACGAACAAGCGGAACTATATCGAAGCCGACCCGACGACCCAGCGGACTTCACGAAAAGGGGTTTTCGCCGGGGGTGACATCGTTACCGGAAGTGCGACGGTGATTTTAGCCATGGGTGCTGGACGGCGTGCCGCGAAATCGATCCATGAGTATTTGACCATGCCGGGCACTTGGTAAGGGTTTGAGTGGCAAGAGTTTACGGACTAGGAACCTGATGTGACGCACCTCACCATGCCGGTTGCGCAAGGTCACGGCCCGAGTGGAGGAGAAGGTTTCCAATCAAGCGTGGTGGCGTGTGCGTGGGCCACAAGGCGAAGGGTTGCGCCTTGGGGGGTACGTCCGGTACGGACTTGGCGGGGTCTGGGCAATACAGACCCGAGGGCAAAAGCATGTCAATGTCGTGGGAACTTGATTTCAAGAGCAAGTTGAAAACGGCGGATGAGGCACTACAGTGTGTGCAATCGGGAATGACGGTTTACATTCAGCCCGGATGCGCCGAACCGGAAACTCTAGTCGAGGCGCTGATGCGCCGCGGGCCCTTTGTCCAAGACGTGCAAGTGGTTCACATGTTAACCATGGGAGCGGCCCCTTATGTGGCGCCGGAGATGGCGGGGCACTTCCGGCATAACGCCGTGTTCATCGGCGCCAATGTGCGCGAGGCCATCAACGAAGGGCGGGCCGACTATACCCCCATCTACCTGAGTGAGATTGAAAACCTGTTCGAGAGCGGGGCCATGCCGCTGGATGTGGCCTTGCTGGAACTCTCGCCTCCAGACTCGCACGGCTTCTGCAGCTTCGGGGTGGGAGTGGATACGTCGCTGACTGCGGCTAAATGCGCGAAGTACGTGGTGGCGCAGATCAACGATCAAATGCCGCGCACCTACGGAGACAGCTTCATCCACGTGACCGATCTTGATGCCATGGTGGAATCCTCTCGTCCATTGTGTCCCATGAAGGCGCCGCACATCACCGACTTGCACACGGCGATCGCCCGCAACGTCGCGGGGTTGATTGACGACGGAGCGGTGCTGCAGACGGGCATCGGGGGAATCCCGGATGCCGTGCTGCCGATGCTCATGGATCGCAAGGATCTCGGAGTGCACAGCGAGCTGGTTTCCGATGGCGTGATTCCTTTGATCGAAGCGGGCGTGCTCACGGGGGCGCGCAAAAACTTCAAGCCCCGGAAGATTATCCTGGGATTTGCTCTGGGCTCGAAACGTTTGTTTAGTTTTCTGGACAATAATCCGATTTTCGAATTCCACCCCACGTCCTACACCAACGATCCCGGATTCATTGCTCGCAACGACAACATGGTGGCGATCAACTCGGCGTTGCAGGTTGATCTCACCGGCCAGGTCTGTTCCGATTCGATTGGCAACCAGTTCTATAGCGGCATTGGCGGACAGGTGGACTTCATTCGCGGAGCCTCGCGTTCGAAAGGCGGTAAACCGATCATTGCCATCTCCTCGACGGCGAAGGATGGCGCGATTTCGCGGATTGTGCCCATGCTGAGCCCGGGCGCGGGAGTAGTGACGTCGCGCGGACTGATTCGTTACGTGGTCACCGAATTCGGGGTCGCGTATCTGCACGGCAAGACCATCCGGGAACGGGCGCAGGCGCTGATTGACATTGCCCACCCCAAGTTCCGGGAAGAGCTTTACGAATACTGCGAGAAATCCAGGTGGCTGCAACGGCCTTTGGTGGCGGCGGATGCCGGTCTCCAAATTCAGCCGGTGCACGGCCTTTAGCCGGGGAGTGCAGTGGCGGCCTGCAGACGGCAAAGAAGTGAACGACAGCGAGGTGAGGCATGGCAGTCCAAGCGCGCGGTAAGGTCACGATCGAAACCGAGGAATGCAAGGGATGCGGGCTCTGCGTGGAGTCCTGTCCCCCGAAGTGCCTGGAACTGACCGCTGCGTTGAACGTGTACGGGGCTCATCCCGTGCGATACACCGGGCACGACTGCACGGGTTGCGGCATCTGCTTCTATTGCTGCCCGGAGCCGGGCGCGATCACCGTGTATCGCATCAAGGCGAAGGCCAAGGCGCTGGCGCCGGCGCAAGGAGGCGAACTTGCGGCAGCTTTGTAAAGGCAACGTAGCGGTGGTGAAGGCAGCGATCCTGGCCGGATGTCGCGCCTACTACGGATATCCGATCACTCCGGCCAGCGAAATCGCCGAGTCCGCCGCACTCTACTTCCCCCAGGTCGGCGGAACTTTTCTGCAAGCGGAGAGCGAAGTCGCCGCCATCAACATGGTATATGGGGCGGCCGCGGCCGGGATGCGCGTTATGAGTGGATCCTCCGGGCCCGGCCTCAGCCTGATGCAGGAAGGCATGTCCTATCTGGCTGGCTCCGAACTGCCGTGCGTGATCGTTGATGTCGTACGCGGCGGACCCGGCCTCGGCAACATCGCCCCCGAACAGAGCGATTATTTCGCCATGGTGAAGGGCGGCGGCCACGGCAACTATCGCAATCTCGTGGTCGCTCCCGCCTCGGTGCAGGAGATGGCCGACCTGACCATGCTGGCCTTCGATCTCGCCGACCGATACCGCAATCCGGCAGTCGTGCTGACCGACGGTTTCGTCGGGCAAATGATGGAACCGCTTGATCTTGAAGTTCCAGACAAAGATCATGAGATGCCGCTGCCTGAAAAGCCCTGGGCGGTCAAAGGAACCCCCGAGACTCGGGCCAATCTGCTCAGTTCCATTTATCTCGAAACCGATGAATTGGAAGAACACCAGCGCCGCATGGAAGCCAAGTACATCCGTGCGCAAGAAACTGAACAACGCTGCGAACTCTACCACACCGAGGACGCCGAGGTCCTCCTGGTCGGGTACGGCATCGTGTCCCGAGTGTTGCTTTCGACGGTCGAAGCGCTGCGCAAGGAAGGCGTGAAAGCAGGCCTGCTTCGCCCCATCACTCTGTGGCCCTATCCCACGAAGGCTCTGTTAAAGGCGGCGGCGAGGGTGCAAAAGGTGCTGGTCGTCGAATTGAGCAACGGACAAATGGTGGAAGATGTGCGCCTGGCGCTGAACGGCAAGGTACCGGTGGAGTTCTACGGCCGGGTAGGCGGCAACGTGCCCTCGGTCGCCGAGTTGCGGCAACAAGTGTTCACCCGCATGCCGGTCGCGGTTTGAGGTTTTGGGAAGGGCACGGCTTGAAGAGCCCCGGAGGGGCGAGCGAACTTAGCCCAGCGCTTCAGCGCTGGGAAGAGTGGAAAGAAAGTTTCAAGTCCCAGAGGGACGACCGAGTTCGCGCCCACACTCCGTAGGGGCGGGGTATCGAGTCGGGACCGGATTCGCAAAGGACGACGAAAATGGCAAACGAGCGAGGAACGAGCGCAGTGGATCCTGAAGCGAAGTTTGAAGTAAAAGTTGAAGTAAAGTCCGAGCCCAAGCCGCAAGCCAGCGGCGAAAACGACGCCTATGAAACCGTACATTCCAAGTCGCCGCTGTTCTATGACCTGTACGAGCGCAAATCGGAACTGAAGCACCAGACCCACTACTGTCCCGGCTGCGGACACGGCGTGGCCCACAAGCTGATTGCCGAGGCGTTGCAGGAACTGGGTCTGCAGGACAAGACGATCTTCGTGAGTCCGGTGGGCTGCTCGGTATTTGCCTACTATTATTTTGACGTCGGGAATGTGCAGGCGCCGCATGGCCGTGCGCCCGCTACCGCCACGGGAATTAAACGATCCCGTCCCGACAAAATCGTTATTTCCTATCAGGGAGACGGCGATCTGGCCGCTATTGGCACGGCGGAGATTGTGCATGCCGCCAACCGCGGAGAGAAGATCACCGTCTTTTTCGTGAACAACGGAATCTACGGCATGACGGGTGGACAGATGGCGCCCACCACCCTGGTCGGGCAGAAGAGTACCACGTCGCCCTGGGGACGGCGGCCGTCGAACGAAGGCTTCCCGATCCACGTGGCGGAACTTCTCGCCACACTCGAAGCCCCGGCCTACATCGAACGCGTAGCGCTTTCCGACAACAAGAACATCATGAAAGCGCGGCGAGCGATCCGTAAGGCGCTCGAGATCCAGCGGGATGGCGCGGGCTTCTCCTTTGTCGAAATCCTGTCGCCTTGTCCAACCATTTGGGGCAAAGACCCGGTGGAGGCGCGGCGTTGGGTTCTCGATAAGATGATGCCAACCTTTCCGCTGAATGTTTTCCGCGACCGCCGGCCGGTAATTCCTGTAGGCACGGAACCGCCGCAGCGCCCTGTAGCCGACGTGCTTGGAATCACGGCGAAGGCGGGAGCACCTGATCTTTCCCCACCGAAACACGCCCACCATTTTAAAGATGTCAAGATCAAGATCGCAGGTTTTGGCGGACAGGGCGTGCTGCTCCTGGGGCAGCTCCTCATCGAAATGGGCATGCGCGAGGAACTGGAAGTGAGCTGGCTGCCGTCCTATGGGCCGGAGATGCGTTCGGGCAGCGCGCACTGCCATGTCTGCCTGTCGAAAGAGCGGATCGGGTCGCCCTTGATTTCGCATGCCGATGTGCTTGTGGCCATGAACGAGTTTTCGCTGCGGAAATTTGCCCACGAAGTACCGAGCGGCGGAATCATCCTCTACAACGGCTCGACCCTTCCCGCTGACTTTGCCGTTCCTGAGGTGCGGGTGATCCCCATACCGGCTTCGGAGATCGCCGACAAAATCGGTTCGACCATGGCCACCAACATCGTGATGCTGGGCGCGCTACTGGAAGAAACCGAATGTCTGGCCCCCGGGACTGCAATGAGCGTGCTCGAAGACAAAGTGAAGAAAGTCAGCCTGCTCGAAATTGACCGCAAAGCGCTCACCGCCGGCCGCCTGTTTATCGATGAACAGGCGCACATCGGCGCGGTCAGCCAGCCCGACGGCTTCGCGTAAACACCCTCAGTCGCGTCCACAAGTTCGCGGCATAAATCCAACTGTCATCCTGAGCGAAGCGAAGGACCTGTGTATTTTGCTTGCAGCATGGAACTGTTCGCTTCGGACTGAGCTCGGGCCCGACTTTTGCGGCAAGCTTCTTGCTGACCTCCGTATTGCTCAATCCACTGTGAGTTTTCGGTAAGCCTGTGTAAAGCGGGCCAGGGTGGGCTACGAAGTAGTTCCATCGTAATTGCCCAGCATCACCCCTCACTTCCGTAAAGCCTGGGGTTCACGCACCGCTTACAAAAGTCTCTCAGAGATGTCCCCGAGAATGGACCTCACGCGATCTGGATCGACGTGGGGAGGGTCCTGAAAAACGCTCTGACGCTGTTCTTTGGGAAGCCCGTTGACAAAGAGCAAAGCTTGGTAAGCTGAGTTCCGAACGTACTCATCCGGATCCTCGAGGGAAGCCTTTGCAAGGGCGGCGAGCACTGCGTGGTCCTTTGTGTCATGACAGAGACTCGCGAGACAGGAGGCAGCCATGCTTCTGCAGTCCTCATCCGGGTCACTCGCAAGCATCACTAGTAGCTTGCCAGTCGCTGGTGTGTAGTGAAAATTCATGGCGAGCGAAGCTGCCGCGTTGTGTCGCACCATGTCATCCTTGTGATCCAAAAGTTCAAGCAATGCAGGGACGCCAGGCATATACAGGTAGGCGCCGAGATCCTGAGCGAGGGACCTCACGTCTTCAATGGAGGCGACACCTTTTCGCCAATTCTCCAAAGAGCCTTCCAGGTTTTTCTCATTCTTGTCCATTGATGTGCTCCTAGATCGGGTCCTTGGGAGTAATGATAACGCGCGCCGCAGCAGCGGTGTCTCGCGCAAATCGAATTGCAGAAATTGCTCTCTGCCTTTGGGATTCACTTAACCCGGATGCTCCTAAATGAATCTTTCAAGGTGCTTAGACTGTCCCTCCAGACCCCCAATGTGCTGTTTAACATAGTTTTCCGCGTGCTCAAAAAATCTCCCATCCGCCTTAAATATTTTCATCCCGCCTTGGGCCTCTCTCTCAGCAGCCTCCAGGGTTCCTTCTTTGGCAACCCCCTTGGCAAGATTCACGATTTTCGCCTCGCTGCGAGCGAGAGCGGCCTCCTCGCTGTCTCCCCCCGAAGCCACTGGGGGACCCCCGCCATCCGGAGGAACCCCCTTCGCTATAATCAAGGTCTGACCCTATGGCTTCGACGACACCCACCAGGCTGGGCCCAAGTGCGGGGACCGGCGTCACCGCCACCTCCGATTTCGGCGACCCTCGTGCCGAGTTCCAGTCCTTGCTCTCGGCTTGCGGCCTCTACGACCTGAATTGGCGGGCCAAAATCGCGGTGACCGGCGGCGACCGGGTCCGCTGGCTGAACGGCATGGTCAC
>JBAVVP010000348.1:0-7841 GCA_049697355.1 Terriglobales bacterium
AAGTTCATCGACATAGTACTTGTGGGCGACCGCCTGGTAGAACGCACCGAGAGAAGCGGCGATGCGCGCGGGAAGTTGTGGGCGACGAATATACAGAGCCCATGCCAGCAAAAGTCCAAGAACGGCCGCAGCGACGGAAATGAGAGTGAGCAGCGTTTCAGTTCCTGCGCCGGAAGCCTCGCCTGTGGGTTGATGGGCCAGAACTTGGTCGACTGGTCCGATTACTGTTCGGAAAGGTTGGAAAACCGGAGCCCGGAAGTGCTCGAAGCGGCCACCGATCCCAACCCAGCCACCAACAAACGACAGGATCGCCAGGATGACCAACGGGCCCAGCATCACCCACGGGCTCTCGTGAGGTTCGCCATGACCATGCCCATTTCCGTGTGGAGCGGGCGCCCCCGCCCGCGCCGAGTCGTGAACCTCATGCGCGATTGCCCCGCGGTAATCGCCGAAGAATGTCAAAAACCACAGCCGGAACATGTAGAACGAGGTGATGAATGCGGTGGTTACTCCCAACAACCAGTACACCCAACTTCCGTAGGGGCTGGAGTAGGCCTTCCAGAGAATTTCATCTTTTGAGAAGAAAGCGGCCAGCGGCGGGAAGCCGGCAATCGTGAATGTGGCGATCGTCATCGTCAAGAACGTCACGGGCATGTACTGGCGCAGCCCGCCCATCTTTCGCATGTCCTGCTCGCCGCCAATGCCGTGAATGACCGAACCCGCTGCCAGGAACAAGAGCCCCTTGAAGAACGCGTGCGTCATCAGGTGGAAGATGCCGGCGGAGAACGCTCCCACGCCGCAAGCCATGAACATGTAGCCCAGTTGCGAGACGGTGGAGTAGGCCAGGACCTTCTTAATGTCGGTCTGGGCAATGCCGATGGTCGCGGCAAACAGAGCGGTGAGCGTTCCAACGATGGCGACCACCGTCATCGCCATAGGCGCGCGCTCAAAGATCGCCGATGACCGCGCCACCATATAAACGCCCGCCGTCACCATGGTCGCCGCGTGGATCAAAGCTGAAACCGGTGTCGGGCCTTCCATGGCGTCGGGCAGCCACACATAAAGAGGAATCTGCGCCGATTTGCCCGCCGCGCCGACCATGAGCAAGAGTCCGATCGCCGTCAGCAGCCCGGCGCCCGCAGTTTCCGTTGGCACCGACTGCACCGCGGTAAAGACATGCGTGAAGTCGAGCGATCCAAAATGCTTGATGATCAGGAAGAGCGCAATCAAAAATCCAAAGTCGCCGATCCGGTTAACGATGAATGCCTTCTTGCCGGCAGCCGCCGCCGAATCTTTGGTGAACCAGTAGCCGATCAGCAGATACGAGGCCAGGCCCACGCCTTCCCAGCCGATGAACATGACCAGGTAGTTCTTCGCCAGCACCAGCGTCAGCATGAAGAACATGAACAGATTCATGTACGACATGAAGCGGTAGTAGCCGTCGTCCTCCCACATGTAGCCAACGGAATAGACATGGATGAGAAAGCCGACGCCCGTGACCACCAGCAGCATGACCAGCGAAAGCTGATCGAGGTAGAAGTCGAAATCAACGCCAAAGCTCCCTGAGCGGATCCAGTGGGCGAGGTGGAAAGAATAGGGTGCGGACGCGGATGAGAAATTGGCCGCGATCAAGACTGCCACGAAAAACGCCGCGCCACAAAACGTCAGCGCAACCGCCGAGATCGCCTTCTTCGACGATTGGCGGCCAAAGAAGCCATTGATCGCCGCCCCGGCAAGGGGGAGAAGAGGAATCGTGCAGAGTAACGGACTAAGGGTCTGCGGCGTCATAGCTTGAGCAGGTTCACTCGATCCACATTCAAAGTTTCACGCGTGCGATAGACGGCAATGATGATCGCGAGGCCGACCGCGGCTTCCGCGGCAGCCACGACCATCACAAAGAAAACGAAGACCTGCCCGCTGAGTGCGTGCCAATGTGCGGCAAAAGCCACGAACGAAAGATTCACCCCGTTCAGCATCAGCTCGATCGACATGAAGATGGTAATGATATTGCGCTTGATCAGGAACCCGAGCACTCCGCAGACGAAGAGGATGCCGCTCAGCAGCAAATAGTAAGAGAGAGGAACCATCAGCGCTCCTTTCCTGCCGCAACCAACTCGCGAGCTTCTTGTGGCGCCGGACTGCCGTCATGAGACCGCGCGACCGCTTCAGGGCGGCTGGCGAGCACGACTGCGCCCATGATGGCGATCAGGATCAGCACCGACGTGACTTCAAACGGCAGCAGAAAATCGTGGAAGAGAAGCCGGGCAATTTGCTTGGGAGATCCCCATAAAGCGCCGATCGACACCGACTGCGTGGTGGACGACCGTCCGACGAGCGTCCAAGCCACGAGCACGGCCCCGATCAGCACGCCGGGAATGCCGAGCAAAATTGCGACCCGGCTGCCCTGGGTGCGCTCTTCTGCGCCGGCGTTCAGCAGCATGATGGTAATCACAAACAACACCATGATGGCGCCGGCATAGACAATAACCTGTACGGCGGCCAAAAATTCCGCGCCCAACAGAAGATACTCGGCAGCGAGCGAGCCCATCACCACGATCAGCGACAGCGCGCTGTTGATGGGATGGCTCTGCGCCAGCAGGTTGACGGCCCCCGCCACGCAGATGGCGCCGAAGAATAGAAATAGAATTAGATGAAGCATTTTGCGAGTTCTCAGTTCTCAGTTCCCAGTTCTCAGTAAACCCAGATCTGAACTGGGAACTGAGAACTGGGAACTGAGAACTGCTTTCAAGCCCTCCACGCCACGATCAGCGCGGTAATCACAATATTCGCAACCGCCAGGGGGAGCAGCACCTTCCACCCGAACGCCATCAGTTGGTCATAGCGAAAGCGGGGCAAGGTCCAGCGTACCCAGACGTACAGAAACATGAAAAAGAAAACCTTCAGGCAAAACCAGACCACCGGCAAAATCATCTGCAAGATCGGCGGTCCAAACACGGGGCCAAGCCAGCCGCCGAAAAACATCAACGTCGCCAGGCAAGCCACCGTCACCATATTCGCGTACTCGGCCATGAAGAACATGGCAAACTTCATGGCGCTGTATTCGGTGTGATATCCGGCCACCAGTTCCGACTCGGCTTCCGGCAGATCAAACGGCGTGCGGTTCGTCTCCGCGTAGGCGGAAATCAAGTAGATGAAGAAAGCGACCGGCTGAAAAAGAATGTTCCAGTGTAAGTGTCGCTGCGCCTCCACAATGTCGCGCAGGCTGAGGCTTCCCGCCACAATCAGCACTCACACCAGCGACAGGCCGAGCGATACTTCATAGCTGATCATCTGGGCGCTGGCGCGCAGTCCGCCGAGCAGCGAGTACTTGTTGTTCGAGGACCATCCGGCAAGCGCCACGCCGTACACGCCCATCGACGTAATCCCCAGAACGACCAGCAGTCCGATGTTCAGATCGGTGATCTGCAGATAGGTATCCCAAGGGCCAACGCTAACCCAGTTGCCGAACGGGATCACCGAAATCGACGTGATGGCAAAGACCATCGCGATCATCGGCGCCGCGATGTAAAGCGGCTTGTAGACATGGGGCTGGGTCAAATCTTCTTTAAAAATAAACTTCACGCCATCGGCCAGCGGCTGCAGCAGCCCGAAAGGACCGACCCGCGTTGGACCCCAGCGGTTCTGGATGTGCGCCGAAACCTTGCGCTCCAGCCAGACGCTGTAGGCCACCGCCGTCAGCAGAACGCCGATGACGGCCAGCGACTTAATGATCGAGATGATAATGAACGTCGTTATGCTCAAGTGTTCTCGTGTGGCGCGGGCATTCTTGCCCGCGTGCCTTTGATCTTAGATTCTTGCACGTACCTAGTCCGCAGCAACTTCCGACTCTGCGGATTTGTTTTCGAAAACCGAATTTAGAGTTTTGGAATATCGTCCAAGCGTGCCCGAGCTGAAGAGGTCATCGTTAGCCGGCGCAATCAGCTCCGGGTTCCGGATCGCGCCAGCGCCGCCGTCGGCAATTTCGAGATGCTGATCGTTGCCAGCCAGCAGATTGACCCGCGAAATGTCATACCCCGCAACCACACGCTGGATTTCATCCAGTATCGCCAGGGGGTCGAACGGCGTCATTTTCGGCTCGAGGTTATGCGATTCGAGCCACACGGCATGGCGATCCGCCTCGCCCGATTGCGCGCCGCGGGTCTGGCCCATGTCGAAGTGCGTCCCGCTCCCGAAAGGCACCAGGCTCCGCACGTCGAAGCCCATGGCGTCGGCGATGCGGACAATCATCTCGAAGTCCGCCTTGGTGTTCGCGACTTCGCCCGCCTTCTTCACGAGCTGCAGATCGCCGCAGGTGTTGGTATAAGTTCCAGTTTTTTCGTACGCGTTCGCCGCCGGCAGTACCACGTCGGCGAGGTCGGCGGTTTCGGTCAGGAACATGTCCTGAACCACCACAAACGCTTTCGAGAATACAAACGGATCAATGCCCAAGCGGCCCACAGGATTGGAGCCCACGACGTAAAGCGCTTTGAGTTTGTCGGCCTTCGCCGCTTCCACCATCTCAGGAAGGCTCAGGCCTTTTTCAGACGGCAACTTGCCCCATTCCCGTTGGAATTTAACGGCGCCGGTAACGGGTTCGTATCCCGGGAGAAGATCGGGATAAAGCCCCATTTCGCTGGCCCCGCGCGAATTCGCGTAATCGCCCAGACAGATCAGCTTGGCTCCGGTCAAGGTCGAAGCGAAACTCACCAGCTTCTCGATGTCATGTCCGCGCAACTCGGATCCAAAGGCGATGACCAGGTTCTGCTCGGCGCGGATCTTCTCGCGTAGGGCGATCCAGGCGTCGCGGCTTGTTCCGTCGCTCACCAGCGAATCGAGCAGGGAATCATCGCCGCCGAGGAAGGCGACCGCTTTCGCTTCCGCGCCGGCTGGAAGCAAGCCAAATCCCGCGGCCTGGCGCCGCAACTTGATGGGCGCAGAGTTAATGACGTAAAGCTTCGCGCGCCGCAAACGGACGTTAGTCCGTATCTGCCACCCGAGCAGCGGATGCTGGTTCGTGGGATCGTTGCCGATCAGCAGAATCGCGGGCGCGGTCAACACGTCGCGCATGGCAGCCGTCTTTCCAGGCTTGCCGTGCAGCGCCGACGCGAGAGCAGGGAAGTCTGCTGTCCGATGATGATCGACGTTATTGGTCTGAAGCACGACCCGGGCAAATTTCGAAAGAAGATAATTCTCTTCGTTCGTCGTGCGATTCGACCCGATGACGCCGATCGCGCTTCCGCCCTCCTGGTCGCGAACTTCTCGCAACCGCTTACCGATCAGTTCAAAAGCTTCTTCCCAAGTCGCCGACGTCAGCTTGCCGTTCTTCCGGATCAGCGGCTCGGTAAGGCGATCTTTGTGATGCGCGAAGTCGAAAGCATAGCGGCCCTTGATGCAGAGAAAATCGTTGTTGATCCCGCTCTTGTCGCGATTGTCGCCGCGGACGATTTCCATGCCGGTGTCGCAACGGCGGACGCCGAGCGTGGTCTTGCATCCGTCCCCGCAATGGGTGCAGATCGTGCCCACGTGGTTCATCTCCCAGGGGCGCGTCTTGTAGCGATAAGCTCCGGAAGTAAGCGCGCCGACCGGGCAAATATCGATGCACATGCCGCACTCTTCGCAGTCAAGATGGTCTTCCTGGTTGGGTGCGATGATCGAGCTCACACCGCGGTTCTGCACGCCGAGCGCCCAAACGTCCATACCTTCGCCGCAAACGCGCACGCAGCGGTAGCACAGGATGCAGCGCGGGCGGTCGAAGTACACCACCGGAGACCACTGCTGCTCCTCCTTGTGGTTCTTGGCCTCCGCGAATTTCGATTCGGAGGCGCCGTAGGAAAACGTCATGTCCTGCAGTTCGCATTCGCCGCCGGCATCGCACACCGGGCAATCCAGGGGATGGTTGCCAAGCACCAACTCGAGCATCGCCTTCCGCGCCTGACGCACCTCGTCGCTGTCCGTGGCAACGATCATGCCCTCAGTAACCACCGTAGTGCAGGCGGTCTGCAGCTTGGGCATCTTCTCGATCTTCACCACGCACATGCGGCAAGCGCCCTGCAAAGAAAGTCCGGGGTAGTAGCAGAACGAAGGAATTTCAATGCCCACGCTCTTGCAAGCCTCGATCAGCAGCGAGCCCGCGGGAGCCGTGATCTTCTTGCCGTCGACAGTGAGTGTTACATCAGGCATTTGGTAATTTTGTAATCGGGTAATTTTGTAATTTAACTCCTAACGCAATCCGCGGCTTGCACGTTGCGAAGCCGTGAACAATGCGCTTAGTTCGTGTGCCTCTGCCAATAGCGATTCCAATTTCTTCAGTTGGACTACGCCACAATCAGAAAGCATTTCCAGCCAAAACACCGTTTCGTCCGCCTCTTCCACAACAATACCGATTTTCGCAACCCACTCCGCTTTCGAGCGAGCCCTGCAGGCGGCCCGGTAGTTCGCCGCCACGGCCGTTCCGCATCGCAGCAATTGCTTGCCGAGAACCTGGGCATCGGTCTTGTACGGCAGAGCGCGATAAACCCGTACAATCCTAACTGCAAATGCCTTTGTCCTATCTCGAAGCTCTTCTTGCTGCGACGGCATCAGGTTCACAAATTACAAAATTACCCGATTACCAAATTACAAAATTAAGCCAGCACCGGCTCGGCCATTCCCGTTTCTTCAAACGGGCACGGTTTGCCGTCCAAGTGATCTTCAAATTCTTTTCTGAACTTCTTCACAAACGCCATGGTGGGCATAGCTGCCGCGTCTCCGAGCGGACAGAATGTCTTCCCCAGCATGTTATCCGCAAGGTAATAAATGTTGTCGATGTCTTTCTTTAACCCCGCGCCGGCGTGGAAGCGCGTCAGCGTCTTCTTCAGCCAGTCAGTGCCTTCGCGGCACGGGATGCACCAGCCGCAGCTTTCATGCTGGTAGAACTTGATGGTGCGCAGGGCGAACTTCACGATGCAGGTCGTGTCGTCGAGCACCACCACGCCACCCGATCCAAGCATTGATCCGGCCTTAGCCACCGAGTCGAAGTCCATGGCGATGTCAATTTCTTCAGGGAGCAGCACCGGTGTCGACGATCCGCCCGGAACCACGGCTTTCAAACTGCGCCCGTTCGGAATGCCGCCGCCCACCTCATAAATCATCTTCTTGAGGTTGTAGCCCATCGGCAGTTCATAGACGCCTGGTTTATTGAGATGTCCAGCCAGGCAAAACAGCCGCGTTCCACCGTTCTTCGGCGTACCAAGTTTCGCGTACCAATCCGCGCCGCCCAAAATGATGTGCGGCACGGCCGCGAGCGTCTCCGCATTATTAATGACCGTCGGCCCGCCCCACAGCCCAACCACAGCAGGGAAGGGAGGCCGGATGCGGGGAATGCCGCGCTTGCCCTCGAGCGATTCCATGAGCGCCGATTCTTCGCCAACTTCGTAAGCGCCCGCGCCCCCGTGCCAGTAAACGTCAAGATCGTATCCGCTGCCGAAAATGTTCTTGCCAAGGAATCCTTTGGCGTAGGCGTCCTTGATTGCCTTCTGCATGATCACCGACAAATAGCGATACTCGCCGCGAATGTAGATGTACGCCGTGTGCGACCCGACGGCCAGCGCGGCGATCATCGCGCCCTCGATCACGGTGTGCGGATCGTGCTCGAAGATCAGCCGGTCTTTGCAGGTGCCGGGTTCGCTCTCATCGCCGTTGCAGAGCACATACTTTGGCTTGGCCGATTGCTTCGGAACAAACGACCACTTCATCCCCGTGCTGAACCCGGCGCCGCCGCGTCCGCGAAGGCCGGAGCTCTTCACCTCATTAATAATGGCGTCCGGCTGCATGGCGAGCGCCTTCTGCACGGCCTTGTAGCC
>JBAVVP010000349.1:0-20887 GCA_049697355.1 Terriglobales bacterium
TGTCCATGGAGCGCGACCAGACGAAATTCACGGTCGATGTAACGCCGTGCCATCCATTCACCCGAAAACTGGTCTGGAGGGCGTTGTAGTTGGACTTGCCGGTGGAGTTTTCCTGCAGGGTGTAAAAAGCGCCGTATGGGTTCCCGCCATAGTTCCGCGGCACGCCGTAGTCGTTTATGCCGGCGCTGCAACGCGTATCCACGCCGGTGTCACACGCGGTGATTTCTGCCTGGCCCGGCTGGCTGATGTCGAAGAACCGCCAGAGGCGATGCCCCTGCGATCCGACGTAGCCGACTTGGATCACAGTCTTGCTGGAAAGCTGCTGCTGAATATTGAGGTTGTAGTTCTCCATGTACGGCGTCTTGATGTTGCGATCAAAGGCGAAGGCGTCGCACTCGTAGCCGCAGCCGCCAGCGCTGACGGGCGCGAAGACGGGTTGCTGGTAAACAATTTGCCCACCATTCGCGCCACTCGAACTGATCGGAGCAGGACCAACGTTGTTATAGGCGGGTCCAGGATCGAAGTAGGGTGAATAGGGGAGATGGCCGAGCACCATGTCTTGCGAGAAGGCATCGTAGAACATGCCCCAGCCCGTCCGGATTACGGTCTTCCCTTTTCCGGTAACGTCCCAAGCGAGGCTGATGCGCGGGGCGAAATCCTTCTTATCCGGGTTGTAGAGTTGGCTCAGACCGGGATGACCGACCTGGGTGAGGGTAAAGGTATTGTTGACGGCGTCAAGACTAGTGATGTTGCTGAGAAGGTTGTTCTTCTCCTGGACCACGCCGAAGTAGTCCCAACGGAAGCCATAATTCAAAGTCAATCGCTGCGTGAGGTGGAAGCTGTCCTGGGCATAGAAACCGAAGTTGTTCTCAGAGGTGCGGCGGGTTGAGTCTCCGAAGTACTGGAAGCCGCCATCAACATTGCCGGCCAGGAATTCCTGCAATCCGGCTTCTATGAGATTGCCCGCGCTGTCAAACTGGTCCGAGAAGCTTAGCCTGCCACGGAAGTTCTTGTCGAAAAACTGGTTCACGGACGTGCGGTGGAAATCGACCCCAAACTTCAAGTTGTGCTTGTTGATCTTCCAGGAGAAATTGTCGAGGACCTGGTTGTTGGTGTCGAAACGATGACGGGGGACGCTGCTGGTAGCGCCGAGTTGTGCCACGTGGCTCACCAGAACAATGGGAAGACCCTGATCATTGAACCCACCGCTGCAAGCTGCGGCATCGGTTGCGTCGCAAAGGCCAATCGAGCTGGGATGGAAGTTTTGATCGGCCGGGAAGAATCCTTCGGCAAAACGGTTCCAACCGTAGCGGAGTTCATTGACCTTGGTCGATCCAATGGTGCGCGTGTAAGAAATCGAGACCAACTGCACGCGAGTTGGCGTAAAGGTATTGAAGCCCGGCAACTGGCCGCCGCTGGCAGTCAGGGCGAGCGGGAAGGACTGGATGCTGTCGCCGAAGAAATAGCGGCCGGTGAGGTTATTGTTGGCATTGAAATTCTGGTCAATCTTGGCGATGAAACTGGTGAGCTTGTTGTAAGACGGCGAGACGACGGAGGCCGTTCCTGGTGTAGGACAGTCGACGTTCGGAGTACAGCTAGTGGTCCCGGGCACTGGGGGCGTTCCCTTCGCCAGGTTTGGCGCAGGCCAGGGATGTCGAGAGAGGAGAGCAGCAATAACTTGGTTGTTGGGGGCGTCGCTGGGCGCTAGCGAACCATCGGCAGCATTGCCCGTGGGCACGCTGGCGACGGTCACCACTCCCACCGGCTCCTGCTGGCCTTCATAGTCGATGTAGAAGAACGTCTTGTCTTTGATGATCGGGCCACCGATTGACGCGCCATACTGATTGTTGTGGAACGGAGCCTTGCGGGTACCTACCGGATTGAAGTAGTTGCGCGCATCCAGTGCGCTATTGCGGAAATATTCTCCGGCGGTTCCGTGAATTTTGTTGGCGCCGCTTTTGGTAACGATGTTCACCACCGCACCGGCGTTGCGGCCGTACTCGGGCTCGAAGTTGGAAAGCACGTTGACTTCGTTCACGGCATCAATGGGAAGAATGGTCGACGGGGTGCCGAAGACTCCCGCCTGATTGATGGCGGGGTCGTTGCGGTAGCCGTCGTTCATGTCGGTGCCGTCGAGCAGATAGTTGTTGGAGCGGCCGCGGGCGCCGTTCATCGAGAACTCACCGAAGGAGCCGGGCGAATCGGAAATCTGGTCGGGAGAACCGGCGACGCCGGGATTGAGATAGATCAGCTTGGTGTAATCGCGGCCGTTGACGGGCATGTCCGCAACGGCCTCGGAGGTGATCACGCCGCCGAGTTCGTTCGAAGTCGTCTCGACCATGGGCAAATCTTCGGCGGAGACTTCGACCTGGGTGGTTACCGCTCCCGTCTTGAGCGCGGCGTCGACGCGACGTTCAGTGGCGACGTCGACCGCTACTCCGGTGGTCACAAAAGTTTTGAAGCCGGTCTGCGTCACGGTTACGGAATAACTGCCGATGGGCAATTCCGGCACGCTGTAGCTGCCGTCGGAGCTGGTCACGGTTGTGCGCTCTAGGCCAGTACCCAGGTTCTTCACTTTGACCGTGGCTCCGGCTACGACTGCTCCGGAGGGATCGGTTACCGTGCCGAGAACGGTCCCACGAAATGTCTGGCCCACGAGCAGGGTCGCCGAAAGCAGAATAAAGACTACCAATAAGCGCAGTTTCATTACGGGGTCTCCTTAAGTATTCGCGCGCCGGAGGGATACACACTTCGCGAGCAGCGCAATGCAGCAAACGCGGTGCCAATTGGAAAGACGCCGCATTATAAACGAGCGTTCGCGAAAAAACAGTGCTCAATTTCACAGACTCGTGTGAGGAAGGGGATTGAGGGAAGTTTGGTCGACAGGAAGCGCGGAAGCGACCAGAGGTCCGATCGGAGGCGGAGGTTGGCGCTCGGAAGCGCTGGGGGTTGGCATTGAAATACGGAATAGCAGATTGCGAATCTACGGAATCTGGAAGGTTGGGGAGTGTGAGGCGCGAATCACGGTGGTTCACGTTCGGGCTGCGGCTGCCCTCGGCGGCTAAAGCCGGATTCCAAGCAACGCAGTCAATGCAGCGCTGAAGCGCTGCTCCACCCAAAATCGAAGCGAAACAGCGACTTCTACCGCAAGCCCCTAAAGGGGCGTCGGGATGCGAAGACTTGCGGCATCGCTAAAGCGATGCCCTGATACGAGACCTGATTTTCTCCGCAGGCTGCTAGAAGCTGAAGGCTACACCGCCGCGCACCGAGCGCGCCGATTGCACCAGATACAGAGTGCGTCCGTCCGGTGTCATCACGGGCACGTAGCCTTGGGCGAGAAGATTGCGCAGGTCCAGGAGAACATCCATGTGTCCCGCGAGGAAACTGGCAGGGATCGGTTGGCGGATGAAGAGGTTCAAATAGGGACCGGCCTGGCCCGCCGAACTATCGAACAGGTCGACGGGAGTTAACGCGCGGTGGCCTCCGGTGTAACGGTAGGAGGCGATCCAGCGAGTCTTTACCTTGGGCACGGCGCCACTGAACTTGGCGGCCACGGCATGGCGTTGCTCGGCGCGAATCCACTGGCGTGCGTCCTGGAGTTGGACGTCGGGGCGCGAGAGGTCGAGCACGCCTCCGTAGGCATAATCGAGGGTTGCGGTCAGGTCGGATAACAGCTTGCGCTGCACCACCACTCGCAACCCGCGCGTCGAGAAATCGTTCCCCTGATAGCTGAACGTACCCGAATACACATCGGGCAGCACGTCGCCGGACTCCGCCGTCATTTCGCCGATGCCGATCAGCACCGGATCGACGATGCTGTCGGAGTAGAAGGCGACCTGCATGCTGTTCTTGCCGACGCGCTGGGAGAGCGAAACTTCCTGGTGACGGGCCCGCTCGACCGCCGGCATGAACCCGGTCATGCTCATGCGCGGCGCGGTTTGGCTGAGGTCGGCGGAAGTGGAATCCAGGGGATCGTCTGCTGCACGGTCGTTCCTGCCCGAACGATCTTCCAATCCCAGGTTCGGGACGGAACTCGTGAATTGATATTCCAGGACGGTGTCGGGAGTGATGTGCAGATCGGCCGAACCGAAGGGCTTGAAGGCATGCACGCGCCCCATAAACTGGATGGCTTGCAATTCGCTGCCGAGCTTCATCTCCAATTTGCTGCCCAGGACGATCCGATCGGAAGTGGTCACCGACAGGGCTTCGAGCGCCGCGCCGGGCATGGCGTACTGATCCCGCGAATTCACCCGGAGGGCGGTGATCGACATGGTCGGTTCGAATATGCCATTGAAGCGGTTCGTGTAGGTCGTTCGGAGCACAGCGGCGGGGATGCTCTGGCCGTCGGTTCCGTAACCGAGGCTGCCGTTGAGACGCACGGTGCCGCTCGACAGCAGCGAACGCTCCAGGGCAAAACCGGCATTCATATCCGCAGGGCTGCCGAAACCCTGGCTGGGCGATCCCGCCAAGAAAGATAAAGCGCCCCTCAAGTCGTGGTCGGCGGTTGACTCGCCGCTCTGCGCGACCACGGTCGTGCCGTCTTCAAGCACGCGCAGGATGGGGCGGTTGGCGACCGAACGCAGCGTCCACTTCCAGTCGTCATCGTCCACCGGAGTGCGCAGGGGAACCAACTGGATGGCTTCGAAGAGGGTGGTCAGCGTGACATTCACCATGAGCTTGGCGCCAGATCGCACGCCGATTTTTTCGCGCAGCGAAGGGAGGAACGAAGGCGCGCTCACCTTGACGCTGTAGGTTCCGGGCAGCAGACCCGAGACGGAGTAGAAACCACGATCATCGGTAAAAGCCTTCAAGGTGAAGGCCTTCAGCGCCTGGGCCGCGGAGCCGAGGACTTCCACTACCGCGCCCATTTGGGGCGCGCCACTGGCGTCGCGGACGTATCCGGAGATCGCGCCGGGGGTCGCGGCGGAGGCAGTGCCCGCCCATGCCGGAACGGACACGGTCGCGACCATCATTATCACAATCACAGCGACGACTGCGAGGAACCCGAACTTTCGGAACATCGCGCTACCACCTCTCTGGGAAACCAGGCAGCCGTTTACTCGTTACTCTTTACTCGACGGCGAAAGTCGCCGTTGGATCCACGGTCTGCTTGGAAAGGTTGTCGTTCACTTTGATCTCGATCTTGTACAGCCCCGGCTGCAGGTTGGCGGCGGAAAGCGTCTTCTGCAGCGTCACCTGGTCGCCCACATTGCCCATGGTATCGGTGGACTCGACGGTATGGATGACGGCCTTGTTGTTCGCGTCGGTCACATTGTATTCGATGGTGGCCGAAGGCTTGTGGGTTTTTTCGTCCACGCTGAGATTGTAAACCTGCATCCAGAAATTCAGCTTCTGGTTGCGCTTGAACAGGATCGGTTTGCCGTCGGAAGGGGCGACGCGCGGCCGCACCTTGGTGGTCCCGATCACGAAATTGCCGGTGCCCACGTTTTTGGTTGCCACCGGTTCCATCTGGTCGGCGATGATGAGGGTGGAGCTGCTCAATTTGTCTTCGCTGAAATCGGGGATCTGGATGGCATGTTCCCAACTCCCGGTGCGGTCTCCGTTCACGTCCTTCACCACGATGTCGAGACGGTAGCGATTCTGGCTGATGCGCAACGGCAGGGCCTTCCAGTACACGGAAGAATTCTCGGCGGTCTTGGGCAACAGTTCGGCGGGCACGTCGACCTGCACCGTGTCTTCAAAGGTCTGCACGATCTTGCCGGTGAGCGTGGTCACGCGCCCGAAGATGTTGACGGTGCCACGCTCCACGCCATCCTTATTCTGGAAGGTAACGTCGCGGTTCTTAATCTGGATCGTGACCGGAACCAGCACGGTGTCGCTGGTCACCTTCACGAAGTCGGCGCGCACATCGAAGGGCATGAGGTTGACGCTGATCTTGTGGCTGACGACTTCTTCCAGATCCTTGAACTTCACTGCCGGTGCAGCCTGCAGCTTGGCAAACTGTTCCAGGCGGTCGAATTCCTTAGACTGCAAATCCTTATTGAAGGGCGATTGGCCCAGTTGCTCGATGCCGCCGCCGGTGAAACGACTCGCCTTGCTCGACATGCCCATTTGCTCGTAAAGCGTCAGACCGGCGTTCGGGGTGTACTTCAAGGCGTCCTTTTCCGAGCGGTCCATGGTCATGTGATAGTCGCCGCACATGCAGGAGTCGACGAACTCGATGATTACTTCCTGTCCAATCCCTTCGATGTAGCGATAGCGCCATTGCTCGAACGGGAAAGTGGAGGTTTCGCCTCCGCCTTCTTCCATGGGACGCTCGTAGCTGCCGCCCGAGGGATGGGACTCGATCTCGTCGGCCGGCCCAAACACGATGTACATCCGGCCGCGGTCGGACTTCCAACCCGGGATGCCGGCCGCGTAGTGCTCGTTGGCATATGCGATACGCCGGTAGTGCTCTTCTTTAAACTCGTTCTCTTCGGTGTCCGGTGTGGGATCGCGGCGTTGCCAGAAAGCTTCAATGAACTGGTCGCGCTCTTCGTCGTTCGAGAGCTGCATGAAGGCGGATTTTTCTTCGTCGGTGATAATCCAGCGCACGTCCTCGTCCAGCCACTTCTTATACGTCTTGCTCAACTCAATTTTGAGCGCCTTGGCGTTGGCCTTCCTCTGTTTTTCGGGGATTTGACGCTTCAAAAGATCGGTCTGGCTTTCGGAGCCCTTCGCGTCCTTGTCCTGAGCTCGGGATACGACGGTAAAACCCAGCGCCATCACGCCAGCCAGCACACCCGCCGAACAACGATTTCGAAGACCTGCGGAGAACATAGAAGGGCCTACCTCATGAGAGACATCAGGTATCTAATTCTATGTTCTTTGGATACCCCAAGGCAAGGAGAAGTGGCCTGTCGGGAAAAAGATTTCCTGCGCTGATTGTCTTTCTTAACTCTCTTCTAAATCCCATAAGAATCGTGGGCTTACGGTCGAGCTGAGGTGGGGCAGAGGTCGGGCAGAGGTCAGGCAATGACCGCTTCTCAGGCCCGACGCCCAGACACCTCGGCACGATATAATGAATTGCGCCGCAGGTCTTACCTCCGTAAGCCGGCCGAACCGATACTGGGAACGACCTGTTTCGCGGGAGCTCGGGAACTTTACCCCTTGTTGGCACGTAACTATTCATGCGCAACCAAGGTGCGTTTTCGCCGTTCCATAACCAGGACCAAGGAGTAAGCCAAGACTTTAGGAGGCCATCGAAGAACCTAGCAAAGGCGCAAAAAGCTCACCGCAGGCGCTCTGAAGTCGTGCCCTTCCCTAAGACCGGAGTGAATGAAAGCTCCGCAATTTTCTTAAAGGCGTCTGCTGGAGTAGCTGGATGCTCAGGAATACCTTCGGCATGAACTCGCTATGAAGACCTGGAAGAAAGTGTTGATCGGGGTAGGCGCTGCGCTGGTGCTCGGGATCATCGTCGCCGTGAGCGTTTACCGGAGCCAGAAAGGCGTGGTGACGGTACAGACGGGGAAGGTGCAAAAGCAGGACCTGGCTTCGGTGGTCAGCGCTTCGGGTGAAATCAAGCCGAAGACCTACGTGAACATCGGGGCCAACGCTTTTGGCAAGATCATCAAGCTGCATGTCAAGGAAGGCGACCGCGTGAAGAAGGGGCAATTACTGGCGCAGCTGGAGAACGTGCAGTCGTCGGCCGACGTCAATGCCACTCGCGCGTCGGTGCAGGCGGCGGAAACTGACGCCGTGGCCGGCGATGCCGCCTTGAAGACTTCACTCGCCGACCTGAACCGCGCCAAGTCCGACGCCGTCCACGCCAAGCTCGACTGGGACCGCGCGCAGGGCCTTTACGGCGCCGCCCTCATCGCCAAACAGGATTATGACGTCAAGAAGGCGGCATGGGAGTCCGCTGACGCGGGGCTCGCGCAAGCCGAAGCACGCGTGGCTCAAGCCCGGGCGCAGAAAGATTCGATGGACAAGCACATCACACAGAATCAGGCGAACTTGACCCGATTTACCGACGTGCTGCAAAAGACGACCTACGAAGCGCCGTTTGACGGCGTAATCACGAATCTTCCGGTGCGCGAAGGCGAGACGGTGGTCATCGGAATCCAGAATTCTCCGGGCAGCACGCTGATGACGCTGGCCGACATGTCGGTGATCACGTCGGAGGTGAAGGTGGACGAAACCGATATCGTCAACGTGCGTCTGGGCCAGCCCGCGGACGTGACGATCGACGCCATTCCGCACAAAACCTTTCACGGCGTGGTCAGCGAAATCGGCGACAATGCGATTGTGCGCTCGACCGGTGTGGCGACTTCCCAGGCCACTTCGACGAGCGAGGAGGCGAAAGACTTCAAAGTCGTCGTAACGCTCACCGATCCGCCAGCGGATTTGCGTCCTGGCCTCTCCTCGACCGCCAAGATTACGACCGCGACCCGCAGCAGGGTGCTCAGCATTCCGATTCAAGCGCTGACGGTCCGCACGCCGGCCGATCTCGTGCCCAAAGATGCGGGCAAGGGCAGCGTAGAAGCAGCCACCCGCGCTCCGGCGGAAGCATCGAAGGCGAAAGACAAAGAAGAAGTGCAGGGCGTGTTCGTGATCCGCAAGAAGAAAGCTGAATTCGTGCCGGTGGATACCGGCATCAGCGGCACCACGGATATCGAAGTCACCAAAGGTGTGCAAGAGGGTGACGAAGTCGTTACCGGAAGCTACAAGGTTTTGCGTACTCTGAAGCCGGGGACGAGTGTCAAAATAGATAATTCGGTTCCGAAGAAGGAAGAGGAAAGTTAGAAAGAAGGTGTCAGGTCTTAGGACTTGCTCTGAGCTCTCAGCTATCAGCTATCAGTCGATCGATTTAACTGACAACTGAAAGCTGACAGCTGAGAGCGAGAGACCTGAGACCTAACCTCTACCCGGCTGGTACGTCCAAGATAGAACGGCCATAGGAGCGTGCGTGCTCGAGCCCGATCCGCATAAGGAGAGCAAGATGGCGACTGCCGAAATTTTGCCTTTTGATAAGGTTTCAAATGGGTCTGCGCCCGACTCCTACATGATCTCGACCGAGGATCTGTGGAAGACCTACGACATGGGGTCGGAACAGGTGCATGCGCTGCGCGGCATCAACCTGCGCATCCAGCGCAACGAATATGTCGCCATCATGGGCCCGTCGGGCTCCGGCAAGTCGACGCTGATGAACCTGATCGGGTGTCTCGATTCGCCTTCCAAGGGGCAATATTGGCTCAACGGACAACTGGTCAGCGAGCTTGACGACGACGAACTGGCGCGCATCCGCAATAAAGAAATCGGATTCGTCTTCCAGACTTTCAATCTGCTGGCCCGCGCTACTTCGCTGCACAACGTGGAACTGCCGCTGATCTATGCCGGAATTCCCTCCGAAGAGCGCTCCGAGCGTGCCAAGGCCGCGCTGACCTCGGTCGGCATGGAATCCCGCATGAGTCACAAGCCCAACGAACTGTCTGGCGGACAGCGCCAACGCGTGGCCATCGCTCGCGCCCTGGTCAATAAGCCGGCCATCATCCTCGCCGACGAACCGACCGGCAACCTCGACTCGCAAACCGGCAACGAGATCATGGCCCTGTTTGATCGCTTGCACGCGGAAGGCAACACCATCGTGCTCGTCACCCATGAGCACGACATCGCCGAATACGCGCACCGCATCGTCCACATCAGGGACGGCGTGGTTGCCAAGGACGAAGTGAAGCGGTAAGGCTCATGTAGGGACGGCCGCCCTCGGCTGTCCAGGCGGGACGACGGCCACGGGCCCTCAGAGAAGGTTCGTTTGCCGGCCGGCCCTCCATTATCGGAGGGAATCCGCAGGTCTCGTGGGAATCGTCAACATGCCCGAAACTGACTTCCACGTACAATCCTCCTGATGGCGGGACCGGCTTACTGTCGCGTTGCTGCCAACTTAATCGGTTCCGTGGTGGGCATTGCTAACGTATCGGCCATGGTTAATACATCCAGGTATGAGAATCGGCGAACTTGCAAAGCGTGGTGGTGTGAGCGTGCAGGCGATACGCTTCTACGAACGGCGACGCCTGATGCGTACCCCCCGCCGGACGCCCGCGGGATATCGCATTTACACCGAGAAGGACCTTGAGGCCGTCACCGTGATCAAGCAGATGCAGCGGTTTGGTTTCAAGCTGGTGGAAATCCGGCGCGTGTTGCAGTTATGGATCTTGCCCAGCGACACGGGTGCGCCATCTCCTTATCACGAAGGCTCACAGGAGTGCCGTCGCGAGGCCTTGAAACTTGGGGAGAAGAAGCTGCAAGAAATGAACGAGCAAATCCGCTCGTCCATTCAACTCCGCGATGAATTGCAAGCGGCATTAAGTCAAATCCGTGCTGGACTCAACGTTCCGCTGCCACAGAAGATCAGGTCAGATCGGCCTAAGTCCTCCAGATCCGCCGCAATCGCCGCCTCCTAATTTTTCCTTGACTCTATACCTAGGTATAGACCGGACACTGACTTGGCCGGCAATAAGAGGCAGATCCAAGACACTTGTGCCAGGAGGTTTATATGCAGAAGAAGTGTGCTTTTGTCTTATCTCTACTCGTCGTTGCCATGACTCTTCGCTGTCAAGCTCAATCCGCAAGCGAGCAGGAGAAAAACAAGACCGTGGCGCGGACGTTCTTTGAGGAAGTGCTGGGCCAGGGAAAGCTCGAAAGGTATTCCGGCTTCCATACCGCCGACTTTGTGGCCCATGGCTCTGAGCGCGATTACACTCTGGCGGAAGATCTGGCGATGGCGCGGGAAGAACGCACAGCGATGCCCGACATGCAGTTCGCGGTCAACCACATGGTGGCCGAGGGAGACTTGGTCGTCGTGCATTGGACAGTGTGGGGCACGAACACTCAGGCGGGAATGGGGCTTCCTGCGACCGGCAAACCGGTCAAAGTTTCAGGAATGACCCTGTTCCGCTTCCGGGCGGGAAAGATCTCGGAAGAATGGAACGCCTGGAGCATGCTCTCGGTGCTGAAGCAGGTGGGCCTACTGTGCCCTCCCAAAGGACCCACGGGCCAGGAGGCGAAATCTCCGACCCACGATCCAACCAACCCATGATCTTGTCGGGCTACGGCCGGGAATATCTCCAGTTAACGCCTATGCGGACGAAGCCTCGCTACGCGTCCGCGTTGCCGGTTTGAGAGTTTGGAGTAGATCGGGAGACGGTCAGAAAAAAATTCCACTACCGAGATCTCGCCACAGCGGAGACGCGGCAAGCCGCGTCTCTACCGGGAATTACTCCTGCTGGGTTTTTACGGCGCTTGTCTTCTCGACGGTTGTTTCTGGAAGAGCTCCAGCCGCTCCCGCCACGAAGAAGTTGTGGTCGTAAAGATTGCGGTACATGCGTCCCGCGATCTCCGCTGCTTTGGGTCCGAAGGTGGGACGTCCGCCTTGCAGGAAGACGACGGTTACGATGCGTCCGATGTCGGTGTTGGCGTAAGAGGCGAACCATCCGAAGCGGGTGCCGGCGCGCGAACAGGTCCCGGTCTTGCCTAAGATCGATTCCTCGTTGAAGTTCAAACGCACGCTGCGCGCGGTGCCGTAGGCGACCGCTCCGGCCATGCCGTCGGAGAGTTCGGGAATCACGGGCTCGATATCGAGATGACGTTTTACGCGAGGCTGGAAGCCGGCGACTTCATCGGGGCTGGCGGGATGCTGCAGGTAGTAGAGTGTGCCGCCGTTGGCGATCGCCGTCACCAGCGCTCCCAATTGCAGCGGAGTCATTGAGATGCCCTCGCCAAACGAGCACATCTTGCCGACGCCGCCGAGTTTGGCAGAGATTTCTTCTTCCGGATAGGTGCCTAACTGTTCGCCCGGAATGTGATAGCCGGCGAGTTCGCCGAGCCCGAACTGGCGCGCATAGTACTGCACCTTCTCGAAGCCCAGCTTGCGTCCGACGGCTTCGAAGTAGGCGTTGTTGGAGTGCGCCAGGGCTCGCGTGAGATTCATGCGGTAGCGCTGCCCCAGCTTGACTTCCGTTTCCTCGTCGATGACGCCTTCGCTCAGCGCGGCCAGAGCCACCGAAAGCTTAATCGTCGAACAGGGCTGCGCGCCGCTCGAAAGCGCCAGCTTCTGATTCACCATGGCGAGAACTCGTCCGCTGGTCGGTTCAATGGCAACCACGGTGCCGTTCATATTGCCCAAGGCATCGATCGCGGCCTGGCGAACCACGGGGTCTTCGCCGGCGGTCACGTCGCCTTCGGTAATATCGGAAGCGAACGAACTGGTGTGGAAACGCTCGTAATAACGATGGCGGCGATGGGTGGCGGAAGAACGCGTGGCGTATGTCGAGTGCGGGGCGCGGCTCCGCGCCAGGGTCCGCATGCGCCTCTTGGCATGCTGGTTTTCCGTGACGGTGCGAGCCCTCCGGTGCGGCGTGAGCACGCGCGGGTTAACACTGGCCGCGATGCCAGTCGCTTCCAGCAAGATTGCCAACCCCACGAAAAATGCGAGACGAAGAAACCAGGCCCTGACTTTCACTTCACTATCCCCGATCGTACTTGGCCAATCTAGCGCTCAGTTCAACTGTCGGCCTAGTCTTATAGATGCAAGAGTCTCGCCAAATCACCGCTGCGATGGCGTATTTCCCGCAACTCTTCGATAGTAGGCGATTTAAGCGGTTGGGCGCAACGCTAAAGTACCAAGCGGTTACTACTGGAACCATCGCGATAATCACATGAAAATATTGTATTTAATGTCATTTTCATGGAGGTACCACCACTTTGGTAACCAGATCGGTCTGTTACCTTCGAAGGTACTGGTACTTTGCATTAGTTTGCACATCTGGGCTGGCGCAGAGCAAGAAGGCCGGAGTGCTCCAAGGCGCCAAAGATGACACATTGCGGCGCGAGCAAGTGCCCGGTTTGTGCGTTTGTCTGATATTTTCGGACGGCGTATCCTGTAAAACGCATCCCAAATAATTACTAATGAATGGGCTGAATTTTGCACCCGACGTTTAACTTTTTGTGCTCTGGGCCCCCACCCTCTGGAGGGGTTATGACAAAGTTTCGGTTCGCGCTTTCTTTTCTCGCTTTGGTCCTGGCTGCATCGCTTGCATTGTCCTGCGGCTCGAGTTCGAGCCAACTTCAGTCCATCACGCTGAGCCCGGCAACTGCCGAAGGTCAAGCTCAGTTTGTCGCCACCGGCTACTACAGCAATCCAACTCACACGGTCACTCCGCAACCGGCCACTTGGGTAGCTTGCCAGCAAAACGCGCCTACGGCTGATGTATTGGTCACCAACACCGGTGTTGCTCAATGTGCCAGCGGCGCGGCCGGCGCGTATTCGGTCAGAGCGTGGGACATTCCGAATAAAGTCGGTACTTATACCTGTCCCGCGCAGACCGCTTGCAGTGGAGGATGCGCGGTCTGGGGCACGGCACAGCTGACCTGTCCCTAGGCGGTCTGCGGTAGAATCCATCACGACCGCAGTGGTGATTGCGGACGATTGTGCCGAGGCCTGCCTCTTGCGAACATCGCTCGTGATTTTCTCTTTTGCTGTGGTTCTGGCTGTCCCACTCATCGCCCACGCCGCTGGGCAATCCCTCGAAGCCCGCCGCGCCGAGCTTACTCGACTGCTCGCCGATGAGTGGGAGTACACGCTGCGCACCCAGCCTGAGCTCGCCACCCAGATTGGCGACAATCGTTACAACGATCGGCTCAGCGATTTCTCGGATAAGGCGATTGCCGACGATCTCGAACACACTCGTCAGGCGCTGGCGCGCTTCGAGGCCATCGACATCACCGGATTCCCGGAGCAGGAACAGCTCAACCAAAGGCTCATGGTGCGGAGCTTGCGCGAGGCGCTCGACAGCGCGCAATTCAAAGACTGGGAAATGCCCGCGACGCAGTTTGGCGGTATTCACCTGGGATACGCATCGCTCGCCTTCGATTCACCGTTCCGCAACGTGAAAGATTACGAGGACTACCTGTCCCGTCTGCGCCAGATTCCGCGGGTGCTTGAACAAGCGATGGGACATATGCGCGACGGACTGCGCGATCATCGCGTGCCGCCGAAGTATCTGCTGGAGAAAGTGTCCGGCCAGGCGCAGCAGATTGCCGACGATTCACTCGACCAGAGCCCATTTACCGAGCCGCTGCGCAAGTTTCCCGACTCCATCTCTGACGCGGAACGGAAACGACTCCGCGAAGAGATCGAACGCGCGGTCAAGAACGAAGTTGCGCCCGCGTATGCGAAATTCGCCAAGTTCGTGCGCGAAGATTACGCGCCGCACGGGCGCCTCGATCCCGGCGTCTGGGCCTTAGCGGACGGAGAAGCGCGCTATCGCTTCGCCGTGCGTCACCAGACGACCACCGATTTCACCGCCGACCAGATTCACCAGCTTGGCCTGAAGAGCGTCGCGGAAATTGAAACCCAGATGCTCGTGATCGCCAAGGCGCAGGGATTCAGCGATCTGAAATCCTTTAACGAGCACATCCGGCAGGATCCGAAATTGCACGCCACGTCGGGGCAGCAATTGCTTGACCTGTACGCGCACTATCGCGACCAGATGTACGGGAAGCTGCCCGAGATATTCGGACGGCTGCCGAAGAACAAGCTGGCCGTGGTGCCGATGGAATCGTTTCGCAGCGCTGACGGCGTTCCCGCCGATTATTCACTCGGCGCCGGCGATGGCTCGCGGCCGGGACGCATCAACGTCAACGAGTATGCGCCGGAGAAGCGGCTGCTGCTCAATGTGGAAGCGATCGCCTATCACGAAGGCGTTCCCGGACATCACCTGCAGTTTTCGATTGCGCAGGAACTCACGGGCCTGCCGCCGTTCCGCAAGTACAACCTCGATCTGAATGCTTATACCGAAGGCTGGGCGTTCTACTCCGAGCGCCTGGGAAAAGAAGTGGGCTTTTACCAGGACCCGTACAGCGACTATGGCCGGCTGCAAAACGAAATGTGGCGCGCGGTGCGCTGGGTGGTCGATACCGGCGTGCATTCCCAGCACTGGACGCGCCAACAGATGATCGACTTCTTCCACGAGCACACGGCGATGGACGATCAGAACATCGAGACCGAAGTGGATCGCTACATAGCCTGGCCGGCGCAGGCGCTTTCCTACAAGATGGGGCAGACGAAGATTCTGGAGCTACGCGCGCGGGCGCAGAACGAACTGGGCGCGAAATTCGATCTACGCGCCTTTCACGACGCAGTGCTCGATCAGGGGCCGCTGCCGCTGGATGTGCTGGAGGGGAGGATTGATGGGTGGATTAAGGAGAGGAAGTGAGAGGGCTTCGGCGCATTGATTTGCACTGATTGGTTCCGGTTTGAGTTGGATCAGCACCGCTGAAATTTGCGCGGCAGACACGAGCCGCGTGTAGGCGGTCAGTCTGCTCCCGCCCAGTGAACAGTGATAAGCTTCTCCCATGGCGTTCACCCCTGACGTGATCGTGACTACGGACTATTCACCCGCCACTATCGCTTTGGTAGGGGAAGTAAAAGGCGCTACAGCCAACCTTGACGAAGCGGCACTTCAGTTGAAGGAATACATGCTCCTAATGGGCTGCCCCGTTGGGATCATCTTCACGCCACAAGTTCTTCGCATTTACAAATATCGATTCCTTGGGCGAACACAAGATCCCATTGAGCTGGTCGGCGATTTCCCATCCGGTGAGCTCTTGGACGCGCGGGAATCGGCGGCCGGCACAGAATCAGCGGTTGAGTCCACTCTGGTTGGATGGTTAGATGAACTTGCGCGCACAGGGCAAGCGGCGGTGAGCGATCAACGCCTAAAATCGGCCATAAATGAGCACATACTTCCCGCAGTTAGCGGCGGTCGCGTCAGCGTTGTTCACCCCAGAATACGGGAAAGCTAACCAGATGCGACACGTATTCGCCGAGACTAACTGGCTTGTTACGCTCGCTGCTCCCGCTCGTAATCCACCTCCGGCCGCAGTTGAATTGCGGGATTCGGCTAAGGACGGACGCATTCGAATTTATCTACCGGCCTGCTGCATTAGTGAAGCCAAGAAAACCATTCGACAAAAGTTTCAGCCGAAAGAGGCCGACAGCCTGCGAGGCTTTGTTCAATGGGCCTTTGAAAAGAAACTCCTTGATCACGAGACTGCGGAATCCGCGAGGAGGATGCTGCAGAGTTTTCAGGGGCACGTTGCGTCGGAGCTCGCGGCCCTAACCGAGACGCTTCGTGCCATCACCAGTGCCGCAGGGGTCGAGGTCTTGCCGTTGGGTGATGCTGTGTTAGGCATGTCACTCGAGTTGCATTTTAAGGAGATCGAGCTAAGTGAGTTTGATCGAGCTGTTCTAGCAACGGTATTGACCAAGGGCCGGAGTTTGCGCGACGCCGGCGAAACCGATGTCAGCTTTTGCGGGCTCGATTCGAAGCTTTGGCCGTGGGAAAAGAAAACCGGTCTGGCACGAGCTGAATTGAAGAAGCTTTACGACGATGCCGGAGTGTGGGTTTATTCGGATTTTACCCTAACGAGACCAGAACGGCCGGAGGATTTTGGACAGACCACTCGCCGCTGAATGGCAACTCTCCGCGCACGACATAAACCTTTCCGTGCGCCTATTACGCAATTGCTTCAAAGAATTCTCGCGGCAAGGCCTCGCGCCGCACCTCTGGCCATGTGTTCTGCCTTAATCTTTCCGGGCTGCTTGTGCAGGAAGCGTGGGACCTCACAACCATCATCTGCCGTGCATCCTCGGCAATCAACTGATTCTCGTCACGGGCCTTATAGACCAGGGCGTTGTCTTCCGCATAATTCTTCGCAGGAAAGCGGTGTGTATCCCAAAAGCTTTTCTGGTAGCACATTGTGGTTCCCACCACATATTGAGGCACCGCTGACACGTAGTGGTATGCTTTCGTTCCGTTCCAGTACGTGATGGAGTGATATCCGGTCATCTGCTTGCCGGATTCGAGAAGGCGCGTCACCTGGTCGCGGATTCTACCCGCTGCTGACCAGTCATCATCATCGAAATGACAGATTACCTCGCCGCGTGCGGCTTCGCACGCCAGATTCCGTTTGGCACCGATTATCTGCTTTTCTGCGAGGTAGATATAAACCGCATCGGGAACCAATTGCTTAACCAACCCCTCTACTTTCACAGCGCCGTCGTCGATCACCACGAGTTCTTTATCGGGCCAGTCCTGTGATAAGTAGCACTTCAAGGCAACAGGGATCAGGCCCTGACGATTGCAGGTCGGCATGATGCAGGAGACGAGCACGGTTCTCCCAACGCAACTGGCAGCAGTAACGGCCTAGAGCTCTCTTATTCTACGCGCCTTATACAGGCTCACGGAAGCAACCAGACCGCCGCCGAAGAGGGATAAGTCCCGAAGAGTCGGCAACCCGTCAACAACGCTGCAGAGCACCTTTCCCTACATCACTTCGCTGCGCTTCCTCAGGAACGCTGGAATGTCGAGATCCTCCACCTGGTAGCTGGGAGGGGCCGAGCGCATCGCATCGAGCGAAATTACCTCGGCGTGCGGCGCGCTGGCCGTCTCCAGTTCCTGAAAGGCTACCGGCGCGGGATCGGGCTCGAAGGCCGGTTCTGGTACAAAGACTGGTTCGGACTCGGCCACCGGTTCGGGCTCGCGGAAGGGATCGCGCCGGCGCGAAACTTCTCGCGACAGGATGACCGGATCGCAGGTCTCGTGACGGCGGGCACGACCGATGTCTTCCTCTTTGAAGCCGGTCGCGATCACGGTGATCTTGACCGCATCCTTCATCTTCTCGTCGAGCACCGCGCCGAAGATGATGTTGGCATCCTCGTGCGACGCGCTCTGGATGATGGTGCACGCCTGCTGCACTTCGGCGAGCTTCAACGAATTCGAGCCCGTGATGTTGATGAGAATGCCGCGGGCGCCGTCGATGGCTCCCGCCTCGAGCAGGGGCGAGGCGATGGCGCGCTGTGCGGCTTCCACCGTGCGATGCTCTCCGGCCGCGGTGGCCGTGCCCATCACGGCGTAGCCCATGCCGGCCATAATGGCCCTCACGTCGGCAAAGTCGCGGTTGATGATGCCCGGGATGGTGATGATGTCGGAAATGCCCTGCACGCCTTGTCGAAGAATGTCGTCGGCGATGCGGAAGGACTCGAAGAAACCAGCATTCTCGGCGACGGCGAGCAACTTTTCGTTGGGGATCACGATGGTGGTATCGACCGACTCCATGAGTTCGGAGATGCCGCGCTCGGCCTGCTGCATGCGGCGTTTGCCTTCAAAAGCAAAAGGCTTGGTCACGACGGCTACGGTGAGCGCGCCCATTTCGCTGGCCAGCGAGGCGATGATCGGCGCCGCGCCCGTGCCCGTGCCGCCGCCGAGTCCGGCGGTGACGAAAACCATGTCGGCGCCCTCGAGGACTTCGATGATCTTGTCCGAGTCTTCGAGCGCGGCTTTACGGCCGATCTCGGGATTGGCGCCCGCGCCCAGTCCGTTGGTCAGTTTCACTCCGAGCTGAATCTTGGTGGCGGCGCGCGACATCCGCAGCGCTTGCAAGTCGGTGTTGGCCACGATGAATTCGATGTGTTCCATGCCCGAATCAATCATGCGGTTGACGGCGTTGTTGCCGCCGCCGCCGACACCGATAACCTTGATGCGAGCGTCGTTGCGAGCTTCTTCGTTGAAGCAGATGCGGAGTCCGTTGTCTTCATTCATACATCACCTCGTAAATCAGCCGTCAGCTCTCAGCTTTCAGCTTTCAGTAAAAACAAAACCCGTTGCCATATAGTGGACCGCCGGGCGTCCCCGTCCGGCAGGACGGGCGAGACCTCCGTCCCTCCACAAACAAACCTTTACGCGCCCTTCCGCGCGAACAGCGCTTTCATTCGCGTGCCAAAACTTGGCTCTTGCAGGCCGCGGGCTAGGCGGGCTCGGTGGCCGTAATACGCCATGCCTAGCACGGTTGCGAACTCGGGCTCGGATAAGAACGACGGCATCTTCGCCATCGGCGTTGGCCAGGCCAGACGCGCGGCTTTGCGCAGTACCGACTCCGCCACATCGAGAATGCCGGGGAGCCGCGAGGCTCCGCCGCTCAGTACAAATCCTGCAATGCAATGCTCTAGAACGCCGGCGTGACGCAGATTGTCGCGCAGTAACTCGAAAAGCTCGCGGGCTCGCGGCTCCAGAATCTCGCCGGCCATGCGCTGCGGCATCATTCGCGAGGGCCGGTCTCCCACCGACGGCACCTCGACTTCGTTGCCCTCGGGGATGAGCGTAGGCACGGCGTTACCAAAATTCTTCTTGAGAGTTTCCGCGGCCGCCAGGCCTGTGCACATGCCGACCGAAAGATCGCTGGTAAAGTGGTCGCCGCCGATCGGGATGACGGCCGTGTGCGCGACTGCCCCCTGCTGAAAAACGATCAGGTCGCACGACCCGGCTCCGAGGTCGGCGAGGCAGATGCCGAGTTCACGCTCGTCGGACCGCAGCACGGAGTCCGCACAAGCGAGCGGCTCAAAGATGGTGTCGTCGACGTGGACGCCGGCGCGGTTCGCCGCCGTCACTAGATTCTGCGTCGCGCTTGAAGAGGCGGTCACAATGTGCACGCGAACTTCGAGGCGCGTCGCCATCATACCCGTGGGATCCTGCACGCCGGGCTGGTCGTCGAGAATGAATTCCTGCGGCAGCAAGTGAAGAATTTCGCGATCGCCAGGCAAGGGTACGGTGCGAGCCTTGTCCACGGCCTGGCGGATTTCCTCGCGGCCAATCTCGCGCGACCGCGCGCCGAAGGTGATGCCGCCGTGGCTGTTCATGCCGCGGATATGCGCGCCCGCAATGCCGATCAGCGCATGTTCGATCGGAGTGCCCGCCACATCCTCGGCGTGTTCCACCGCTTTTTGAATGCTGCTGACGGCCTTGTCGAGTTCGGTAATCACGCCCTTGCGCAGGCCGTGCGATTCGCTGATGCCATGGCCGCGATAACGCAATCCGTGCTCGCTCAGTTCGGCCACCAGCACGGAAGTCTTGGCGCTCCCTACGTCGATGGCGGTGATGAAATTGGGCTCGTGAATCGGCATAAATAAAAATTAGTGCTGCGGAGTCTCCTTCGGAATTCCAGCGCTTGGTTTCTTTTGGCTCGTGGGAATCGGCGCAGCCGGATGCGACGCCGCCGTACTTTTCGCGACTGCGACCGGCGGCGCTTTCACCGGCGTCTTCAGCGCGGCTTGGGTAACGGGCGGTGGTTTGACTGCCGCTTGCCTAGGTGTCGGTGGTTTGACGGAAGCATGACTAATCGCAGCATGACTCGCGGAAGCATGATGCACTACCGCTTTCGGCACGCCTTTTGCTTTCGGCACGCCTTTCGCTTTCGGCTTCGCGTTCTTCTTCGGCGGAGCCGGAGGCGCGGGATGCGTTACATACTTCTCGTAGTTCACGATCGCCGCGGTTTTCACTCCCGCCGCCATCGCCGCCTTGGCCGCCGCCGGCGTCAGGGCTGGCTGCTTCGCCATTCCGTTGAGATCGGGATTCACGATGATCTGGCCGTCGTAGCGCAAGTCGACCGATTCGAGCTTGTCGAACTGCTGCCGCCATTGCTGCACATGCGTGACGTAGGTTTTGTAGCGCTGCAGATAATTCCCCGAACCAAGATGCACCAGCACTTCGCCGTTCGGATCGGCGGCCAGCACTTTCACGTCCTCGGGGTCGCTAAGATCCACTTCGCTCAGTTCCTGGGAATAACGGGCGCCGCTCGCATCGAGCTCGCGAACCAGATCGTTGTAATTCTTCATGCGGGCAGCGCGGGTGGAGAGCGGCTCGCCCGCATTCATGCCGGTAATCACCGCGAAGGAATACTTGTGCTTGCCGCCGGGAGCAAGTTCCATCAGCGTGCCCCCGGCGTCGATCAGCGAAATGTGCGAGCCGATGCGGGCAAAGGCAACCGGCGTGCGCTCATGAATCTCGATGCGCAGGCGATTGGGGACGAAGCGCATCACGCTCGCCGATTC
>JBAVVP010000350.1:0-5237 GCA_049697355.1 Terriglobales bacterium
TGGTAGGAGGCGATGCGGCCGACGCCAAGGCCAAGGGATTCCTGGCCTATGGCGAGCTGCTGCAATCCGGCAATCCAGGTGTCGATCCCGTGCTCCGCAATCGCGAAGACGTGGGTCTGCTGCTCTACACCTCGGGCACAACTGGACGACCCAAAGGGACCGTCCACTTTGTGGAGGAACTGCTCATCGTGCCTGACAGTTTCGGGAAGTACGGCTGGAAAGTTACGGAGAACGACGTAGTCGGTGGCTCGGCACCACTGGCGTTTGGCGCGGGCTACTCCAGTTACGCGACTATCCCCTTCCGCTTCGGCGCGGCGGCTTCGCTCATCGCCAAGTTCGACCCGGAAAAGATGTTTGAGACGGTGCAAAAGCACAAAATCTCAATTCTCACTCTCGCCCCCACCGCCTACCGCAAGATGTTGCAGGTGCCGGACGCGAAGACCAAGTTCGATCTCAGCAGCCTCCGCGTCTGCACCGGTGGCGGCGAGAGCCTGACCGCTCCGACCTATCACGCGTGGAAAGAGAAATTCGGGCTTGAGATCTTCGAGGGGCTGGGCACGACGGAGATGATGTACGTCTTTGCCTCCAACGTCGTCAGCCGCAAGGCCAAGCCTGGCTCCTTCGGCCAAGCCGTGCCGGGCTACGAGCTGAAGGTGATGGACGAAGAAGGAAAGGAACCCAAAGCCGGCAACATCGGCCACTTTATGGCTCGTGGACCCACGGGCACGATCTATTGGCGCGATCCCGACAAACAGCGGCACGCCGTCAACTCCGAGGGCTGGAATCGGGCCGGTGACTTCGTCTATGTCGACGAGGAGGGCTATTTCTGGTTTGTGTCGCGCGAGGACGACATCATCAAGAGTTCGGGCTACCGCATCGGCCCCGAGGAGATTGAGGTCACCCTCGCCGCCCATCCGGCGGTTTCCGAGGTCGGTGTCATCGGCGTACCCGACGAAGTGCGCGGCCAAATTGCCAAAGCGTTCGTGGTGTTGAAGGCCGATCAAACTCTCAGCCCCGAAGAGCTCCTTGCTTTTTGCAAAGGCAAGATTGCGACCTACAAGCTGCCTCGGGAAATCGTGATTGTAGGCGAACTCCCCCGTACACCCACCGGCAAGCTGCTGCGCCGAGTATTGAAGCAGAGAGAGCCAGGGGCTCCGCAACCGGGCGCCCCGGTCAAGACTGGCACCGGTTAACGATACCGAATCCGTGTAGAGACGGGGCTTGCCCCGTCTCGCACTACCCTGCGCGTGTCAGCTGCCCTTCGCGCTTTGCCCTTGCTCTTCGCAAAGATTCTGTGGTCCTCCGCCTCGGAAATGAGGTAAAACTGTATCCGCGTTTCCCCGGGAGTTTTCTATGTCTGACTTCCCCGCTCATCCGTGGCTCTGCGAAAGGATTGTGGAACAGAGTTCGATCGCCATCATTGTTGGGGATCGCGAGGGCATTATGCGCCTGTGGAATGCCGGCGCGGAGGCGATATTCGGTTGGAGTGCCGAGGAAGCGCTCGGCAAGTCCATGGACATGATCATTCCCGAGAAGCACCGGCCGCGTCACTGGGAGGGCTACGACAAGGTCATGGCAAGCGGGGTCACCAAGTATGGCAGCAGCGTGCTTGCCGTCCCGGCGCTGACCAAGGACGGCCGCCGCATCTCGGTCGAGTTCAACGTCGTGCTGCTCAAGGACGCCGACGGGCGGGTCCTGGGCATAGCCGCCAGCCTGCAGGATGTGACCGCGCGCTGGGAGCGGGACAAGGCCCTGCGCGCTCGCCTGGCCGAAATGGAAGCCAAACTGAAGCAGGCTGGTGTCCTGTCAGAAGACAAATCCTAGGCCATCGTGGGAGTTGCTAGATGCCGAAACTTCGCACCTCGCTGTCGAACGCCCTGCTTCTGCTGTGTATCGCATGGCCGGTCGCATGGGCACTGGGACAGGCGCCACCTGCGCACCTTTCGACGAGTGGGGCGTGTTTCTCTTCCGAACTGGTAGCCCTGCGCACCACCGATGGTGTGCGCCTGCACGGCATCGTCTTTCACGCCGCGAAGCCGCGTCCGAGCGCCCTGTTGCTGGTCCATGGCTACGGCGGCACCTTCTACGAGGCCTACTTCGCGATACTCGGTGAGGCTGCCGCGCAGGCCGGCTACGACACACTCGCATTGAACATGCGCGATCATGATGCCGGTCCCAAGAAATCCTCCTTTACCGATAACCAGACCGATATCGCCGCCGGCGCAGCCTATCTGCGGCAACTCGGCCACCAGCGCCTGGTTTTGTTCGGACAAAGCATGGGCACAAATCGCGTGCTGTACTACCAAGCCGCGAGCGGCGACCCCGACATTGCTGCCACGATCCTGGTGAGTGGTCCCGGCGACCTCTTCGAGTGGAACGTGTGGCAATTCGGAAAGGAGAAGGCGCAGGCCTCGGTGGATGAAGCCTTGAAGCTGCAAAAGGCCGGGCACGAAGATGAGATGATGACGGTGGACCTCGGCCCCATCGGCAAAGCACTCTACACTCCCCAATATCTTCTCAGCATGCGCGGCCCGGATCGGCGCTCGAATCCTTACACGAACCTGGCCAAGGTGAAGAACCCGATTCTCATCGTGCAAGGCACGGCCGATAAGCTCATTGCACCGGACATCGGCAAAAGGCTGCAAACCGCGGCCGGTCCTACCGCCGTGTTGGTGAGCATCGAGGGCGCCGAACACGGTTTTGAGAATCACGAGCCTACGCTGATCGAAAAAGTATTGTCCTGGTTGAGCACGGTCGCGCCTTAACAGTCCGCGGAAAGTTGCCGAAAATCCCGCCCCGGAGGGGCGAGCGAGCTTAGCCCAGCGCTTCAGCGCTGGGGAAAGTGGAGGAAATGATTCAAGTCCCGGAGGGACGACTGAGTTCTCACCCACAAGCTAAAACGATAGTCTGGACTTTTTCCGCTGCCGGTTAAACCGGCCCCGAGGAAGAGAAGTCGCTAACTGAGGTGCCCCATGAACATCGAGCGCGTCACGACCTTGGCCGCCACCGACGGCCACAACATTCCCGCCTACCTTCTCGCGCCGTACACGGCGCAGGGCGGCGCGGTCTTGATCCCTCCCTATGGCGCAACCAAGGAGCATATGCTGGGAATCGCCGTCGCCCTGGGAGAAGCTGGCATAGCCACGCTGGCCATCGACCTCTGCGGTCACGGAGAAAACAGCACCGCCATCGGTCCGGTGATGCGCGACGAGGTCGAGTCTGCGATTCGCTTCGTGCGCCGCTTCGGCGCGACCGCGGCTCTGGGCATCAGCCTGGGAGGTAGGCTGGCGTTAATGTCGTCCGCGGATTGCATGGTCGCGATTTCGCCCTCGGTGGTTGCCGCCATCTCGCCGCAAGGCAAGTGGATGTTTGAGACTTTTCCCAGTCCCACCGTACGTGAGCCGTACGCCGGGTATGTGGTCGAGTTGCTGGAGGCCCTGGGTCCGGTGGCGCCGCATGATCGTCCGTGCCTGCTGCTGTATGCCGAACGCGATATCCCCGCCATTCTCCAGGGCGCGCCGGGATTGCAGGCGAGCCTTGCGAAGTCCGAGTTGCGATACGTCAGAAACGACCTGCACCCCGAGGTTCAGCATGACAACGGCTTCATCCGCTACCTGCCGCGCTGGTTCAACCATATGGATCTTAAATTCAATTACGAGGTGCTGGCCGTCACCGCAAGCTGGCTGAACGAACGCTGGAGCAAGGCCCAGCTTGCCTAGGAACCTCAGGTGAAATTGAGCTGCGTAGCGCGCTGCGCTGAAATTACGCTTCGTATCAGGGCACGCCTTCAGGCGTGCCGTAAGTGCTGAGTTAGGAATGCGCCTTCAGGCGCTGGGGTCGGCGATTTCATGTCATGAAGGAGTCAAAACGATGCAGTGGGAATATTTCGATCGCATGGTGGTTTTCAGCGAAAGCGAAGAGGGTATGGTCAGCGGCCTCGATTCGTGGATCAACGGCGCCGGCGCCGACGGATGGGAACTGGTCAGTTCGGTTCCGTTGATCGCGCCCAACAAGGATGGCGTCGCTTACGGTACCATCGGCATCCACATGGTCTTCAAGCGGCCGCACGAAGCGCCGGCGGAAGCGTGAGCCCGCTATGCCGGATTTGCGCGGACGGGCCTTGATCGAAAGCCGGTTCGGGAAACTGGGCTCGGGCCAGCAGGCGGTGGTGATCGGGGACGAAGAATACGATCTCCCGACCCTGCTCGCCCGCATGGACCTTGCGTTCGAAGACAGCTGGCCGATTGACATCCATGCGTTATCGGAGGATCACTTCTGCGTCCGCTACTACGATGGACAAGACCAGCGAATCGTGGCCCACGAGTTTGACGGCAGCTTCACGTTCATTGCTGAAACGCGAGGCCACATCGCCGAGTGGATCGGCGAGGATGCCTACTACGACTGGTTCCGAAGCATGGCTCGTCGTCCGCCCATACCCGGCGTCGACGGTTGAAGTAACGAGAGTGAACCGTGCGACGCACTAGCCGCGAAGCGGCGGAACAGGAAAGCCCGGCACGTGAGTGCCGGGTAGGCGGAGGCGAAACCAATCGAGTCCCGCAAGGGACGGCACCCAGGCCGTGAGACCATCCGCACTGACAAGGTCGAGATGAATACGCCGCGAGACCGGGAAGCAATCGAGCAACGCTTTGGCCCGTTGGGCAGCGGCGCGAGGAGCCTTGCGATCCGCGGAGTGCAGTATTCCCTGGCGCAGCTGCTCACGCAAATTGGCGCCGAGTTCGACGACAGCAAGCCCATCGATGCGCTGGCCTTGGCGGGAGGAGGTTACGTGCTCCGCTATGTCGATGGACAGGACCAGCGCGTGGTCGCGGCCGAGTTCGACGAAGACTTTCGTTTGCTCGGCGAAATGCGCGCCAGCCTCTCGGAATGGGAAGACGATGGCTCGAACCTGGCTTATTACAGCGGACACTGAAAGCAATGGATTGGTTTAACCGAAACTGGCGCGGCCTGTCGTTCGTGGGCATCCTGATAGCGGTGTGGGCCATAGTAGCCGCGCTGCGTCTGGTCGATCCCATCATCCTCCCGGCGCCATGGAATGTGGTCCGCGCCATCCCGGGCATGCTCCGCGAGAGACTGTTGGCGGATATCGCCTTAACCCTGGGCCGCGTGCTGGCGGCATTGGCAGTGGCCTGCGTGTTCGGGATTCCATTGGGCTTGTTCCTGGGTTATCGCCAGCGTGCCTACAAGGTTGTAGAAGGACCGCTGCACGCGCTGCGCTC
>JBAVVP010000351.1:0-1845 GCA_049697355.1 Terriglobales bacterium
GTGTCGACCGACATTCCGGCCTACAACAATCTAGTGAAGCAGCAGGAGGTTCCGGCGGTGAAAGTCACACCGCCGGAAGCGGGGCAACTCTGATTTTTAAGTACGGGCCGTTGGCATCTCCGAAGAAATCCGGACGTGCCGAGGCTGTTACGAAACTCTAACTAGTAATTCACAAGAAGTGATGGGAAGATGCCCTTGCGAAAGCGAGGGCATTTTCTTTGGCTTATATCGAGGGAGAGGCGCGGGGGCAGCACACGTTGTTTCCTTCCACCTTGGACGATCTGATACCGGCTGACCATGTATGTCGGGTGATCGAGGCATTCGTGGAGAAGCTGTCGATGGAGAAGCTGGGATTTGTGCGGGCGGAACCGGCCGAAACGGGACGTCCGGGATACGATCCGCGCGATCTGCTGAAGCTGTATCTGTATGGGTATCTTCATCAGGTGCGCTCGTCGCGGCGACTGGAAGCCGAGTGTCGGCGGAATGTGGAGGTGATGTGGCTGCTGGGCCGGCTGGTTCCCGACTACAAGTCGATCGCCGAGTTCCGGCGTATACATCGCGAAGCGGTGAGCCGAGCGGGATCGGAGTTGGTGCAATGGGCACGGCAGGTGGGACTGGTAAAGGGCGAATGGGTTGCGATTGACGGCTCCAAGTTCCGCGCCGTAGCCAGCGCCGCCACGGTGCGCGAGCGAGAAGCGGTAAAGCGCTATCTGGATCAACTGGAGAGCGTCGATGAGCAGGAAGAAATCGTCATCGACCCGAGTGCCGTGGCAGCGGCGCTGGAAAAGCTGAAGAACGATGCGGAACCGGAAGCGCGTTTCATGCGCATGGCGCAGGATGAGTTTGCCCCGGCTTACAACGTACAGACGGCGGTGGATGCCGAACACGGGATCATCGTGGCGCAGCAGGTGACGACGCAAGCTGGCGACAACCGCTGCCTGCAACCCATGGCCGAAGCTGCCAAGGCCGCGCTGGACAATCCGGAAGTGCTGAACGTAGTTGCCGATGCGGGCTACTCCAATGGAGAGCAGGCCGAACACTGCGAGCAACAAGGCATCCTGCCACACGCTCCCGCCAACCGCGCCATTAACAATCAAGGCGATGGCCATCTGTTCGACCGCAGTCTGTTCGTTTATGACGAGAAGACCGATAGCTTCCGCTGCCCTGCGGGCCAGTTGTTGCTGCGAAAACAGCTCTCTCGAAAAGATCGTTGCGTGATGTACGCAGCCGCTGCCAGTATCTGCGGATCATGCCCGCTGAAACCGCGCTGCACCACACGCTCGCGACGCTGGATCACTCGCCATCTACACGAGGGTGCACTCGACAGAATGAACAACCGAGCCACTGCCGCCATCATGCACCTGCGCCGATGTACGGTGGAACGGCCATTCGCCGTGCTCAAGCACATCATCTTCGGCAACGCTCGTTTCTTGCTGCGCGGCCTTGCCGGAGCGCAAACCGAGATCAGCCTGGCGACCATGGCCTATAACATGAAGACCATGCTGAACGCGCTAGGCGCAGCCCGCCTGCTTCAGTCGTAAGAAGCTACACCGCCGCTGCCTTACCTCCGCTCTGAAACAAAAACGGCGCTCCAGACATCGGAGCACCGTCTTTATGCCGTTCAGAGAGGCTCGTTTCGTAACAGCCTCAGAGATCGGCGCCTTTGTTATGTGTGCCGAGCATGTCGGGACGGGTAGCACACCCCGCGGCTCCAGCCTGAACCTGTCAAATCGGATGCCCCGTTTCCGGCTTCTCTTGCCGGGGTGGGGCTTTTCGTTTGTGGGCCGGGAACTCCGGCTGATGCTAAGAGCCCCACCCGGGCAAACCCAGCCCGAATGGGGCACC
>JBAVVP010000352.1:0-2167 GCA_049697355.1 Terriglobales bacterium
GCAGGAACACCAGCTTCATTTTGTCTTTGACCTGAGCATCGTTATTAATGACGCTGGCGATCTGGTGAATGAGTTTGATGATCAGCTTGGCCATCGCGTAGCCGGGAGCCGCCTTGCCGCCGATGATGAACGTCCGCGGAACCATGTTGAAAGCCGGGTCGCTTTTGAGGCGGTTGTAAAGAACGATGATGAAAAGCACGAGCAGCAGCTGCCGTTTATACTCGTGCATCCGCTTCACCTGAACATCAAACAGCGACTCGGGCGAGACGCCGATCCCAAGCGTACCCTCAATAAACCGAGCCAGCACTTGCTTGTTCTGTTGCTTCGCCGCGCGGAAGCTCTCCTGGAAAGCGGGGTCGTCGGCGAAGTTTTCAAGGTCACGCAACGCGTCGAGATCGGTGATCCATCGATCCCCAATCGCGTCGGTGATCAATTGCGCGAGCGGCGGATTGGCTTTCAAGAGCCAGCGCCGGGGCGTGATTCCGTTCGTCTTGTTGTTGAATTTCGACGGCCAGTATTCGGCAAATTCGTGTAAGACTTTCGTCCGCAGGAGCTTGGTGTGCAGCTCCGAGACGCCGTTGACCGAGGAGGAACCGACGATCGCCAGGTGAGCCATCCGCACCTGCTTCGGCTCGCACTCCTCGATGATGCTCATGCGGCGCAGCCGGTCCACGTCGTAAGGGTAGCGGCAAGCGACCGCTCCTAAAAAGCGGGCATTGATCTCGTAGATAAGCTGCAAGTGGCGAGGAAGCAGGCGTTCCAGCATCGGAACAGGCCATTTCTCGAGCGCCTCCGGCAGGACGGTGTGGTTCGTATAGCCCGTCGATGTGGTGGCGATCCGCCAGGCTTGGTCCCATTCCAAACCCTCGCGATCCATGAGAAGGCGCATCAGTTCCGGCACGACAAGCGCAGGGTGAGTATCGTTGAGCTGCACGAAGACCTTGTCCGGGAACGCTTCCCAGGCGTTGCCGTCTGACTTGAAACGCCGCAGGATGTCCTGGATCGTGCACGATACGAAAAAGTATTCCTGCTTCAGACGAAGCTCTTTGCCTGCTGATACTAAGTCATTCGGATAAAGGACTTTGGTCAGGTTCTCGGCCAGCACCTTGTTCACGACCGCTTCCACGTATTCGCCACGATTGAAGTCGTCCAGGTCGAATTCTTCGGCGGACTTGGCCGACCATAGTCTCAGCGTGTTCACCGTCGTCGCGCCGTAGCCAACAACCGGGAGATCATAGGGAATGCCGATGACGGGCTTGGTGTCGAGCCAATGCCACTCCAGACCTCTCGGGCCGGACCGGGTCTCTACCCGGCCCTCGAACTGCACTTCGAACGAAAACTCCGGGTGAGGGATCTCCCAGGGATAGGGGTGTTTAAGCCATTCCTCGGGCTGCTCAACCTGGTAGCCGTTTTTGATATTTTGTTTAAAAATCCCGAAATCGTAGCGCAGGCCATAGCCGACCCCGGGAAGATCGAGAGTGGCAATCGAATCCATAAAACACGCGGCGAGCCGCCCAAGGCCGCCATTGCCGAGGCCCGCGTCGATCTCGTATTCTCTGAGGTCTTCCCAATTGAGCCCCTCTTGATACATGGCCTTACGGCAAATGTCTTCCATCTGCAGATTGTTGACATTGTTGCCCATCATGCGACCAATCAGGAACTCCAGCGACAGGTAGTAGATCCTCTTTACATTTTTCTTGTGATGCGCCTGCTGGGTCGCGATCCATCGCTCCACCAGTTGGTCCCGAACGGCAAGCGCTAACGCAAAATACCGGTCCCGGTCGGTGGCGCTGTAGCGATCCTTGGCAAGCGTGCAGCGAAGATGGCGCTCGAAATTCGTTCGGAGGGCCGACATCTTTGCGTCTTTGACTTCGGCCAGTGGAGCACTGTCAACCTCGAGCGTTGCCATTTTTGCTATCCGCGTTCTTTCATCGAATTGTGTTTGCGATTACAAGCTCCAAAGCTCTCCCTCCTCTTGGTAAGGTCATCACCACTTTTAACTTTACACCAATATTGCTCCGAGAGCACTCGGGGCTGCCAACCACAATTCCCGAACAAATCACCGCGCGCGCCGGTGCGTGACCGATTTTGCGGTCGTTGACGGGTCCGAGTGTCACAATCCCGAGGGGTCGATCACCTCCTGACGTTCGTCGACACGCATGGCGAG
>JBAVVP010000353.1:0-2701 GCA_049697355.1 Terriglobales bacterium
TGTTTACCCCCTTCGACTGCCGCCCAATGGTTGCGCGGCGTCGAGCTGCACGTTCGATTCACGGAATATTCAACAAACTGTAACCCGCTATTAACAGACGGAAGCCTACCCTCAAAGGTCACTCAACAACGACTACGCGCTGAAAATGCCGTGGTCATTGCTTTGTTACGGAGTCTTGAACGCTTATTCCTCAGGAGACGGAACGATGAAACGAATTATGGCTGTTGTGCTGTCGATTGCATTCGCAGGGAGCGTGATCGCGGCGCAGGCCCAGCAGGATACGGCCACCGCGCCAACCACAAAGGTCGCCAAGAGAAAACCGGCGGCCAAGAAATCAGGGCCGAATGTTTCAGAGCAGCTGAGTGAGATGAAGGCGGCGATTGACGCTCAGCAGCAGCAGATCAAGCAGTTGAGCGATATGGTCGAAACCCGCGAGCAGAAGATACAGCAACTGGAACAGCGGCTCGATCAGAGCCAGGCCGTTGCCACGCAGGCCCGGACCACGGCCGATGCGGCAGCATCGCAAGCGGCACAGCAGGAACAGGCCGTCACCACCATTAAGAGCGATGTCGCGGACCTGAAGACGAACAGCACAAATGCCGCGTTGAGCCTGCAGGAAACGCAGAAAAGCCTGCACGAAGCACCCACTGCTATCCGATACAAGGGCATCACTCTCACACCGGGCGGCTTCATCGCGGCAGAATCAGTTTTCCGCACGAGGGCAACTAGCGGTGACATCAACACTCCCTTCACCGGCATTCCATACCCCGGAAACGCTTTGTCGAAAGTTACCGAAAATAACTTCACCGCCCGTCAGAGCCGCCTTAGCCTGCTGGGCGAAGGCAAGCTCGCAAACGTCAAACTGACCGGTTACTACGAGGCAGATTGGCTCGGCACGGGTGTAACTTCCAACAACCGGCAGAGTAATAGCTACGTTTTCCGCCAGCGACAGCTCTTTGGACAAGCCGCATTTAACAATGGCTGGACCTTCACCGGCGGTCAGCAGTGGTCCCTTGCGACAGAAACCAGGAAGGGGATGCAGAACCGCCAGGAAGCGCTTCCTCAGAACATTGACGCGCAGTACAACGTCGGCTTTACCTGGGCGCGGCAGTACGGCGTCAGGCTGGTCAAAGATTTCGGCGGCAAATTCGCACTTGGATTATCTGTGGAGGGTCCCCAGGCGACGATTGGTGGACGTGGCTTCTCCCTCGTGACCACAACAAATGTTGGTTCTGCCTCCGTCGCAACCACCGGAAACACCTTCCTGAACGCTCCGGGTGCCGGCGGCGGCCTGTTTAACTTCAGTGATACGTCGGGTTATTCAATTAACAAAGCGCCCGATATCATCGTCAAGGCGGCTGCTGATCCGGGGTTCGGCCATTATGAGGTGTTCGGCATCGTCAGCACGTTCCGAAACAGGATTTATCCTTGCGGAGTCGTAGGAACAAACGCGGCGGATACGGCACCTCCGCCGGTAACCACTACGATTGCCTGCCCAGTTGATGGCTCGACTTCCCCAAGTTCGGTTGGGGCTTTTAATGACACAAAAACCGGCGGCGGGGTTGGAGCCAGCTTGCGTCTGCCGCTATTTGCCAAGAAATTGGATGTCGCGATCAAGGGAGTCGGTGGAGATGGCATCGGACGATATGGGTCCGCGCAGCTTGCGGATTTGACCTTCCGTCCGGACGGCTCGGAAGCACTGATCCGCACTGCGCATGGCCTTGGGGAGCTTGAGCTGCATGTCAATCCGAAACTGGACCTCTACGCCTATTATGGCGCGGAGTACGCATGGCGCGCCGGTTATCAAGGTTACAACAGCGTCAGTGTTACCAAGACGCCGGCAATTCCGGCCACAGCCACCACCACGGCAATCCCAGCGACAACCACCACCAGTTTCAAGTTGAATCAGATCGGCGGTTATGGCTCTCCATTTGCTAACAACAACGGCTGCAGCACGGAAAACCCGCCAGCCAATCAAATCACGCCCTCGGGCGGCGGCACCTGCGCTGGCGACATACGCATGATCTCGGAGCTAACTCTAGGGTTTTGGCACAAATTCTACCAGGGCCCCAAAGGAGGGGTGCGCTGGGGCGTTCAGTACTCCTACTTCTCCAAGAATGGCTACTCGGGGAACAACAACGTGCCGACGGCTGTGGGAATTCACCCCCATGCCGTTGACAACATGGTTTGGACATCTTTCCGCTACTATTTGCCGTAGCGCGGAACGCAAACCCCTGAATCGCTCCAATGCGGAGTCCGCATTGGAGCGATTTTCTTTTGCGCGAACGGCTTTGAGCCGGTTGTGCCCTGGTATGAGGACATGGGTAAGTTGACAAACCGTCTGGCAAGTCCTAGCCTTAATAGCGAACAAAAGGCGAACATGCCATGCCATCCGCAGCCGCCCTCCGAGAGCAGATCGAGTCCGTGTTGGCCATGCGGATTCCCGCGGCCCTCTCCGTGCTCCCGCGCAGCGCCCCCGAACTGCTGCCCACCGGCATCGCAGAGGTGGACGCCATGCTGGGAGGCGGGTTGCCGCTCGGCGGCGTGACGGAAATCATTGGCCCGGTGTGTTCTGGCAGAAGCACCCTCGCGCTTTCCGTTCTCGCCGGCATCACCGGTCAGGGGGCGGCTGCGGCCTACGTGGACGTTTCGGATGCCTTGGATCCATTCTCCGCCGCCGCGATGGGAGTCGATCTTGGCC
>JBAVVP010000354.1:0-5891 GCA_049697355.1 Terriglobales bacterium
AGCCCGTCCCACACAAGCTTGTCCCCACACTTTCACCAGCGCGAGGTCCGGCCGGCCGCTGACTTTAATGCCGGCGGCGACCGCCGCGAAAGAGAACCCGAGGGGCAAACGAATTTGTTCGGGAGAACTTCTTAGGTCAACACACAGCGAGGTCATGCCTGAATCTTCAGCCAGTTTTTGGGCGGCGGCAAAATTGCAAAGGTGGGCAGACTTCCACGGACCATCGCCACTTCGTCGCAACGATAGAGCCGGGGACACTTATAACAGTCTTTGTGGATCTTGTCGGGAAGATCCTGGTGCGCGGCGAGGGTGAATCCCAGGCGCGAGAAAAATTCCGGAATGCGCGTGAACAGGCACACGCAAGTGACTTGGTGCTTCTCCGCTTGCGCAAGAAGCGCCTTCACCAGGCGCCGGCCGCCGCCGCTGCTTTGGCTCGCGGGATCGACGGTGATCGAACGAATCTCGGCGAGGTGCAGGCCGTAGAGGTGAAGAGCGCCGCATCCGATAATGCGCCCTTCATGCTCAAGGACAACAAAGTCGCGGACGTTCTCGCAGATTTCCGCGAGCGTGCGCGGCAGGAGCGTGCCGTCACCGGAGTAGGCGGCGATGAGTGCGTGAATCTGCTCGGCATCGGGCAGGACCGCTTCACGCGTGCGCATAGACCGCCTTTCGCCGCGCCTGGCCGCTTCTCTCTTTCTTGGACGTTTCTTGATGTGGGCTTTCCGCATTCTTGCGCAACGCCGCGTCCAGGGCCTTGACCACCTGATCCACGTGCTTCTTCTGAATCACATATGGCGGCAAAAAGCGCAGCACGGTTTCGTGCGTGCGATTGATGATAATTCCTTCTTGCAGCAGTTGCTTGGCCACCGCCTTCGCCAACTCGGGCGAGTCCACTTCCACGGCCTGCATCAGGCCTGCTCCGCGGACGTCCTGAATCGACTTGTGCTTTTTGTCCAGCGCCAGGAGCGCGGCGTGAAAATATTCGCCGAGCGAGCGCACGTGTTTCAGCAATTTCTTTTCCTCGCGCAGGAATTGGATGGCGACGACACAGGCCAGCGGGCCTCCGCCGAAGGTGGTCCCGTGCATGCCTGGGTGGATGCAACTCGCAACCCGCTCGGTGGTGAGGATGGCGCCGAGCGGCAAACCGCACGCCAGCGGCTTGGCGACGGTAACTACATCGGGCGTCACACCATAGTGTTGATAGGCAAAGTGGCGTCCGGTGCGGCCGAGGCCACACTGAATCTCGTCGAGCACGAGCAACGCGCCGCTCTTCTTGGTGAGGCGCGCAGCGAGTTCGAGAAACTCCTTATTGACGGGACAAACTCCACCCTCTCCCTGGATGGTCTCAATGCACACGGCGCAGACGCTGGAATCGAATTTGTGTTGCAGGTCGCCGGGGTCGTTGAACCTGACGAAACTCACGCCGGGCAAGAGAGGAACAAACGGAGCTCGATACTTCGGCTGACCGGTGGTCGCGAGCGCACCAAACGTGCGTCCATGAAAGGAGTTATCCATGGCGAGGATGCGCCATTTTGGTTTGCGGCCATTCGTACGGTTGATTTGCGCAAAAGCGCGAGCGAGTTTGAGCGCGCCTTCCCACGCCTCGGTGCCACTATTGCAAAAGAAAGCGCGGTCAAGCCCGGAGATCTCGGTGAGCAGCCGTGCCAGTTCCGCTTGATACTCGTGGAAAAACAGATTCGAAATATGAATCACCCGGCCGGCCTGCCGCTTGATCGCCGCCTGGATAGCGGGGTGATTGTGGCCGAGCGCGTTGACTCCGATTCCACTCAGGAAATCCAGATAGCGCTGGCCACGAGAATCCCACAGATGCACGCCGCGCCCGCGCACAAAAAGAATGGGCTGGCGCTCGTAAGTAGGAAGCAAGAGCTTCGCTTCCATGCGCGAAACGGAGGCCAGGCTCATGCTCTCAGCACCTCGGTGCCGCATTCGATCTTGGTGAAATAGAAGAGGGGCAAAACTTCGACCTGCGCCGCGGGCAGGATCCGCACGCGTCCCACGCCGGACTTGAGAGCCTGCGTACAGGCCTCGAGTTTGGGCATCATGCCGCCGCTGATTACGGATTCGCCGATGAGTCCGGCAACCTGCTTGGTATCCAATCGAGCCATCACCGAACCGTCGGCTTGCTTCACCCCGGGCACGTCGGTGAGAAAAATCAGCGCGTCGGCCTCGCAGGCTATGGCGCACGCAGCCGCCATCTGGTCCGCATTCACGTTGTAATACTGGCCGTCGCCTCCGAGCGCGACCGAGGATAGCACGGGAATGCCGCCTTCGGCCCAGATGGCTTTGAGCCAGCGCGGCTCAGAAAAACAGATCTCGCCGACATACCCCAAGTCGTGTTCCCCATTCTGTTTCTTGCGGGCACGAAAAACGCCGCCGTCTCCGCCACAAAGTCCGATGGCCGGTTGCCCGGCTGCGGCGATGGCCGCCACCAGGCTCTTGTTCACAATGCCGGCGAGCACCATCAGAGCAACATCGCGCGTCTCGGCGTCCGTCACGCGCAGGCCGTGGATGAAGTCGCTTTTCTTTCCGAGGAGTTTCAGGGTCCGGGTCAGCGCGCTGCCCCCGCCGTGTACGACGGTGACCTGATGCCCGTCTTGGGCGAGCTGCACCACGGCTCGCGCACATTTCTGAAGGGTCGGTCTATCTTCCAGCGCCGCGCCGCCGATCTTGATCACAATTTTCACTGCAGGCCCTCCGCTTCGTCCCAGCCGTACATCAGGTTCATGTTCTGCATGGCTTGGCCGGCCGCGCCCTTGAGCAGGTTGTCGAGGCAGGAGACGACGACGAGCCGGCGGCCATCGCGCGCGAGACAGAAGCCGAGGTCGCAGTAATTGGTGTGCACCGAAAATTGGATTTCCGGCAAACTCGACGCTGGGAAAACGCGTATCCAGCGCCTACCTTTGTAGAAATCCTGGAAGCAGCATTGAATCTCGTCCGCCGTCGTTTCGCGCTTCAGATGCACATAAATCGTGGACAGAATTCCGCGCGGGATGGGCAACAGATGGGGAGTGAAGATCAACTGGCTGGAGTTGAGCGTCAATTGTTCGAGGATCTCGCCGGTGTGACGGTGTCCGAAGACCGAGTAGGCGGAAAAATTGTCAGCCACCGAGACGAAGTGGGTACGCGCGGTGGGTTCCTTGCCGGCGCCGGATACGCCCGACTTTGAATCGGAGATGATGCCGCGATCGCAATCCACCATGCTGGACGAGAGCAAGGGCGCCAGCGCAAGAATGACGGAAGTCGCATAGCAGCCGGGATTCGCAACCAGAGCGGCGGACGGGATCTGGTCCGCATTCGGCTTCAACTCGGGCAGGCCGTAGACGGCGCGCTCCGTCAGTTCCGCCGCAGTATGGGGGTTGGCGTCTTTGAAACCATAGACGGCACGATGCTGTTCTTGTTTCAGCCGCCATGCGCCGCTCAGATCGACGACGCGCAGGCGGCGTGCCATCGCCTCGGGAACCAGTTCGCGAGAAACGGTGTGCGGCGTTGCCAGAAATAACAGTTCCACGCCCTGTTGCTGCAACGCGGACCACGAAAACGGCTGGGCCGGGGCGTGGCCATTGCCAGAAGTGTGCGGCACGCCAGCAGCGGATTTGCCGGCCTCGATCTCCGCACTTTTCTCCGCACTGCGGCGCAAGAGCAACGGAGCACCGGTGCGCGGATGCCGGCCGAGCAGGCGAGCGAGTTCGAGGCCGGAATATCCGGTCGCGCCGAGAACCGCGGTTTTGAGTTTCGCCGTCATCAGATTTTCGTGAAGCCGCCTCGATCGGTTCGCTTGCCGATTCCCCACGCGGAGGCATATTTATCCATCATAATGCATAAATATTCATCTATAATTCAACGATCCCGCCGAATTGTCAAGTCGAAATGAAAGAGCCGGGCAAAACTTCGAGCTTTGCAGCGGGGTGAGACGGGGCAAAGCCCCGTCTCTACGACACTGGACCCGGAATGACGCTTACAGCTTTGGCCGGAGGTCGCTCGAGGTGCCGCCGGCGGCGGGAACGTAGCACTGGAGCGTGTAATCCATCACCATGCGATCGGCGTTGAAGCGCCAGCCCAGGGTGCGGATGGTGCGCTTCATGCGCTGGATCCAGGCGCGCGGCAGGCCATCGCGATCGCGCTGGTAGTAGAGAGGGATCACTTCGTCGCGCAGCACCCGCATCAGGTCTTCCCCGTCGCGGGTGTCGTGAACATTCATGTCGGAGTGCGTTCTGCCGTTTCCGATGGCGAAGCCGTTCAGGCCGTCGTACGCTTCCGCCCACCAGCCATCCAGCACCGAGAGGTTCAACCCGCCGTTCAAAACGACTTTCTGGCCGCTGGTTCCGGAGGCTTCCAGCGGACGCCGCGGATTATTCAGCCAGACGTCGACTCCCTGCACGAAATGTCGGCCCACGTTGATGTCGTAATCTTCGACAAAGACGAATTTCTCGGAAAATTGCTTATCGCGCATCAACTGGGCAACCTGCTGCAGGACGCGCTTGCCGGGTTCGTCGAGAGGGTGTGCCTTGCCGGCAAACACGAACTGCACCGGGCGCTTCGGATCGTTCACCATGCTGGCGATTCTTTCGATGTCGGTCAGGATCAGATTGGCGCGCTTGTAGGTGGCAAAGCGCCGGGCAAATCCGATGGTGAGCGCATCGGGACTGAGGACGCGCTCCAGGTGCTGCAGCACGGCGCGCGGTTCGTCGCGGCGCGCGGCCTGCTGGACAGCGCGGCGGCGCACAAATTCAATCATTCGCGACTTCAAGGCGAAATGAGTCTCCCAGAGTTCGCCGTCGTCGACGTCGTCGATGCCATCCCAGATTTTGGCTTCGCTGCTGCGCAGATGCCATCCCGTTCCCAGATGGCGGTCGTACAGGCGGAACATCTGCGGCGCCAGCCAGGAGGGGACGTGGACGCCGTTGGTAATGTGTCCGATGGGAACGGCGTCTTCGGTTTTACCCGGGGAGAGTCCGGTCCACATGGCGCGAGAAACTTCCCCGTGCAGAGAGGAAACGGCATTGGCGCGCCGCGAGAGTTTCAGCCCGAGCACGGTCATGCAGAAACGTTCGTCGCTGTCGGGATTCTCGCGTCCCAGTGCCATGAAACTTTCCTTGGAAAGGCCGAGGGCATCCCGCAGAGGTCCGAGGTGTTCTTCGACCATATCGGCATCGAAGCGATCATGGCCGGCGGTCACGGGCGTGTGGCTGGTTAAGACCACTTCCCGGGAAACGCGCGGCATGGCCTTCTCGAAAGCGATGCCCTCTTCTTCCATGCGCTGGCGAATCGCTTCGAGGACGGCAAATCCGCTGTGCCCTTCGTTCAGGTGCAGAACGCCCGGGGTGATGCCGAGCGCGTTCAGGGCACGCAAGCCGCCCACGCCAAGAAGCAGTTCCTGATGCACGCGAACGCGGCCGTCGCCGCCGTACAGGCGCGAAGTCAGCACGCGGTCCTCGGGGGAATTGCCTTCCACGTCGGAGTCGAGGAGAAACAAATCGCAGCGGCCCACCCTTACGCGCCAGACTTTGGCGCGGATCGAGCCATGGCGGGTATCGATTTGTACCACGACCGGCCGGCCGTTTTTCCCGATGGCGGCTTCCATGGGAAGCTGGTTGACATCGGTCTCGAGGTACTCCTCGTGCTGCCAGCCGTCGCGATCGAGGCGCTGGCGGAAATATCCCTGGCCATAAAACAGGCCGACGCCGACGAGGGGGATGCCGAGATCGGAGGCGCTCTTGATGTGATCGCCCGCCAGGACCCCTAGTCCGCCGGAATAAACGGGGAGAGACTCATGCACGCCAAATTCGGCGGAAAAATAAGCCACGGGGCGAGGCCGCAGCACCCCGGCGTGGCGCGCACCCCAGGTTCGCTCCGCGCCCTCGTACTCGCGC
>JBAVVP010000355.1:0-3054 GCA_049697355.1 Terriglobales bacterium
TGGCTCCTGGCCCGATGATGACAGCGCACGTAGTGCTATCGCCGAGCGCTTGGGGTAGGGCGTCCGTCCAATCCTCGCCGGGAACCAGGTGCCACTTGTCGAGAAACGGGGTCAATCCCTCGCGGACCAGCCAGAGGGCCAATTCCTCGACAGCGGGCTTATTGACGCTGCTGTGGGAGAGGAAGACATCGTACTGACTGCTGGATGGAACGGCCATGAGAGACACCTCTCTAGGAACAGTCAGGTCGTCACTCCACCATTTCGGCCCGCGGTTCCCTGACCAGGAAGAATCCGGCGCGGATCGCTCATGATTGTTCGATGAAAAAAGCCCTGCTCATGCGACACGTCGCACGGCAGGGCGATCATGGCCGAGGCTCACGTTACCCAGCGCGAGCAACGCTTTCTTAATTCTACCCAGCGAGTGCATCCTGCGAAACAAGGAGACTCCTCGCTGATCTCCACCAGTGTACGGATGGTCCATCCTCAGCGTACTTTTGATGAAAAGCGGCCTGGACGAGGCCGCTAGCGGATCAATCCCGGTGAGTTCGCCACGACCGGACCGAGAACACCGCAAACCGCAGCCAACTACCTGTTACACCGTGGTTTGCGTCAAGACGGCGGTGGAGATCAGCGAGGAGTCTCGAAACAAGAGTGACGACACGGCAGGGCGATTTCGTCGCCCTGTAACGCGCCGGGAAACGAAGGGAGGAGAACAGGTCTAGTTGGGGTCCCAGCCCCATCCGTGCAAAAACCTACGGTAAGACCCCCCTCGACCGTCAACCTGGGAAGGTTGGGAGCCCAAAGGGGCCGGAATCGGTGGGATGCCCCGAGACATTGCGCAAAATTATGGCGTCCAACTCGCAGTGGGCGCAATGTTCGCCGCCGAGCCGCCGTGTTGTGCGCAATGAAACGAGGTCCGATCCCTGGGGGCCACATTGCGCCAAATATCGCATCCTTGACGTCACCGCCAAGATTGAACGCCCGTTCATATTGATCGGGCGAAGTTGATGGGTAATTCGGTGGCCACAGCTACCTAAAGCCATTGGAAACGAAGGGGTGAAACGGGCCTCTCCGCTCAGGCGGGCCGGACCCTCGACATTGCGCCCAATACGCTACCGTAGGTTTTCGCATACTTGGGGCTGCTACCCCGGGTCAGGCGCAGACCAGCCACGCGGCCGTATTCCGGTGCTCCATCCATTGGAATAATAATGACTATTAATATTTTAATAGGGCCGATCCGGGCAGACTGGCGGTATAATAAACAACGACCCAACAAAGGGCTAAAAACAGGCCGAAAACCGTGACGCCGTAAGTGGTTTGGCTACAGGCACTTACGCGAGATGATCCGATGCAAACGCTTACGGGGTAACCTCTTACGACACCGTCAAGAAACGTCGAGTTTCTAGCCGTCTATCGGGTCGTTGTAACCTTTGAGCCGCTCGAGCATGTACCGCAAGCCGGGGTTCCGCCGCACGAAGGCGATCAAAGCGTTGTGCGTGATTCGCCGCTGCCGTCTCTTGGTGGGCAACCAGAAGCCGGCAATCTCGCGCCTATCGATCAGCCTGGCCGCAGTTGCATGGGCAACGCCCATCAGGAAGGCGAGATCCCCAGCGGTGTAGAACTCCTTCACCGCAATCTTTCCGCCCTTTGCCGACTTCAAGATCTGTGGCATGGAACATTCTCCCCGGCCGCCCTTGTGCACACTCCGCAGCAACACTTGAGATTATCGTAACACAAAAGCGACAACAATCGTCGCTGCGCGACAAAATGGTGGCGACGATTTCTTGGCCACGAAACCCTCTAAACCGAGGACTTGATGCAAGGTTCATTTTGAACCTTGCAGAGAATCGTACGTTATCAGAAGAGCTTCCAATGCAGATTCACAGTTGCCACCGGCATGATCGATTGCACAAGAACGCTGTATCCGAACGCCAGACTAAGGTCTATCGCTGCGAAACCAGGGGTAGACCCATTGCTCTGACAAATGTAATTTCCAGCAGGATTTGTGGCCCATCCTGAAAGGGCAATCTGCGCTGGAATCACACTAATCGGATTGCCACGGCTATACCCTATCTATCAGTCAATCTAGCTGCCGCTGTCCCCGCCCGTGGCGGACACGCGGCTCACATTTCAATTGCGATCTGGGATGGCTCGGCGTTCGGTGTGGCTTCGACCGCGGACTTGTCGTATCGTGCGGCGAAGTACTCCAGTAGCATTCGGTGGATGAAGATGTAGCCGCCGCCGACCTTGCGGAGCAGGATGCGCTCGGCGGCATAATCCAGAAACTTGACGTAATTCCAAGGAATTGAACCGTCGAGGACGAGCCAGAGACGGAGGGCGAGGTGCATGAGGCACGCTTGGCCTCCGGCGTGCTGCCCGCCGAACAGCCCGAAGATCAGCCCGATGAACAGCCCGCGGACCAGCCCGAAGACCAGCCCGCCGAACAGCCCGAAGACCAGCCCGTAGAACAGCACGAATGCCCATCGCTTTTCCCCTGGGAGCCAGTCGAGCTGCAACCGCTCGATGTAGAACACCGTCTGGCTGTGCCGGACCATCTGCCAGGCGAGCCACTTGAGCCAGTGGACGGTCCGCTGCGGTGTATAGCGGCGGACGATTCCGCGACGCCGGAACATCTGGTCCACGTACGCCCCGAACAGGTGGTCACGCCGCTCTTTCAAGGTGCCACTCAACCGAGGCTGCGATTCCGGCTGATCCGCATGGGCCACAGTGACGATGTTCAGCATCAACGGCGAATCGAGCATCTCCCGTAGCATCGGGTCATGGTCCATCGCCCGTTTGACCGCTGCCCCGGCGGTTCCGATCTCGGTCAGGTACGAGTCCACCTGCTGAGGTGACAGGGGCTGCACGATGATGGCCCCATCGAGCTGGAGCGGCACGTCCAGGGCCTGATAGTCGGCCGTGCGGCTGCAGATGGCCAGGGGGAGGTCGTGGGCCTTGCGGAAGGCGTTGATGGCCTCGACGCAGGTGGCGCGATGCGCGGGCTTCACCTCGTCCAGCCCGTCGAGCAGCGGCAGGATCTGGTCGGCCTCGACC
>JBAVVP010000356.1:0-6482 GCA_049697355.1 Terriglobales bacterium
ATCCACGCTTCTTTCAGACCCCGCCTCGCGACGACGCCCTTGCGCTTCTCTAGCCCTTCACCTCCACCAGGCTGGGCAGGGGACTTTCACCCCCTAGCTGTCGAACATGTTCGGCACACAAAGAAAAACCCGAACCGCGCGGGTTCGGGTCTCGGGAACTTACGTAGCCTGTCCAGCTACAACGATTATCGCCAGTGCATATCTCAGTGTCAACATTACCAAGGGACTCCCTGTCCTGAGTCCCCAGATCAGCCCCCCTACCCACACTGAGAGACTGTGGACCCGACGGGATTCGAACCCGCACCTTCTAGCTGGACAGGCCAACGTGCTCCCATTACACCACGGGCCCTGCACCCAGCTTGGTAGCGTTAGCGCTTGCGGGCAAGTGCGTGCATCACACAAAGATCGTGACAAATCCCCTGCTGTTCCCGCCAAACCCCATCCAATGCGCGGTTTCCCCGTGTGATGCAAATCACGTCCATAGGTGATGCATTTCGTTGACCGGGTGGCGTCTCAACCCGTATTCTATTGATATTGAAATTGAAATTCATTTTCATTTAGAAAGCGACCTCTTGGCCATGTTCCAAGCATTCATCCTCACGCTCCGCGAAGGCGTCGAAGCGGCGCTTCTCGTCGGCATCCCCCTGGCGTACCTGACGAAAGACCGGCCGCGATCCTCCCCGCAACTCCGGCGGCGCCGCTCCGGCAGAATCGAGGGCACGAATCCACATGGAGAGCGCAAGCGAGGTGCGCCAGAAACGCCCGAGCTACGGGTCGCGCTCATCGATCTCGAACAGGGGGAGGGAGGCACCATCGACCATATCTCGCTGCCTCCGGGCGACCAGCAATTCCTGATGCGCATCGGTCTGGTTCCGGGTGTGCAGGTCAGATTTTCGCGCCGCGCGCCCCTGGGCGATCCGAGCGTGTATTCGGTGGACGGAACCGAGATTGCGTTACGGGCGGAGACCGCCTGCCACATCATTGTCAAGGTCAAGCGAAAGGGCGCTACGCCGCTGGGTGACTTGCTGTGACGTCGATTCTGAATGGCCGATGTGGTTGCGATACTCCTACCGAGCCCTTATTCGCCATCGGAGAAGGAGTTCCGGAGGTCGCGGGCCGTGAAATCCGGACGGTGGCCCTGATCGGCCCACCCAATTCCGGGAAGTCGACGCTGTTCAATCGCCTGACCCGCCTTCGCCAGAAGGTCGGCAACTACCCGGGCGTGACGGTGGAGCAACGCGTGGGCCTGCTGGCGGGGAACGGACACGCGATCCGGATCGTCGATCTGCCCGGGGTGTACAGCCTCACGCCTTATTCCGACGATGAACGCGTTGCCGTCAACGTGCTCACCGGTCAGATGGACGGCCTGCCGCGTCCGGATGCGGTCCTGCTGGTGCTGGATGTAACCCATCTCTCACGGCAACTTGTATTGGCAAAACCTGTGATCGGTTTGGGTTTGCCCACACTCGTGCTCCTCAATATGGCGGATGTATTTGCCAAGGGCGGTGGGTCGCTGGACGTTCTCAAACTTGCCCAGGAACTGGGTGCGCCGGTTGCCATGGTGAGTGCGACGTTGGGGACGGGATTGGACACCGTGGACCGTTTCCTGCGGCAGGAACACGAACCGCGTCCAGAGGCAGTCCTTCCGGTTCTGCAGGATCTTCCGCAATGCCGGAAGTGGGCAAGCCAGGTCGGGCACCGAATCGATTACCAGCAGCATGTTCCGAGCGTATGGAGTCGCCGGCTGGATGATGTGTTCCTGCACAAGATATGGGGACCACTCATTTTTGTGATCGTCGTAGGCGCTGTTTTCCAAACCGTGTTCGGACTCGGCCAGCCCCTGAGCACAGCTTTTCAGGATCTGCTCGCAAAGCTTGGGCAGCAAGCGGCGCCCTTGATTCCCGCGGGTCTGGTCCGATCGCTTCTGCTAGATGGCCTTTGGAAGGGCGTGACTTCCGTTCTGGTGTTCTTGCCACAGATTCTTCTGCTGTTTTTCTTTATCGGACTGCTCGAAGACTCCGGCTACCTGGCGCGCGCGGCGCTGATTGCGGACCGCACCATGCGGGGGGTGGGATTGAACGGGAAGGCCTTCATTCCTCTTTTGTCCGCGTATGCGTGCGCGGTACCGGCCATCATGGCGACGCGCACCATCGAAAACAAGCGGGACCGGATCGCGACGATTCTGATCGCCCCTTTCATGACCTGTTCTGCCCGGTTGCCCATCTACACACTGCTGATCGCGGCATTTATTCCCAATCGCCCCGTCGTCGGCGTACTGCTCAGCACCCGGGCTTGTGCCATGCTTTCACTGTACGTGCTGGGATTTCTTGCCGCCATCATTACGGCGAAGGTCCTCAAGTCGTCGGTGCTCAAGTCCGCTGCCGCTCCCTTCGTTCTGGAACTTCCCGAGTATCGGTGGCCGACCGGGCAGTCGATTGGCCTTCGCCTGCTGGACCGGGGGCGAGTTTTCCTGCGGCAGGCGGGCACGGTCATTTTGGCGGTCTCTCTGCTGGTTTGGGTCCTGACCAATCTTCCGTTGCACCAAGGCCGCGTTCCGCAGCTGGAGCAGAGCGCGATCGCATACCTCGGGCATGGAATTGAACCGGTCATCCGGCCCCTCGGCTTCAATTGGAAAATCGGGATCGGACTGCTCACCTCCGTGATCGCGCGCGAAGTGATCGTCGGAACCCTGGGCACAATTTATGGAACCGACCCGGCAACGCACGCCATGACTCTGCAGAATGCGCTCCGGCACGATATCACTTTTGCCGGGGCGATGGCGTTGCTGGTCTTCTTTGCGTTTGCCATGCAGTGCACGTCGACGCTGGCGGTGGTACGCCGGGAGACCAATAGCTGGAAGTGGCCCGTCATCCAGTTTGTTTACATGACCATCGTTGCATACGTTGCGGCATTCACGGTCAACCAGGTTCTTTCCACGCTGCTGCACTGACGAACAGCCGCGAATGCTTGGTGGGGCATAGGTCGTCTCTCGAAGACGGCAGGCGGAACCGAGGCAGACCGCGACTTCGTTATCCCCTCAAGGGTGGCGGAGTGTAGAGACGGGGCTTGCCCCGTCTCCTTGGACGCGGGAGATGCGGCAAGTCGCGTCTCTACAGGAAATACGCTGGCTACTTCTTCCCTAAGAACTTCCCAAACCCCAAACGTACTTGCACGGTATTCACTCCGGGGTTCGGGACGGCCAGGCCGGCATTCGAAATGTGCATATAGCGGACATCTGCCGACCACGCGCGCTCTCCTAGAAAATGGAGCCCGAACGCCGCGCCCGAGGTGAAATTGATCGTCGACGTTCCCGTCGGCACATCATGGGTTGTGAGCAGCGTTCCTCCATTCAGCTCGATGTAGGGAGCGACACGTCCGCGGGTGGCGAAAATCCATTTCAGGCCCACGGGATTGACTCCTGCCCCGTATGCGGTGTTTGCTCGCTGGAAGACTACAAATGCCGGAACCGCGTCCACCGCGTACTCGAATCGTCCGTTGAGGAAACCGGGGCCGTGCGGAGCGGTCAGAATCCATCCATAGCGGAGTCCGGCGTTCCACACGCTGGTGTCCCTAGTTCCGCCCGGAACCGAGCGGCCGCCGCCCGTCCAAACCTGGAGTTCATGACCGCCCTCCTCGGGGCGATCCTGGGCGACGGCGAGAGAAGCGGCCAGGAAGAGAGTCAGAAAGAATGTGAGAAGAACAGAGACCGTATTCCGAATGGATGGTGTCATAAGTAGGGTCAAAGTCGAAAAAAGGAACGATACGCGAACCGACGCCAGGAAACAAATCTCTGGAACCGAGGTAAGACTCCAATCTCCGGTCCGGCGTCTGGCAGAGCGCTGAAAAGTACCTTGTGGAGCAGCACCCTGACCGCAGCGGCTAACGCCGGCAGCGAAAACGGGCTAGTTAGCGCAACGCTGAAGAGTGTGCGTGAGAACTCGGTCGTCCCTCCGGGACTTGAGTCATTTCTTCCACTATTCCCAGCGCTGAAGCGCTGGGCTAAGCTAGGTCGCCCCTCCGGGGCTGCATTCTCCTGTGCGTGGTTCCACCAGACCGTGCGAAAACGAGTTCTCACGCACACACTGAAGCGCTGCGCCACCCAAAATCAAGTGCGAGAACGAGCCTGCTAGAGTCCCAGCCCGCCATCCACCGCCAGCACTTGCCCGGTAATAAAATGCGGGGCGGCGGCGAAGAACAGGACCGCCGCGACAATGTCGGCCGCCGTTCCCGCGCGCTGCATGGGCGTTTGTTTCGCCATCTTCTTCATGAACGCCACTGCCGCCTTCTCTCCCAACTCAATCATCCCCGGAGCCACGGCATTCACCGCAATCCGCGGCGCCAGGGCCTTCGCCATCACCTTGGTCAGCATGTGCACGGCCGCCTTTGACGAGCAATAATGCGCATGTGTCGCCCAGGGACGCAGGCCCCCCAGCGAGCCCATATTCACGATGCGCCCGCTGCGCTTTCTCAAATAGGGGAGCGCCGCACGCGACACCAGAAATGGCCCGCGCGTGTTCGACGCAAACATCGCATCCCACTGCGCTAGCGTGATCTTCTCAAACTCGACGGTCTCGTAATTGGCGGCGTTATTCACCAGCACGTCGATCCCGCCTAGTTCGCTGGCCACTTCCTTCACCATCTCCTGGACGTTTTTTTCATCAGTCACATCGCAGCGCACGGCCAGCGCCTCGACGTCATGCCGCGCCAACTCTCCCACCACCGCCCGGGCTTCGCGGGCCGAGTCGCGATAGGTAATCGCCACGTCAGCGCCGTTTTCGGCCGCTGCCAGGGCAATCGCGCGCCCCAGTCGTTTCGCCGCTCCGGTCACCAACATCGTCCTGCCAGAAAGCGGCCGTGCGTTTGTCGTCATCGTCATCCTGAGCGTCGTCATCATGAGGAAATTCTACGCCCGTCTTTGTCGGGCATTGCGTGTCTGGCATCCCGCATCTTGGAGAACCTGCATCGAAACTGCTACACTCCTTCGAATGACGCAGTCGGGTGAAGTCGTCGTTTACACCCGCAAGGGATGTCATCTCTGCGAAATCGTCAAGGAGAGCCTCGACAAGCTGCACAAGCGGGGCGGCTTCAGCTGGCGGGAAATCGACGTCGACTCGGATGCCGAAATCCGACACCTCTATAACGACGAAGTCCCCGTCGTCTTCATCAACGGCCGCAAAGCTTTTAAGTACCGCATGGATGAACAGGAATTCCTGCGCAAACTGAGCGTTTGATTCTTGGCTGAATTTTCTTGCGCCCCGTGGCGTCTTTGGTTGTTAGCAGCCTGTGCTCGAACCCCGGCGAACGAAACCAGCGCCTAACAGTATGAGTAACAACTCGGTGGTAGGGGCTCACCAGTTGCTCCCGCCATCAGGACTCTTGCCTGGGGCTAGCTCCACCCGAAGTGACTTAGTGTCGACCCTCCCAGCCACTCCATAGCACGGCCATAGAATTAGGCGGTATGCCTTATCGCCATTCTGGTCGGTGGCGGTTTCGACTTGCAAATCATTGATGACGTTTTGACAACTGAAGTCGTTCAGCTCAATGTCTGTCACGTCTTCGAGAATGAAGTCCACTGTGGCTGGTTTTTGCGGATAGTAAGGATAGACCCGGAGAACAGACTGACCTTTGCGTGCGAGAAACACGCTGATGACTTCTGCATCGTGAAAGCTGGGCCAATCTCCAAACCACTGCGTCACCTTTTCCACGCCAGCCAGTTCTGACACTACGCCCTTGTTCATGTTGGAAATGATGGCGCAAGAACGGCTTGGTGTCCAGACGGCAATCTTGTTCTTAACTTGCTTTTAACTTCCGCCATCACCCACTACAATCACCCCCGATGCTTCGCACCCAACTCTACGCCGATCCGGCCGGCCGCTTCGTTCACGACGTTGTCCTCCAGAGCTGCCAGCGTCACGACCGGAAGACAGCACTGATTGACACTTCCTGCGATCGCCGTTTCACTTTCGCTGAATATGGCAGTCTGGTCGAATCCCTTGCCCGCGGCCTCATCTCGGCCGGACTCGCTCCCGGAGAAGTGGTTGCGATCTTTCTCCCCAACTCCTGGGAATTCGCTATCAGTTATCACGCGGCCACGCTCGCCGGAGGCATCCCGACACTGCTCAATCCTTCCTACCGAGAGCGCGAGATCCGCTTTCAACTGGAAAACTCTGGCGCCGCTTTCCTGATCACCGATGGTCCCCTCGTGGAAAACGTCAATCTGGCGGGACTTTCAGCTTTGCGTCGCGTCTTCACCACCCGGCACGAGCAATCAGGCTGTGAAGACTTCGCGAGTCTACTGCAGCCTTCGTCCGCCAAATTCCCGGAACCGATTCAGGATTCCGCGCAAACGATTGCTGCCCTTCCCTACTCCAGCGGCACCACCGGATTGCCCAAGGGCGTCATGCTGTCGCACCACAATCTGGTTGCGAACGTGTATCAGGTCCTGGGCCCGAATGCCGCGACGCTCGCGCCCTCTGACGTCA
>JBAVVP010000357.1:0-3311 GCA_049697355.1 Terriglobales bacterium
ACCAGGTCGAGGGCCATTGTGTGGCGAAGGACGTGAACGGTGACCCGTTTTCCTTTCAGGGATGGGCAGATCCTAGAGGCAGCCTCGACATGCCGTTGAAAGAGGTAATGCACGGCATCGGCACTCAGAGGTGTCCCGCGGAGGTTGGGAAACAAAACCTGCCCGTCGCCGCGGAAAAGCTCGCGAAGCCAGGTTTTCAGAACGATCACTGTGGGTTTTGCGAGAGGGACGCACCGCTCTTTTCGACCCTTTCCAATCACGCGAACATGAGCGCCTGGTCCGAGGGTGAGATCGTTGAGGGTCAAGCCACTCATTTCCGACTGACGCAGCCCGGTCTGGGCCGCGACCATAAGAAATGCATGATCGCGCCTCCCGAACCATGTGTGTTGATCAGGCGCGGCCGGCAGTGCCTTGATCTCCTCGCGTGTGAGAGAGTGGACCTGGGTCCGTGTGAAGCGTTTGGTGGGAATGGCCAATATGCGCTGGATCTGGGCGGCATGATCCGGCAGCTCGAACGCAGCATAGCGAAAGAAGGAGTGGATTGCGGTGAGACGCAGGTTTCGGCTGCGTGCACTCAGTTTCCGGTGCTTCTCGAGGTGATCGAGAAAACGAACGATAAGAGGCGCGTCGATGGCTTTCAGTACAAGCCGCGCCGGCGGCGTGTGCAGCTGTTGATCGGCAAATTTCAACAGCATCCGAAAGGTGTCTCGGTACGAACTGATCGTATGTGGACTGGCCTGTCGCTGCTGCATCAGGCGTTGGGTGAAAAATCGTTCCAAGAGTGGCGCGAAGCTGACAGGAGAGGTGGTCATGACCGGCTCTCCCAGCAATGTTCGAGGCGGGCCATTGCCTGTTGCATCAACTCGGGCCATGCACTGAGATACCAGAAGGTGTCGCTGACATGGACGTGTCCAAGATAGGCTGAGAGGAGCGGTAACCGCCGCTCCACGTCTTCCCCAGACTGGTACCAATGCAAGAGTGTCATCACCGCGAAGCGGTGTCGAAGGTCATGGATGCGAGGTCCACACCTATCCAACGGACCACGCAAGCCGATCTCCCTCGATAGCTTGCAGAAAGTGCGATGAACATCACCGGGATCCAGGCGGTTGCCCCAACTGGAAACGAAAAGGTACGAGGATACTGTTCGTCCTGCCCAATGTTGCCGACGCTCGGCTATGTACTTGGCAAGCACTGCGCAGGTCGACCGATGTAATGGTACAAGGCGGTCCTTGCCGAACTTGGTGCCGCGGATCGTCAATACCGCGGTCTTCAGATCGACATCTTGCAACTCGAGGTTGCGTGCTTCTCCCAGTCTTAGTCCCGTAACACTGATCAACCCAAGCAGGCAGTAGTAGACCCAGGACCGAAGCTTGCCGCGCTCATGGGGGCACTCCAGCCGAAACGCAGTGCGAAGTAAGGCGCGGATCTGGTCGTCGGAGTAGAAGAAAGGCCGTGCTCGTCTGGGCTTAAAGGGCAGTAGTCCATGAGGTGGAATCTGTGTACGCGGGTCTGTGGCAATGCGGTAACGTGCGAATCCGCGTATGATCGTTAACCGGCTCGCCCAGTAGGCCGGTCGGGTGTTCGAAGGCAGCTGCGCCCAAGCGAGAGCTAATGCCTGTGTAATGTAGCTGGCGCGGTGTTGTTTCAGAAAAGCAACGAAGTCCGGGAGTGCTTTGCTCGCCTCTTGCATCTTGAATCCCAGACCTCGCCGCATCTCCAAATATTTCCTAGCGGCTTCTCGGAGGGTGTTCATCGAACACCTCCCGGCCACGGCAGCGCGAGCGGCCGCAGCGCATCCATGTCCACCTTGGTATAAATCCGGGTCGTCTCGGGGCTGCGGTGGCCCAAGACCTCGCCAATTTCCATCAGGGATCCGCCGTGACGGAGCATGTCCGTGGCGAGCCCATGCCGAAACTGATGTGCGCCCTTCGTGGGCGCCTCGATCCCGGCGCGAGTAAGGCTATTCCGCACCACGCAGGTGATAGCTACTGGATGAAGGCCTCTGATCGGGGCGCGGCTCCGCAGAAAGATGCTGCGGCCGTTGCCCTGAGGTCGCCCATGGCGCAGATACGCCGCGATCGCAGCACCCACTTCGGCGGGCAAAGGCAGAACGCCGCGTTGTCCGCCTTTCCTGCGAATGCTCACTAACCCGGCGTTCCAATCAATGTCTTTTAACTCTAGCCCTGCCACTTCACCCGCGCGCAGTCCCAAACGCGCCAAAAGCAGCAGAATCGCATAATCACGTCGGCCCATCGCCGTGCGCCGGTTGATAGAGCCCAACAACTGCCGCACCAGATCCGGCGAGATCGCCCGGGGGATGGAAGTCATCCGCCAGTTGGGGACGGTGGGAACTGCCTCAGCCAAGTCATGCGAAATCTCTCCTCGATAACGCAGATAATGCAGGAATGATCGCAGCGCTGTAGTCAGGAGTTTCGCCCGCTTCAGATGTATCCGCCGAGCTTGGCGCTGGACGAATCGAACGACATCAGCGGCACAGAGTCCTGACAGCTTCACCCGCCCTCGGCCGAAACGGCCGATGAGGAATCCACGAACGAACGGCACATAGTTGACGGCCGCGCTCGACGACAGTGCGCGCTCGTTGAGCAAATACCCCTCGTATTCCTGTACGACCTGCTCAATTTGCGAGAGCTGATGAGTCGGAATCTTCTCCTCTGAAATCACGCCCTCAAGGCGCAGAAAGCTAACAAAATGCCACAGAGCCGCGACATCGCCTCGACGACTTTTCACTTGTCGGGCGTGAGTTCGTATATATCGGCATACATGTCGTGAGCCAATGTTAGAGAGATCAACACCCTCATCTCCGAGCCAGCGGCTAAACCACGCCGCCAGTCGAACCTGCCTGTGTCGCATATACAATGAATACCCTTCATCGCGCACCCACTTCGCAAAACCAGAAATGTGGGCCGAAAGCGGACCCTCCAAGGGTCGCGACAATATCACATCTTCACTGACGATGCACTTCATAGCGAAACTCCGTTCCTTCGATCTTGTGGATCGAAGGAGCCAGACTATGTCGCATCACCGGCTTAGATGAAGCGAAAAACAGGGCAAATCTGAAATTACCTGGTAATAGTCCGGCGCACGGAATAGTGGCGAAGCAAATGGGGCGCAACGCGCTTGCTGATGCCGGCGCGCTTACCAGCTTCGTTTACGGCCTTCCACACGACCTTCGGAGTAATGGGCTTATCTGCGCGCCGGTTCTTCACCGTACCTGGAAACAGGTAGGTCTTGGGCTTCATCCAGCGCCAGTACTCGCGAAGAGTCTCCAACAGCTTGGGGCTTAATAGAAC
>JBAVVP010000358.1:0-2659 GCA_049697355.1 Terriglobales bacterium
GCACTCGAAGCGAGGGGCGGGTTCGCCGATCGCGTTCTACGGCCTCTTGAATTGCCTGTAAGAGATCCTGTTCATCGAACGGCTTGGTCAGAAACTCGACCGCTCCCGCTTTCATTGCCTGCACGGAAGCTGGGATATTGCCATGGCCTGTAAGGAAAACGATAGGGATCTCCAGTCCGACCTCGGCCATGCGCTTCTGCAGGTCGAGTCCGCTCATACCCGGCAGTTCCAAGTCCAACACCAGACAACTCGGCGCCTCGGCGCCGGGGCGGGCCCGGAATTCCTGGGCGGACGCGAAGGTTTCGACCTGCAAGCCGGCAGACCGAATCAGACTACTCAGTCCTTCCCGAACCGAGGGGTCATCGTCCACAATCGCGATAGTTGCGTTAGACTGCGGCGACCCGTGCACTTGATTCTTCTTCCTGGTACTGCGGCAGAGTAAAGTGGAAGGCTGTGCCTGGGCCGTCCCTGGCTGTAGCCCATAGCCGGCCTCCATGGGACTGAAGAATGGAACGGCAAATGGAAAGTCCCATACCCATACCGCCGGGTTTCGTGGTGTAGAAAGCGTCAAAGATCTTTGCTATCGTGTTCGCATCAAGACCCACCCCCGAGTCTTCCACCGTTACCTGCACCTGGTCCGGGTCAAGGTTCCGGGTGGTGATCACTAGTTCTCGCGCCCGCTCACCTACACTGCTCATCGCTTCAATACCATTCATGATCAGGTTCAACACCACCTGCTGCAACTGAACTTGATCCCCTGAGACAGGGGAAAGGTCATCGGCAAACCGCGTTCGGATCATCACGCTGTTCCTTTTCGCTTGGTCGCCGACGAGGGCGAGGACTTCCCGAATCGTTTCATTTAGATCCAGCCTCTCTCTAGGGGTTGCGGCCTTCTTTGTCAAAGCCCGAATCCGGGCGATCACTTCTCCGGCTCGCTTCCCGTCGCGGACGATCCGACGGGTGGCTTCCCGGGCTTCCTCCATGTTAGGCGTATCCCCGGCCAGCCAACGCAGGCACGCGCTGGCGTTACTCACCACACCCGACAACGGCTGGTTCACTTCATGCGCGATCGAGGCGGCCAGTTCACCCATCATGCTCACCCGGTTGATGTGCGCGAGGTCTGCCTCGAGTTGCCGCAACTTTTCGCGCTGTTCTTCGGCTTGCACGCGGTCAGTGATGTCCCGGGCAACCTTCAGCAGGAAGCGACGCCCCCCATACGAAACCAGGCTGACGTGTGCTTCGACAGGGAGCAGCGACCCGTCCTTTCGCCGATGCCAGTGTCTGTCAAATACGGTCTCGCCCGCCGCCGCCCGCTCCGTGGCTGCTTCCAGCTCCGCTCGATCCGAATCCGGGTGAAAGGCAAGCTGTGTCTTGCCGATCAGTTCCTGCCGAGTGTAACCAAGACCCTCGCAGGCGGCCCGATTCACATCAACAACGGTCCGTTCATCGAGATCGTAGACGAAGAGGGCGTCCGCTGCGTGGTCCACAAAAGCGCGAAAGCGCGTCTCGCTCTCGCGCAGCTCTTCTTCGGCCCGCTTGCGCCCTGTGATATCGACCGTCGTGCCCACCACTTCAACAACCTCGCCAGTCGCATTCAAAACGGGATGGCGTATGGCATGGACATATTTGACCGTTCCATCCGGTAGCACGATTCTGTATTCGCCTTCGGAATCTACTTTCTCATCGATGAGCTTCTGGAAGGCCTGCCAGAACTTGTCAAGGTCGTCCGGGTGTATTCGCTGCAGCGGTTCGCCCTTCGTGGGTAATCCCTGTTGCGGATCAATTCCAGAAATTCGGAGGTATTCCTCCGAAGAGTAGACATAGTTGCCGCTGGCTACGTCCAAAGCCCAGCTACCTGTGTGGCTCAGCCTTTGCGCTTCCGCCAGATATGCCTCACTCTGCCGCAGAGCTTGCTCCGCCCGATGGCGTGCCGCCCCCGAACGCAGGGTTACGATGCCGAACGCCAAGTCGGCAGCCAGTTCCTCAAGAAGCCGAATCTCTTCCGGTGTAAAAGCGTTGGGCTGTGCGGAATGAATGGTGAGACTGCCGAAGGTGTGGGCCTGTTCGTCCTTGAGCGGCAGAGCGATGCCCGAACGAAAATCGCGCTGCAAAAGGCCTTCCCGCCAGGGCGCAAGTCGAGGATCGGTTGCGAAATCCTGAACGCAGCAACTCTTCCCGCTCCGAATGGCCGTTCCGGTGGGGCTGCGTCCACGCTCCGTGTCAGCCCAAGTAAGGCCGACAGTTGCGAGATATCCTTCCTCGGCCCCGGTCCACGCGACAGGGCGTACGCTTTTGGCATAGTCGTCTTCGGCATAGGCCACAAACGCCATGCGGTAGCCCGCCTCCTCACAGACGATCCGGCAGATTTCCTCCAGCAAGCTTTGCTCATCGGTGGCGTGCAGGAGGACCTGGTTGCAGTTGCTGATGGCTCGCAGTTCGCGATTCAAGCAACGCAACGCCTCCTCTGTCCGCTTGCGTTCGGTGATGTCGCTCACCAGGGCCAGACTGCCGGTGTGCTGTCCATGCCTAAAGACCGGTGATACGCGCAGCAACGTCCAGACTTGAGCCCCGTCCGCCCGCAGGAAGGGGAATTCGTAGTGTTCCTGGAGCCCTTGCTCCCGCTGGAGCAGGTGATTCAGTAACTCGTCTTTTTTCTCCT
>JBAVVP010000359.1:0-2668 GCA_049697355.1 Terriglobales bacterium
CGTACTCAGGAGGAATACAGATGCCCATAGTTCCCAGATCAGCGAGCTTGTCGTACATGTCCTGGGGAAGAAACGTCGTGTTCTCGTCGAGCCAGCGGACGTATTCGCGCGTGAGGTTCCGTTTGCAGAACTCGCGATAGGTCTCCTGCAGCAGCTTCTGTTCTTTCGTGAATTCCAGGTCCACCGCCGGGCCTCCTTCACCTATTTACCCTTAAAGCTGGGCTTCCTTTTTTCTACGAATGCTGCGACGCCTTCCTTCATATCTTCTGAACCGGCGAGCCACTGGATCGTGCCTCGCTCGATGGCAAGCGCGGCGTCGATGCTGTCGCATGTAGCGGAGTTGTTGATGATGGTCTTAGCCGCCCGCAGCGCTAACGGCGGCTTTGCCACAAGTTCCTCTACCGTCTTCTCTAGCGCCTGGTACATCTCCGCCCGACTGGGAAATACGCGGTTGACCAAGCCCCACTGGTGGGCTTCCGGAGCTTTGATCACCTCGCCGCGATAGATCATCTCCTTCGCGCGAGCCGCCGGAATTGCGCGAGGCAGCCGCACCGTCCCGCCCCAGCCGGCCAGCAGTCCGAGATTGATCTCCAGCAGACCGAACGTGGCGCTTTCGGTTGCGTAGATGAAGTCGCACATGAGAGCAAGTTCCAGGCCTCCCGCGAAGCACATTCCGGCCACCGCGGCGATCACGGGCTTTTCCATGGTGGTGATGAGCTGATGAATCCTGGCCCCGCGCTGGAGCAGATACTCATACCCAGACACCAGGTTCATGCTCTGGAAGGCTCGAATGTCCCCGCCGCTGCAAAAGGCCTTTTCCCCGGCCGCTCCGATGACGACACATCGAATGCTGTAGTCGAGGGCGACCTTCTCCAGGATCTCGAGCAACTCGCGTTGCATTGTATCGTCCAGGGCATTTCGCATCGCCTCGTTGTTCAAGGTGAGCCAGAGGGCTTCGCCGTTTGCGCCTTTACGCTCGTAGATGATTCTCTGGTACCCTGTGGTTATCGTCGGACTCGCCATACAAACCTCCTCAGCCTTTCACCGGGCGCCATTTCGGGAGTACCACGTCTGGTGAGACTTGATCGAAGACCACTTCCAGTTCCATGCCGTTCCGCAGTTCCTGGGGTGAACGTCCAACGATGTTGGAGATCATCCGAGGTCCCTCCGGGAGATCGACCATCGCCAGCACGTAGGGAAGGTCTTCGATGAACGGGAATGGAACGCTGTAGGTGTTCACCGCGTATGCGTACAGCTTGGCTTTGCCGGAAGCTTCCACCCACTCCGCATCCTCGCTGGAGCAGGCGGTGCAGTACAGATATGGCGGGTGATCAATGTGGCCACACGCCTTGCATTTCTTCAGCAACAACTTGTGCTGTTTGGCACCCTCCCAGAAAGGTCTTGACCATGCCGTCGGCTGCGGAAGAGGCTTTATGAAGTCCTGGTCGGTGCAACCGAGCTTTTCTTTCAACATCTGCCTGATGCTGACCTTTTCTACTGAACCTGCGCTCATCCTCGCCTCCTCTGATCGCGACGGTTTCCGTCCTTCTGTCCGGCGCTTATGCGCTGTGGACTAGTTAGGGATCTGGTTGCCGAGCACGGTGAAGTGCACATCCATGAATGCGCCGCCGCCGCAGTCTTCGATCAGGAACCGTGCACCTTCGACCTGTGCTTTCCCTGCCTTGCCTTGTAACTGCCGAACGCCCTCGACGAAGACGGAGAATCCAACTCCAGTGCCGGTGTGCCCGAAAGCCATGGCTTCGCCATTCGTGGAGACTGGGTACTTGCCGCCGGGGCTGGTCTGTCCGGATTGCACAAGCGCACCGGAGCGTCCCGGTTCGACGAAGCCCAGTGCGTCCATCGCCATCAAGGAAATCACCGGGTACGATCCGTAGATTTCGTAGATGTCCATGTCGGCCGGGCCCAGACCAGCGCGCTCATAAGCCGCTTGGGCAACGGGTGCGTAGAACTCGTGCATGCGATCCAGGTCGCGCACCTTGCTTTTGGTGATACTGCGGTGGCTGTAGCCGGAGGCCTCGCCGAGCACGTACACGGGGTTGCGACACACCTTGCGCGCGTTCTCGGCGGTGGTCATGACGTAGGCGCTGCCGCCGTCCGCCAGCACGTTGCACATCAACGCGGTAAGCGGATAAGCAACCATGCGGCTCTTGAGGACGTCTTCGAGGGTGAGCGTTTTATCGCGGAACATCGCGTTCGGCTGCAGGTTCGCCCATTTCCTGCAAGCAACGCAGACACTGGCCACCTGTTCGAGGGTCGTTCCGGTGTAGGCCATGTATGCCTGGGTCACCATGGCGGCCAGCGCGTTGTACGTCATGCCATACGGGACCTCCCACTCAAGATCAGCTCCGGCATGCGCGAAGAAGGTAGCTTGCTCGTTCGGCGAGAACTGACAGAAGCGCTGCGCGTGAACTACAAGGACGTAATCGGTCTCGCCGGAGCGGAGTATGCCTTCCGCCGTTTTCCGGATGGAGAAGCTCGACGCGCCGCCCGAAACCGTAGTGGCGACGACCTTGCAGTTTCTCGCGCCGATCGCCTCGGGCAGCCGGCCGAAAAACATTTCGGTGTTGTACTCGGATCCCATGATGTGGGCCGCGGTGAGAGCGGCGCCGATTTGATCCTTGCTGATGCCGGCATCCTGAATGGCAAG
>JBAVVP010000360.1:0-3247 GCA_049697355.1 Terriglobales bacterium
ATGGTACAGCGGCACCGCAATGCGCGCTGCTACAATTCCTGTCCGAGGAAGATCAAATGTCGAAGCTGGCTAAAGTGGTTCAGCAGTTGCAGAAAGAACGGGATCAAGCACAAGGGAGAGTCGAACAACTGGACGAGGCACTGAAAGCGTTGGGTAAGATCAGCACACCACTCGGGCCCACGAAAAGACAACGGCGGGCTCGGACATCGGGCAAGAGGCAACCCATGTCAGCCGCTGCACGCCGGCGGATCGCCGCGGCCCAACGCGCGCGTTGGGCGAAGTGGAGAGCGGCACGGAAAAGAAGTTAACCGAGAGTCCCCACCCAGATAATCGGATTTTCAAAGCAATTTGCGATCGAGACGGCCAGGCATAAAATACGGCAAAACACCGGACTGCTCTTGGCAATCGACCATCCTTGAAGGTCGAGCGGAAGTTGCTGCCTAGAAGCCATCTGCCCCGGGCAGGGTATTATGATGAGCCTAAGTCCGGCAAATAGGTGGGTCGCTCACTGTGGAACCAGCCGATCAGTCCCGCCCGAAACCGCTTCCTGCGGAGGCGTCGAAACGAGGCTTGAGTTTCGCCTCGCTCGGCCTCGTCCTTGCCTTGGCAGTTCTCTTAGTCGCGATCCGTGTCGCCAATTTTCAGTCTCAGCGAGTGGAACTGGCGCTCTGGATTTCATTGATCAGTGCGGTTGTTCTCTTCGCGCTGTTGTCGGCCGGCGTTATCCGCCAGATACACGGGGCCGAACAGCAGGCAAAGACCGTCTTTGAAGACAGCGAGCAGGAATTCCACCAGATGGCCGCCAACATTCAGGAAATGTTCTGGGTGATCGACGCGCAGACGAAGAAGGCCACGTTCGTCAATCCGGCATATGAAACCATCACTGGACGCTCCTGCCAGTCGCTACTTGAAAATCCTTCGTCCTACGAAGAGGTCATCCATCCTGACGACCGAGTTCCTGTGCTCGCCAAGCTTAATGAAGCTGTCCGTACCGGGAGCTTCGACGAAAGGTTCCGCATTGTGAAGCCGGACGGCGAGATACGCTGGGTTTGGGTGCGTGGCTTCCCGCGTAGGGACGCGAACGGCAAAATCACCCGACTGGGGGGAACTGCGCTGGACATCACCGCGCTCAAGAAAGCGGAAGATCAGGTTGCCGCTAATCTCGCCAAGGCGAACTCTTCCTGGGCGGAGGCGGAAGCCCTGCGCAAGGCCACTCTCGCGCTAACGCAAGACCTTCACATGGATTGTGTTCTCGATGCACTACTCCGATCCCTGGCGGAGTTGGTTCCGTACACGTGCGCCCGCGTGCTCGTGCCCGAAGGCGGTCCGCACTGGCTGGCCTTGGGCGAAAAGTCATGTCCTGAGCTCACGAAAAACTCTCCGCGCAGCCCGCTGACATTTATTGCCGATGAGTCTCCGTTCTTTCAGCGTATCTGTTCCGAGCGGAAACGCATCTTGATCTCCGACACCAGACAGCAAGAAGGGTGGCAAACCTTCGAGGGGCACAAGCAATTCCGTTCGTGGCTCAGCGTGCCCCTGCTGGCTTCTGACGAGTTTCTGGGGTTTCTTTCAGTTGGCCATGTAGAGCCGAACCACTTTACGGAAGACCACCTCCGGCGCGCCGAACTGCTCGCCATACCTGCCGCAGCAGCCATTCAAAACGCCCGTCTTTATTCAACCGCTGAGATCTACGGTTCGGAGCTGGAAAAGCGATTAGCAGATCTCCAAAAAGCCGAGCAGGCGCTCGACCAGTCAGAGGCCGGCCGCCGGGTCTCGGAGGAGAAATTTCAGAAGATATTCCATTCGAGTCCTGTCGCGTTCTCGATCACGACCCTTGAGGAGGGACGTTTTCTGGAAGTGAATGCCGCCTTTGAATGCCGCTATGGATATCGCCGGGAGGAGGTGCTGGGGCGTACCGTACACGAGCTAAGCATTTGGGACGATGCTGCCGACCGAAGATTATTGATGACGCAGCTCCGGCGGGGAGGTCCGATTCGGAACGTAATCACCCGGCTTCGGACAAAATCCGGCGAAATCAAGCTCACCGCGTATTCTGCCGACCAAATCCAATTCGACGGACAGACCTGCATCCTTGCAGTCTCCGAAGACGTGGTGACGCATGATCCCAAGGCGGGCAACTAATTAGGGCGAGTGTGCACTATGGCAAAAGGGCCACAAGAAAGAATCTGTTGGCTTGGCCAGCGTTTGAATTGCTGGTCGGGTCGCCTTCGTTTCTGTTCTGTCCAGTATTCCGACCACCAAAAATAAAATTCACCACCTCTGCGCGGAAATACGCCACGATAGTGATCATCCTTTCCGCGAGAAGCCGCTGTGCACAAGAGAAGTGGGATAGGTCGGAATCCGGTAGTTCAACCAGTCCAACCGAGAGGAGGTCAGGCACTGCAGCGGGCGTCGTCCGCAACCTTTCAGAAAGACAGGACTTGTCCGACAATGAAACAGCACTTACGCCGTGACGGTAATCCCGCTGGGAGTGTGCTCTACCACGCTCGCGCGATCTGCAGCCGAAGCTCGGGGTGGTCCCGGAGACTCGTAATGGCGCGAGAGTGCGATTGCATGGCGCTCCGGGCGGCCATTTTGTCCGGTTTTCCGACCATCACGACTCCGTCTTTCTCGCAACGTCCTATTTCCGGTCCGATCCCCTTTGTGGGAGCACATGATCGGCGACCTAGACAAATGCCTCTGGCGCGTGAGGACATTCCCCACATTTCTCATCTCGTGAGTTCAACACCTCCGCCTGGCCCGGATGTGATTCCCAACTTCGATCTTTAGTCTTTGCTCAAGGGTGGGGTGCAGTATGGCGCGTGCGGGGAGAATACTTCTTTGGTGGGACCGGGAGGCCGATCAGGCGGGAAGACCGATTCGTGCGGATGTGAGATTGGCCGGCCATGAGATCTGGAAACAGGCATGTCGGCGGACGCAAGCTCTTCTTGACGATCATGGTCCCGCTGCCGAGCTAATGGAAAACACGGTTGCGCAGGTGTCGCGTTACCTCGACCGCATTGGGGCTCCTGAATCCTCACAAAAGCATGCGCTTCTCATGGTGGCGTTCTGCCGCCGGCTGCGGCGCTATGCGACAAAGTTAAACAGCCTTGAATTGGTGGGAGGGTCCGGCGAACTGTCAAGCCGCACCTTAGGCGAGGGTTGGATCGCCCAGGCGAACGCGCGTCTGGAACTCGCGAGGATGGTCCGAAAACTCAGCGATAAGAATGGCACCGTTCTGATGCTC
>JBAVVP010000361.1:0-9681 GCA_049697355.1 Terriglobales bacterium
GGCTCGCGCACCCGGGTCAAGATCGTGAAGAACAAAGTGGCGGCGCACTTCCGTGAATCTGAATTCGATATTCTTTATGGCGAAGGCATCTCGCGCGAAGGCGACTTGATCGATCTGGCGGTAGCCCAGAATATTCTGGAGAAGTCGGGCTCGTGGTTCAGCTACAAAGGCGAGCGCATCGGGCAGGGACGCGAGAACGCCCGCACCTTCTTGAAAGAGAATAAAGACACCATGGCGAAACTCGATGCCGAAGTGCGCAAGGCTCTGGGGATGGTCCCAGCAGCGACGCCGGCCGCGGTCCCGGCCCAGGCCACTGGCACACAGGGACGTGTCACGACCATGCCGAGCGCGGCCCCGGAACCTACAAAAGTGCCGGCGGCAAGACGGTAATCATGCTCACGTAGGGGCGGACGCATTCGTCCGCCCCATCTCGAACCCGAATCTGGCCGAGCGTGGACGCCCGGCTCTCCATCGCCCAACCGAAATCCCCTCCGATTGCTATCCCCCTTGCCCCCGCATACAATCCTTGTTTCTCCGACCTTTTATAGAACGAGGGCCCTGTGAAGCGTATCAAAGCCATTTATCCCGGATCGTTCGATCCTCCTACCAACGGACATCTTGACCTGATCGAACGCGGCAGCAAGATTTTTGACGAACTGGTCGTCGCCATTCTTCGCAATCCCGAGAAAGACCCGCTGTTCAGTGTGGCCGACCGCCGCAAGATGTTGGAGGCGATGACCGCGGACATTGAGAACGTCTCGGTGGACACGTTTGAGGGCCTCACGGTGGACTACGCGTTGCGGGTTGAGGCCAGGGCCATCCTGCGCGGCATTCGCGCCATCAGCGACTACGAGTACGAACTGCAGATGGCCCTGATGAATCGCAAACTTCAGCCCGGGTTGGAAACGGTGTTCATGCTGCCCGCGGAGAAATATTCGTACGTGAGTTCGCGCCTGGTGCGCGAAGTCGCACAACTCGGCGGTTCGATCGCCTGCCTGGTGCCGGACCTCGTCGAGCGGAAGCTCCGTGAGAAAATGGACGTGGCTCTCAAGTTCGAGAAGAGCGAACCTTCCGAGGGCATGAGCAAGTCCAGGAAAAGGAAGGCTTGACCATGGTTGACACGAGCACGCTGAACCTGAGCACCGTAAAGCCCCCTGTCGCTCGCCCCGTCCGCCTGACGGAACGCATCAACCGCATCGAGCCCTCCGCCACCATGGCGGTCGTAGCCGAGGCCGACAAGCTGCGCCAGCAGGGTATTGACGTTGTGGACTTCGGCGCCGGCGAGCCCCACTTCTCCACGCCACAACACATCAAAGATGCGGCCATCGCCGCGATCCAGGCGAATTTCTCGAAGTATACCGCCGTCGGCGGCACCACCGAGCTGAAGGACGCCATCGTGCACCGCCATGCGGTGGACTTCGACTCCGACTACCGCCGCGAAGAAACCGCGGCCTCGGTCGGCGGCAAGCACGCGCTGTTCAACGTGATTTCCGTGCTCGTCGACCATGGCGACGAGGTCATTCTTCCCGTTCCCTACTGGGTCTCGTTCAAAGACATGATTCGTTACGCCGGCGGCACCTGCGTGCTCCTCCAGAGTGACGAGTCCCAGGGCTTTCGCGTCACCGCCGACATGGTCGCGAAACTGGTGACGCCGAAAACCAAGCTCATCATCCTGAATTCACCGTCCAATCCCTCCGGAGCCGTGATGAGCCCGGAAGACATGACCGAGGTCATCCGGTTGGCTCACCAGCGCGGCATCTGGGTGATTTCCGACGAATGCTACGTCTATCTCAATTACAGCGGCAAGCGTTTCTCGGTAGGGTCGCTGCGCGAGTTCCGCGACCGCTTTATGGTCGTCGGCTCGCTTTCGAAGACCTACGCCATGACCGGTTGGCGTCTGGGTTTCACGCTCGGCCCCGCTCCCATCATCGCTGCCGTTCAGAAGCTGCAGAGCCAATCCACTTCGAATCCGACCTCGATCGTGCAGAAAGCAGCCGTCGCGGCCCTCAAAGGCTCGCAGCAATGCGTGGAAGACATGCGCACGGAGTACATCAAGCTGCGCGATCACGTGGTGAAGGGACTGCGCTCCATTCCCGGCGTGCAATGCACGCTGCCGGAAGGCGCGTTCTATGCTTACCCGAATGTTTCGGCGTTCTTCGGGCGTGGCGGGGTAAACTCGGCCGCTGATGTAGCCGGTAAACTGCTGCGCGAGAATCACGTCGCCACCGTTCCGGGAGAGGGCTTCGGCACGAAGGAACACATCCGCGTTTCCTACGCCACCTCGAAGGCCGAACTTGACCGTGGTCTGGAGCGCATGCACAAGTTCTTCGGCGGGCTGTAGGGGCGCGCGCTCCATGAATTTGGGTTGTCATCCTGAGCGAAGCGAAGGACCTGCAGTCTCTTGCAGTGACAAGACAGCAGGTCCTTCGCTTCGCTCAGGATGACAAATGTATTTAGTTTGCTGCGCATGACCCAACTCTACCCACTCCTGATGTCGCCCGCCTTCGACCCGCGTCCCTGGGGAACGCTCGATCTCTCCGCCATCTACCCCAATCACAAATTCAACGAACGCATCGGAGAAGCCTGGCTTACCGGCGACAACTGCGTGGTCGCGAACGGTCCGCTGGCGAATCGTTCGCTCGCAGACCTGAGCAAGGAGTTCGGCCCCGAACTCGTAGGCACGGCGGCGCCCGACCCACAGCGCTTTCCGTTGCTGACAAAGTTCTTGTTTCCCGAAGACAAACTCTCTATTCAAGTCCACCCCGACGACCCGGCCGCGCAGCGCTTCGGCGAGCCTTGGGGCAAAACCGAATGCTGGTACGTGGCCCATGCCAGGCCCGGAGCGCAGGTCGCGCTCGGTCTGAAGCCCGGCGTTACGGCGGCTCAATTTGAGCACGCCATCCATGAAAAGCGCGCGGAGGAGCAGCTCAACTGGATCAACGTTTTTCAGGGCGAGATGATTTATGTGGCGGGCGGCACCGTGCATACTCTCGGACCCGGGGCCGTAATGGTAGAGACGCAGCAGCAATCCGACACCACGTATCGTCTCTACGACTACGGACGCCCGCGCCCGCTGCATCTGGAGCGCGGCCTCGCCTCGGTCAAGGAGCGTGTTGCCTCCGGCAAAGTAATTCGCCCTGCGCCGGTTGGCATCGACGGCGGCAAGAACCGGCAGTCTTCGATGATTGCTGCGCCCTACTTCACGGTGGACTTGTTCGAGTTGAAAAGCCCGCACAATTTTTCGAACCGCGAGTCCGAAAGAGATGGGTCCGGGAAAACATCGGCGCAGATCCTGGTCGCGGTGGAAGGCTGCGGGGTTGTAGAGGCGCATGGCCGCGACCCGGTGACGCTGGCCAAGGGCGATGCGGTTGTGATTCCGGCCAGCCTGGGCACGTTTCAGGTTCGTCCGCAGTGGGCGGTCGAGTTCCTGAAAGCCAGTGTGCCGAGTGTCTCAGTCCCCGAGCCCGCGACGCGGCTCTAACCGCGTTCGAAAGAACGCTCTTGGCTCTTGGTCTTTGGCTTTCAGCTAAAAGCCAACAGCCAAGAGCCAACAGCGTTCTTGCGGTCAAGCCTTTCACCCCGCAGCACGTCAATGGTAGGCTTTCTATTCCGGTGAAGACGAACCCACACTTCTATCCCGTAATTCTCGCCGGTGGCCGAGGTACACGCTTCTGGCCGCTGAGCCGCAAGCGCCGTGCCAAGCAACTGCTCGCGCTCGACGGCAAGCAAACCATGATCCAGCAGACGGTGGCGCGCCTGTTGCCCTTGGCCGGACCGAGCCGTTTCTGGGTCATCACCAATGGCGACCTGCGCCCCGCCATCTTGCGCCAACTTCCGAAACTTCCTGCGAAGCAAATCCTCGCCGAGCCCGCCGGACGCAACACGGCTCCCGCGATTGCGCTGGCGGCGTTCCTTTTGCTTCGTCATGATCCCGACGCGGTGCTGGGCCTGTTTCCCTCCGACCACGTAATCGCCGAACCCGCTCAATACCGGGCGACTCTGAGCCGCGGAATCGAGATCGCCGCCGCCGGAGAGAACATCGTTGTGCTCGGCATCCGACCAACACGCCCCGAAACCGGCTACGGCTATATCGAGGCGGGCGCTCCAGATCATGACGGTTCCCTGCGCGTGCGCCGCTTTACCGAAAAGCCGGACCTCGCCACTGCCAAGCAGTTTCTCGACGCGGGCAACTACTTCTGGAACAGCGGCATGTTTCTCTGGCGCGCCGACACGCTGGCGAACGCGCTGCGCGAGCATCTTCCGAAGACGGCTTCGCTCCTCGAAAAAATTGCCGCCGCGTATGGCACGCGCAAGTTCGCCGACACATTTCGCAAGCTTTACCCGAAGTGCGAAAACATAAGCGTCGACTACGCGGTGCTGGAGCCGCGTTCCGCCAAGGGAGAAAGCCAGTCGCTCATGTTCTGTCTGCCCTCCGACTTCGGATGGAACGACCTCGGCTCCTGGACCGCGCTGCATGAGCACCACGTGGCAAAGGCGAAACCTGGAGATGGAAGCCTGGTCTCCGCGTCCGGAAGTTTTGCCTTTAACGCGAAGAGCAACTACGTTCACGCGCCCGGCAAGTTCGTCGCCCTGGTCGGAGTAAGCAACCTGGTGATTGTAGAGACCGAAGACGCGCTGCTCGTCACCACGCTCGACCAGTCCCAGGATGTCGGCAAAGTGGTGAAGCATCTGGATGAGAAGAAGCTGAAGAAACTGGTGTAAAGCTTGTTGGACGATGGTCGGTAGTCGTCAGCAAGCTCTTGCGAACGACTAACGACCAGCGACTAACGACCAACGACGGACTATGACCCAAATCAAGTTCGGTACCGACGGCTGGCGCGGCCTGATTGCCGACGATTTCAGTTTCGACAACGTGCGCCGTGTTGCCGGAGCAATCGCCAGCTACGTCCTCAAGCACGAAGATCCTACGCGCGGCATTGTTATCGGCTATGACACGCGCTTCTTGTCCGACCGCGCTGCTCGCGCCGTTGCTGAAGTCATCGCCGCCGCCGGCATTCCCGTGCTCCTGGCCAACGACTACGTGCCCACGCCCGCGGTTTCCTACAACGTCAAAAAGCTGGGCGCAGCGGGCGGCGTCATGGTCACCTCCAGCCATAATCCATGGAACTGGAATGGTGTGAAGTTCAAAGCCAAGTTTGGAGGCTCGGCAACGCCCGCGATCATGAAGTCGATCGAGGACGAACTCGCTGCGGGCGCCGCACCAAACGACCGAACACCCGCGAAAATTGAAGAAGTGGATCTGAAACCCGCCTATATCGAGGCGATCTGCCAGTTTGCCGACCTTGAACTGATCCGCAAAGCAAATTTCAAGTTCGCCATTGACTCCATGTACGGCTCGGGGCGCGGAGTTTTGCCGGGCATCTTCGACAAGAATGGAATTCGATACGTCGCGATCCGCCAGGAAGCAAACCCATTATTCCCAGGCATTAATCCCGAGCCGATCTTGCCGCACGTCGCGCTCCTGCAGGGAACTGTGGTGAAAGAAAGATGCCACGCCGGCCTGGTTACCGACGGCGACGCCGACCGCATTGGAGCCGCAGCCGAAGACGGCAGCTTCGTCGATTCCCACAAGTGCATGTCGGTTCTGCTGCGCTGGCTGCTGGTGCGCAAGAAGTGGCCGGGGGATGTAGTCCGCGCCTTCAACACCACCGGCATGATGGACCGCATCGCCGCCAAGTACGGGCGCAAGCTGCACGAATGCAACATCGGCTTCAAATACATTGCCGACCTGATGATGGACCACGAGATCCTGATTGGCGGGGAAGAGTCCGGCGGCATCGGATACAGCCGCTTTCTCCCCGAACGCGATGGCATTCTGAACGCGCTGCTGCTGGCGAATGTCATGGCGGAAGAAGGGAAGCCGCTGGGCCAGTTGGTCGCCGATTTGCAGCGTGAATTCGGCGCGCATTACTTCGGCCGGCGCGATCTGCACATTTCCGATGACATGAAGAACGGAGCCATCCGCCGCGCCGCCGATTCCGAGACTACGAAGCTCGGCGCGTATCGAATCCTGCGCAAGGAAGATCGCGACGGCGTGAAGTTCTACCTCGATGCTCCCAATCAAGGCAACGGCGCCGACGCCTGGGTATTGTTCCGAGCCTCCGGCACCGAACGCATGCTGCGCTGCTATGTGGAAGCCGCCACACCCGAACTGGTCGAAGAAATTCTAGAGAGCGGCGAAAGATTCGTAAGGCTCACGTAGGGACGGACGCATTCGTCCGTCCAGCCGAGCGCAGCGAGGCGACACGAGTCGTTTTCAACGAAAGGTATAATCTGGCTTGCTTCCAGCAAGAAGCAGCGGAGGAAACCAAGATGGATCAACTGTACTGGGTTCCGTTGGCGATCGCAGCTCTCATTGTTCTTTACCTGGTTCTGGGAAGCTTTTTCACCGTACGCACAGCCGAAGTCGCCGTGATCACGCGATTCGGCAAGTTCCTTCGGGTCGCTGAGCCCGGATTGAACTGGAAGCGGCCGTTCTTCGATTCCGTGACCGGCACCGTGAGTCTGCGCGTGAATCAGATCACTCTGACCATGGAGACGAAGACCAAAGACAACGTGTTCGTCACCATTCCTATTTCGGTGCAGAACCGCGTTCGTCCGGAAAAAGTCTACGACGCCTACTACAAGTTGTCCGATCCGGTAGCGCAAATCAAATCCTATGTCGAGCAGGTGATCCTGGGGCATGTGCCCGGGATGACGCTGGACGAAGTGTTCGCCTCGCAATCCAGCATCGCCGCGGCGGTCAAGCAGGAACTGGATGCGGACATGGCGACATTCGGATACGAAATTGTCAATGTGCTGGTGACCGATATCGTTCCCGACGCCAAGGTGAAGTCGGCGATGAATGACATCAACGCGGCGCAGCGCGAACAGGTGGCCGCGAACGCCAGGGGCGAGGCGGAGAAGATTCTGGTGGTCAAGAAGGCCGAGGCCGAAGCGGAAAGCAAGGCTCTCCAGGGACAGGGGATCGCAAATGAAAGGAAGGCCATCATCGAAGGGCTGCAGATCTCGATCGAACAGTTCCAAAAGGTGGTGGAAGGGGCGTCCGCGAAAGAAGTCATGCAACTGGTGATGGTCACACAGTATTTCGATACGCTGAAGTCCATTGGCGAGAACGACAAAACCAACACGCTATTTCTGGCTCATTCGCCCGCGGCGGTCAAAGAGGTCTCGGATCAAATCCTGCAGTCCATGCTGGTAGCGGAGAGGGCGAACGGCTGAGGCTCAAACGTAGCCACATTAGGGCATTTCTCGACTTGCTGTAGAGGGGACGGGAACGGGTAGGGCACGGCTTCAGCCGTGCCGCCAAGACCTGGAACGGGTTTCGGCTTTAGCCGCTGAGGTTGCGCACTCTACCCCATTGCGAGAAATGCTCGAGCACATCCAGCCTTCAAATATCTTGGCCGTCGGACCAGCCCTTTCGGGTTCTAGTCAGCCGCGGAACACGATAGGATAATGACATTCAGCATAATGGCCACCACGGAAACCACACCGGTTCTCGCCGATTCTCCGGAATCGCGCCGCTACAACCGCGTCAAGCGGTGGCTGGGTATTGCCGATTTCGCGACCGGCTTCGGCCTGCTCGTCGTGCTGTTGGCCACCGGTTGGAGCGGAACCCTCCGCGATCTGGCCGAGCGAGGCGCCTCTCAGAATTACGCATACGCAGTTTTTCTCTACGTGCTGATGCTGATGCTGATCAGCAAAGTGCTGGGAACTCCACTCGACTACTACGGTTTCCGGCTGGAGCACCGCTATAACCTTTCTAACCAAAGATTCCGCTCCTGGTTGTGGGACGAATTCAAGAGCCTGCTGATTGGCCTGCTCATGGCCACCATCGTGGCCGAATTGCTCTACATGCTCATCCGCCAGACCCCGCAGCACTGGTGGGTGATCGCATGGGCTGTTTTCCTCGGACTCATGGTGTTGCTCGCCCAACTCGCGCCGGTTGTGCTGTTTCCGATTTTTTACAAATTTGAGCCGCTGGAAAACGAAGAACTCAAGCGCCGCCTGATCGTTTTGGGCGAGCGCGCCGGCACGCGCGTGCGCGGCGTCTATAAGTGGCATCTTTCCGAGAAAAGCAAGAAGGCCAATGCCGCGCTGACCGGACTCGGCGCGACCCGGCGCATCATTCTCGCCGACACCTTACTGGATAACTATTCGGACGACGAAATCGAAGCCGTGCTCGCGCATGAACTCGGGCATCACGTGCACCGGCACATTCTAAAGAGCATTTTGGTGCAGGCGGGAATCACTCTATTCGGCTTCTGGCTGGCTAGCGATGTTCTCACCTATGCCGTAGAGCGTCGCCATATGTTCGAGACCATGCATGATTTTGCCAATCTGCCGCTGCTGATTCTGGTCTCGACCGTACTCTCGTTTTTGCTGATGCCCGCGCTCAACGCCTACTCCCGCTTCAACGAGCGTCAGGCCGACCGCTATTGTTTCCATTCGGTGGCCAGCGTCGAACCCTTTATTTCGTCGATGAATAAATTAGCCGAGCAGAATCTCGCGGAAAAGACGCCTTCCCGCTGGGTCGAGTGGCTGCTCCACTCGCATCCTGCGATCGGAAAGCGAATTGCCGCCGCCGAAGCCTGGGCAAAGGAGCACTGAGGTGTGCGCGATTTTGGGTGGCGCAGCGCTTCAGCGCTGCGGTAACTGCACTACTCTGACTGCGGCTTTAGCCGCTGAGGTCGCGGCGTCCGTTTCGCAGAATCTCTTCCACACGCCGCACGTCCTCTTCTGTATCCACGCCCACCGTGTCGAACGGCGTTTCCGCAACGTAAATCGGGACTCCGTTTTCCAGGAAGCGCAACTGTTCTAACCGCTCCGAGCGCTCGAGCGACGACTCCGGCCAGCCGACGAATTTGTCGAGCGCGCCTTTGCGATGGCCGTAGATTCCGAGGTGCTTGTAGTATCGGGGATGCGCGACGTCGCGATCGAAGGGGATGGTGGCGCGAGAAAAGTAAAGGGCGCGGCCCGCAGCATCGGTCACCACTTTCACGGCGCCCGGATTGCCGATGTCGATGTCAGCCGCCGGCGTTTTCAGTGTGCCCACTTCGACCTCGGGTGGGCGCATGATTTCGATCAGTTTGGCGATGTGTTCCGGGCGAGTCAGCGGTTCATCGCCTTGGACATCGATATAGATATCGGCAGGAATGACGGTAGAGATTTCATGGGCGCGCTCCGTGCCTGAGCGATGAGCAGGTGAAGTCATCCGCACGCCAAATCCGCTTCGCTGGCAGAACTGGAAAATTTCGTCGGAGTCGGTAGCCACCACGACTTCGTCAAGTTGGGGACAGCGGCGCACGGCCTTGTAGGTTAGCCCCAACAGGGGCTCGCCAGCGATCTCGCGCAGCATCTTGCGGGGCAGGCGCGTCGAAGCCAGCCGCGCTGGAATCACAGCGATAACTTTCATGCGCCTAGTTTCGCATGGAGCCGTGCGGGTTGACACGCTATTCCATGGATACTCGCTGGCGTTGACCGTCGTTCCATTGACACTCATTTCATTGACACTCATCCGATGCACTTTTAGAATGAGGCAGGGACGCGTCCACCCGCGTCTGCGGGATTCTGTGCCCATTTCCGGGCTGTCCCTGGTTTCTTCCGCGTATTTTCCGGATTGGCGGTGTAGCTCAGGTGGTTAGAGCGACGGTCTCATAA
>JBAVVP010000362.1:0-12829 GCA_049697355.1 Terriglobales bacterium
GTTTCGAAGCTCAAACTAGAGGTCTACGATCTGGTTGGGGTCATTCTTCCGGGACTGCTTGTGTTGTTCGAAGGGTGGGTCTTCTTCAAGGGTTGGAGACAGTTCGCTCTGTCTTTGCATCAGCTAAATGGGACGGAATTCACATTGCTGGTTCTGGTTGCTTTCGGCGCGGGGAATCTAGTTCAGGAATTCGGGGATGTGACGATAAAAGCTTGGAAGGGTAAGAGGTACTTCAAAAAAGCGAGGGACGACTTTTGGTCGAGCCATGAAGCCCTTCCTGTGAAGGCCACGATTAAGGGTGACCTTGGACACGAACTCACACTTGTTGACACCGCCTTTGACTACTGCCTTACAAAGCTGAAAGACCGCTTCGGCAAGCGAGACGTGTTTCTGGCAACATCGGATTTGTGCAGATCGCTCGCGGTGCTTGCCATCCTTGCATTCCTCCCAGCGGCACGCTTTGCATGGGAACGCTTTGCTCCCACATTCCGTTATTTCGCTCTGACCGGGAGCCTTGGTCTACTACTCATCTTTTTGGCATGGTTAGCTTGGAAGCGCATGGTTCGTTTTCGAGAACTGTCCGAGGTAACCGTATTTCGTGCGTATCTGGCAATGGTTAACGACAACAGCGGGACTCAGCAAGGCTGAGAAGAACTTTTGCCCCCCAACACTGTTGGGAGGCACGTGCAACACGGTCGTGAAGGTGGTCACAAAGGCTGTTTTTGACCTGTGAAACGCCCGACCCGACGCGAACCCAATCCCGGCAGCCAAATCGCCCTAGAATCGTCCTTCTTAGCGGCGTCTTGGTACAATCCCCGCCGAGGGGGATTCCATGGCTAACTTGGCTGGTGTTGTCCAGCAATTGAAGAAAGAGCGGGATCAGGCGGCAAGAGCAGTCGAATGCCTTGACGCGGCACTGGCCGCGCTCGACGGCGGTTCATACGGGAAGAGGACGCGCCGGATGTCAGCAGCGGGGAGGGCGCGTATCGCTGCTGCGCAGAGAGCACGATGGGCAAAGGTGCGGAGAAACGGTGGGCAGAAACAAAATGTTGTCAGAATGCCCAAAAGGAGAACGATGTCAGCCGCCGCTCGAAGGAAAATTGCCGCAGCCCAAAGAGCGAGATGGGCGAAAGTCAAAGCCGCTCAGAAGTAGTACCGTCTGGCATCATCCGAACTTGTGCGTTGGAGGAAATCAAAGATGAAACAACTAGTCCTCGTGATGACGATATTTGCGGCTCTGATCGCGATGGCGCAACAGTCGCCTGTCAGTTCGTCTCTGTTCGACCATCTTGCTGGCAAATGGGTGATGCAGGGGACAGTGGGCAAGCAGCCCGTCACGCATGACTTCGATGCAGAGTGGGTGCTCCAGCACCATTACCTGCGCTTCCACGAGGTCTCGCGGGAGAAGAACGACAAAGGCGAACCGCAGTACGAAGCAATGGTATTCATCGGCTGGAATGAGAAGACCAAGCAGTACGCGTGCGTGTGGATGGATGTGTACGGCGGAGCAACACCGGAGTCCATCGGGCTCGCCACGCCCAAAGAGAATCAGCTTGCTTTCGTCTTCACCGACGAGCACGGCGAGACCAGCTTCACCAACACTTTCATCTACGACCCAAAGACCAACGCGTGGGAGAACCGCCTCGACAATGTAGTCAAAGGCGAAGCCAAACCATTTGCGCGATTCAACCTGACGAAACAATGAATGGCAACTGTGGGCGGAATGGCTCTTTGGTGAGACTTTCCGATAGCGCCCATGGCAGGCGCTCAAACGCTTTCCGCATCTAGCCTAGCCAAGCTAGTACCCCACCTATCGCGCCTGCTCCTTCTTCGCACCCATCCAGACCGTAAAATGGCTGCATGAAACGAATCTGCGTTTTCTGCGGCTCCAGTTCCGGCAACCGCCCCGAATACCGAGCCGCCGCCGAGGGTTTGGGCGCGGAATTGGTACGGCGCAACATCGGGTTGGTGTACGGCGGCACCAGTGTGGGTCTGATGGGTGTGCTCGCGGATGCCGTGCTCAAGGCTGGCGGCGAGGCGGTAGGCGTCATCCCAGAGCGCCTGATGAAGCGAGAGGTCGGGCACAAGGGGCTGACCAAGCTTCACGTTGTGCACTCGATGCACGAACGCAAGGCGCTCATGGCCGACCTGTCGGATGCCTTCGTCGCGATGCCGGGAGGGTACGGGACGCTGGAGGAGTTCTGCGAGATCGTGACGTGGGCGCAACTCGGCTTGCATGCGAAGCCCTGCGGCATCCTGAATGTCTTGGGGTATTACTCGCCGCTTCTGGCGATGTTCGACCATGCCGTTCAGGAGCGATTCCTGAAGCCGGAGAACCGTGGGCGGGTGCTGGCGCGGGACTCGGTAACGGGACTTCTCCAAGCACTGGAGGAGTGGCGTCCGGTTCGAGTGGAGAAATGGCTGGATCGGGAGACGCGGTGAAGGGTGACCAGCAGATGTGGTATTCGGGGCTGCTGCCGAGTCTGCGCGGATGGGCAAGCCGGGTCGCCGCCTCACAAGGCCGCACCACTGTCCGGCTTGATCCGCTTTACGTTGGTAGCGTCAGAGCAACTGATGCCCAGAGAATTGGCCCTGTAGAATGTTGCCTCGGACGATCCAAGGAAACTCTCAATGCAATTTCGAAATGGTGTTTTTCTCGTCTCCTTCTTATTCTTGTTGACCTTCGTTTCCGCACAGACGCCGGACTGGTGCAAGAGCCAGCCCCGACCTGCGTACAACAAGCTGGAGCGGGTGAAGGTCACGGATCAGTGGTTCGAGGTCTACAAAATCCGTCCGGGCGTGTTCGCCATTTATGAGCCGCGCCAGTTCGAGGAAGTGATCTCTTATCTCGTCATCGGAACCCGGAAGGCAATCCTGTTCGACACGGGAATGGGGATCAGCAATATCAAAGCCGTGGTCGAGGAGCTGACCAAGCTGCCGGTAAGCGTTGTGAACTCCCACACGCATAACGACCACGTGGGGGACAATTGGCGCTTCAGCGAAGTGTACGGCATGCCGACCGATTTCACCCGGACCAATGCCAGAGGGTCAACGGCGGACGCGCAGGCCGAGCTTGGGCCGGGACAAGTCTGCGGGACTCTGCCAAAGGGGTTTGACCCCAAATTATACCGGACGAAACCTTTTCATATTTCTCACTGGTTGCATGACGGCGACAAGCTCGATTTGGGAGACCGAACGCTGGAAGTCATTTCGACGCCGGGGCACACTCCAGATTCCATCGCCCTGCTCGACGAGCGGAACGGCCTGCTGTTCACCGGGGACTCGTTCTATCTGGGGCCGATCTATCTTTATCGCCCGGAGACCGATTTGGATGCTTACGTCGCATCCATGAAGAGGCTGGCTGCACTGGCTCCGCGCCTTCAACTCCTCCTGCCCTCGCACAACGTCCCAGTCGCCGAGCCTAGCTATCTTCCGCGTGTCTTGGAAGCGATTCAACAAGTGCGTCGGGGGGAGGTGAAGCCGGTGTCGAAGGAGGGGAAGCGAGAATACATGTTCGAAGGGTTCTCGTTTCTCATGTCCCAATGAACGCAACCCAATCCTATCAGCCCTGAGCAGCGGGAGGAGGTCATCGTGCACATGGCGGCTGGGCTCGTAACGGCTTATCGCTATTTCAGAGCACAGCGGCAGGCCGATCTGGGCGCCCACCCGACTGAGGCTCGGCGCACCGCTCCCAAGGTCGGCGGAACGATCCGTGTCCCTGCGGTTCCGGAAAGAAGTACAAACGGTGCTGCGGCGGGGCGAGCGTGAACTGACTCGTAATCCTGATTCCTCTACATGGAAGCGCCCCAACCCGAAGTGCAATAATTGAAGCCTGAAAGGTTGCAGTCATGAAGAGCAGGCTGGGGTACAAGGGCTACGTTATCGTGGCACGATCTTGCGAACTACAGGATGGGGGATTCGCAGCGGAGTTCTCCGTCGAGGAACATGATGCGGATGGGGTCATGGAAACTGAATTCTACCTGCCCGAAACCTTCCCCACGCAGGAGTCCGCAATCGAGGCGGCGATTAAGGCTGGACGGCAGAAGATCGATCTGGGTTTTGAGCGGGGATCGGTAGTCGTGAACGGCTGAGCCCAGAGCTAAGCATCCGCGCCATCGAGACGAGCTTCGGTCGTAGAGCGGCAGGGGGTGTGATGGGGGGGAACCCTCGAAGTCAGTTAAACAGTCAGTACCGAATAACGGTCAGTATCCGATGTGGATTTCTCGCCCTTCACGCCCCTACGGTACTGACTGTTTACTGACCGTTAGCGATTCCTACGGTGCTTTACAGCGTTTTTTAGAGCGTCCCGACGCTCTGCAAGTTGTTGTATTCAAGTTTTGGGGCGTTTTCAATTCCCGTCTCCCACCCCAGATGCTTTCTGCGCCTCACTTCTGTGGAACACCTCTCTTCGTGACGAGATAAACGGCAAAGCTTCCCAGCCAATGACCGCCTTCGTAATGCTCGCCAGTCACCGCCGCTAAGCCCGCTCGCCGGTGCTTCTCGGCGGCGGCCATGATCGCGGGCAACCGTGTATCGTCTTTCGGCAGGTTCCGAGCGATGCCCTCCAGCATCCATGCACGACTCAGGTTGAGCCCGTCCAAATGTGCCAACTTGGGGTCACTGGGATCGGGCGACACCACAGGTTGCAACCACGAGCCCTTTCGGGCTGGGGAGATTTGAGGCAGAAAAGTTCGGAGCCAGCGAGCAAACTCACGGCTTGGCAGCACACGCCGCATCAGGTCTGCTTCGCCGAGACAGGGCGAAAGAAAATCCTCCCCCGAAGGCTCATACGCCAGCGGACAAGTTTTGTCGCTGAGATAGAACTGCCGCGCTTTCGATAGGATCAAATCAGCAAATCTAGTGTCGCCAGTGGCGCGCGCATAATCCAGGATCAGCCCGAGGGCAAATGCGGTTTGGTCATGCTCGCCGATTCGCACGGGATGCGAAAGTTTGGGCAGCCAATCCCGCAGGCGCTCCACTGCAGCCTGGTCCAGCGGTTGCAGGTTCGCCGCCATCGCCCGTGCTTCCGGATCGTCCCACTCGCGCAGTTCCGCCACCAGTTGCAGCAGCCACGCCAATCCATACGGACGTTCAAAGCTGGCGCGTCCCTCAGCCCGAAGGTACGCCGCTTCTTGTGCGAGGTTGTCAGTGGTCAAGCTTTGCCGCAGGGCTTCGCGTGCAGGCGCCGCGAAGTCAGCATTAGGAAAAGTCCTGACCAGCCTTGCCAGCAGCCAATGCCCATGCACCGAAGAATGCCAGTCGTAGCACCCGTAAAACGCGGGTGTGAGTTTTCGTGGCGGAGCTACATCCGCATCGCTCGTCAGGCTGTGACTGATTTTGTTCGGATATTCCTTGTGGACGCACGCGAGCGCAAGCTTGGCGAACCGTTCCGCAGCGTTGATGTCGAAGCCCGCAGTTTTCTCAGTCGCCATGGCGTTCAAGGTGACAAGCAAGAGAGCAGCGCAAATGGTGAACTTCATCGCGCTGCCACTTTAAACGAAATGGGAGCAGGATTGAAGCCGCTGTGAGAATACTGGCGTGCCAGACTGGAAATGTTGGACACCTGTTTTCATCTCCTGGCCACGAGAAGCGGCATGATGGCGAACACTCCAAGCAATACGTAATAGACCGTTCCCGACACAGGGTCCCGGGTAGCGAGATACTCTTTGATCGACAAACCCCGAAGCCAGAGCACGAACCCAAATTCCGCGACGAGCATCAGTCCAAGCGCAACCAAACCCATACCCAGCCGAATGGAAGTCACGGACGGCACAGCGAGACGGTGGACGATCCATCGCGCCGCGAATATGGTGGCCGCAAGCATGAACGGCGCTTCCATCAGCTCAGCCATTCGCGTCCCGAGTTGCGGGACTATCCACAGCGTGCGAATGGCTCCAAGCACAAAGCCGGTTCCGAATACGAGCGCGAAATAGAGCGTGCCAGCCTTCAGAGTCTGCAAAACGTTCTGCTTTCTCGCAGTGTGCCGCCTATGGTCGTAACCTTGGCCCGAGCGGCACGTAGCGTACCATTAAGTATGAGCAGAGTACATCCAGATTGCCACAGCTCAGGCCCTTCTGAGCGAGCGCGCCCTGATTCAGTGGGTGAAGGATGAAGCGTGAACATTTCGTCGAGGTAGTCGAGGAGGCGCTCGACTCGCTCCCCCAGGAATTTCGCAGTCGCATTCGGAACGTTGCCGTTCTGGTGGAGGATAAGCCGCCACACCAGCGAGTACTGCGGCCGGGTCAGCAAAGGCGGCTGCTTCTGGGCGTCTTCCATGGCGTGCCCACGACCAAGAAGAGCATCTTTGACCTGTCGACGGGGCCCGATCATATCGTGCTCTATCAGAAGAATATCGAAGCGGTCTGCTCGAGCGAAGCCGAAGTCCGCAAACAAATTCGTCTTACGGTCATCCATGAACTGGGCCACTACTTCGGGATGGATGAGGAGCAACTGAAGGACGTTTAGCGCCCTTGCGGCGCTCAAAGGCGTGCCCTGGGCCAAAACGCGGTTACAGCATGACCAGCTAAAGGCATACCCTGGTACAAATCGTACTGGTACCACAGTTCTGCTAGATTCAATTGTTCGGGAGGTTCCGGTGAACAACGTGTACATTCTCTCCGCGGTACGAACGCCGATCGGCAAGTTCGGAGGCTCGCTCGCCTCATTCACGGCCGCGGATATGGGCGTGGTCGCGGCGAAGGCTGCGCTCGAACGCGCCGGAGTGCAGCCGCAGCAGGTGGAAGAGACGATTTTCGGCAACGGCCGGCAAGCGGGGGGCGGTCCGAACCCGGCGCGGCAGGTTTCGATTCGCAGCGGCGTTCCGCAGGAGGTTCCGGCCTACACCATCAACAAAGCTTGCGCCTCGGGCATGAAGTCGATATCGCTGGGCTACCAGGAAATTGCGGTCGGCAACCTTGATTGCGTGCTGGCCGGCGGCACCGAGTCGATGTCGCGCCTTCCTTACTATCTCGATGGCGCGCGCTGGGGATACCGCCTCGGGAATCAAGAGCTGGTCGACGGCATGTATCGCGACGGATTCATGTGTCCCATGGCGAAGATGCTGATGGGCGAGACCGCCGAGATTCTCGCCGGGCAATACAAGATCACGCGCCAGGAGCAGGATGAATTCGCGCTCCTATCGCAACAGCGCGCCGCGGCCGCGCAGTCCAGTGGACGCTTCGACGCCGAAATTGCTCCGGTCACCATCGAAAGCAAGAAGGGCGCTACCGTTTTCTCGCGCGATGAACACTTGTTCCTGGGAGCGACCCTGGAGAAGATGGCGAAGCTCCCGCCCGTGTTTTCAAAAACCGGCACCATTACAGCGGCCAATTCTTCCGGCATCACCGATGCCGCAGCGGCGATGGTGCTGGCGAGCGAGAAATTCGTTCAGCAAAATCACCTGAAGCCCCTGGCGCGAATTCTGGCTGCAACATCCGCGGGAGTCGACCCTCGCCTCATGGGCATCGGGCCGGTGCCGGCCGTGCGCAAAATGGAAGAGAAGCATAGCCTCAAACTCGGCGGCTTCGACCTGGTTGAGCTGAATGAAGCCTTCGCCGCCCAGGTGCTGGCCTGCGATCGCGAATTGCATTTCGATCGAGAGAAGCTCAACGTCAACGGAGGCGCGATCGCACTCGGCCATCCGATCGGCTGCACCGGCACGCGTATCACGGTGACACTGCTCCACGAAATGCTCAAGCGCAAAGCGCGCCGGGGCCTGGCCACACTTTGCATCAGCGGCGGAATGGGCATGGCGCTGGCCATCGAGAATTCGTTCTAAAGGTGAAGACACCAGGAACACGGTGGTGACACTCCGGCGTCCGAAGCTGGCGCCTGCCAACCTCATCCCACCTCATCCCGCCATAGGTCCCCTGTTCGTGCGCAGTACGCCGGTCGGCGACATTTGAGCACAACCTGCAATCGCGACATACAATGCTTTGACCCTGCAATCAGCGCCCGCACCAGGTTGAATTGCATGTGGAGGATTCCATGAATCAAGTGGCCATCTTTTTCTCTGTGGTGATCGGTTTGTTCCTGGTAATGCTGGCCCTGATGGAGGCCGGCTGGCGCGTTGGAGTACGACGGAGAAGTCAAGACGCGGCGGGAGCCCACGTTGGACTCGGCGCAATCGATGGCGCGGTGTTTGGCCTGATGGGACTGCTCGTGGCCTTCACCTTCTCGGGAGCAGGCACCCGTTTCGATGCACGAAGGCGTTTGATTGGAGAGGAAACGAATGCCATTGGTACGGCGTACTTGCGGGTTGACCTGCTGCCGGCGGCCGCACAACCCGAGTTGCGTGACGGCTTTCGGAATTATGTCGATGCCAGACTGGGCTATTACAGGAACCTGGGGCAGGACGACGCCGCGGCCCAGGCTGAACTGGAGCGGTCAGTCGCGCTGCAGCGAAAGATCTGGGCGGAGTCTGTCGCCGGCTGTGAGAAAGTCAACTTTTCCGCCACGACCTCGCTCGTCCTCTCTTCACTCAACGAGATGATTGACATGACCACCACACGAGCGGTCGCGCTGGAGACGCACCCGCCCACCGTGATCTATTGGGCCCTGGGAGTGCTCGTCCTCGCCGGTGCGCTGCTGGTGGGATATGGCATGGCGGAAGCGAAGACTCGGAGCTGGATGCATATGCTCATCTATTCCACGATCCTCGCGCTTGCCGTGTACGTCATCCTCGATCTGGAGTACCCGCGTGTCGGCTGGGTTCGCATCGATGCGGCCGATCACGTTTTGATGGATCTGCGCACCAGCATGAAGTGATTTCGCCGGAACCAGCACTGAAGGGGGCGGACTCCTCAGGCGAGGGAAGCGGGTAGAATCGTCCCGCGGCAACTGCCCAATCCGATGCGCCGGAACCCGTCTCGCTCGCAGAATCCCTGGAGGATGACTTCGTCTCCATCTTCCAGAAATTTCCTCTGCTCTCCCGTCGGCAAAGTAACCGGATTCTGGCCGCGCGCGGTGAGTTCCAACAGGCATCCGCGCGCGGTTTTGTCCGCGCCTGACACGGTTCCGCTGGCCAGCAAATCGCCCGCCCGCAAGTTGCAGCCATTGCTCGCGTGGTGGGTGAGCATCTGCGCCATGGTCCAGTACATGTCGCGAAAATTGCTTCGTCCCAAGACCGCAGGAGCAATCCCGGCTTCTCGCATCCGCGCCGACAACAGAGAAACCTGCAGCCACAAGTCGAGGCCACCCGCTTTTTGATCGCCTCCGCTGAAGAGGTACGGCAATGGCGCCGGATCTCCTTGCGCGCGCGCAAAGGCGGGCGCGCGAAACGGAGCCAGCGCTTCCATCGTCACCACCCACGGCGAGAGTGAAGTCGCAAAGCTCTTCGCCAGAAAAGGCCCGAGCGGTTGATACTCCCACGCCTGCAGGTCGCGCGCCGACCAATCATTCACCAGGCAGATGCCGAACATATGTTCTTCCGCTTCGCCGATGGGAATGGTTTCTCCCAGCGGGTTTCCGGCGCTGACATAAAAGCCAAGCTCTACTTCGTAATCCAGCGCCCGGGTCGGCCCAAATTCTGGCTCCGCGTCGCCCTCGCGTGTCTGGCCCGAGGGACGCCGGACCGGCGTTCCCGTTGCAACCAGCGACGACGCGCGCCCGTGATAGCCAATCGGAATGAATTTGTAATTCGGCAGCAGCGGATTGTCGGGGCGGAACAGCCGCCCTACATTGGTGGCGTGAAAAATCGACGCGTAGAAATCCGTGTAGTCGCCGACGGCTGCGGGCAGAATCATGTCCACATCCGCCTGCGCGACGAGATGTCGCGAAGCGGCCTGCCGATCGGAAGCGGGCGCATCCGCGCGCAAAATCGCATGCAGGCGCTCTCGCAAAGCCCTCCGGGGACCGGTGCCCAGCGCCATCAGCGCATTCAGCGAATCGGAGGCGCAAGCATCCGCCGCGAGCCGAAGACCAGGGGCGGCGCGATCTCCTGTCAGCAAGCCCTCGCTTCGCAGTTCGGCGAGGTCGAGAACGCTGTCTCCGATCGCAACCCCCACTCTCGCCTCGGCGCCAGCATCGCGTCGCCGGAAAACTCCAAATGGCAAATTCTGAATCGGAAAATCGGTGCCTGCAGTATTGGCAGATTCGACCCAGCTTTGCGTTTCGGAGTCGTGGGTCGCGTCGAGAACGGGTTTCATAGGTGAGGTTTCATAGTAAGTGCAAAGAGCGTAAGTCGTCGATGGGTTCGGTAAAGGAGCACGAGCCAAACGAAATTGAGAAGTCCCGGCGGGCTGTGGCGATTTCATCCCGGCTAAGCCGGCGCTCGCGCCAGCGGGCTCCATCCAAATCAAATTGGAATGCGCGCGCTGACTGCTCGTCCAGCAACTGCACGGCAAGGTTCGCGTTCATCCCCGCCCGCAAGAACGCGGCGGCCAGAAAAACATTTACGAATCCGTGCATGATTCCGGACGCGCTCTCGGGTTGATAGGTAAACCGGTGAATCGAGCGCAGCGGATGGTGCAGTCCCGCCGTCGCCTTGAAGGGCACGCGGGCTGCCGCGCACAGGCGCATAAAATCGACGACGCTCTCCGGAGCGGGAAACTTGTCTGCCGTCTCGCCGCCGGTTCGGATCTTGGCTCTACGTCCGCAACCCGCTACCGCCGCAATACACTCGCCGCAGCCGGGCAGCGGAATTTCGAAGTAGGTCGCGAGTTCTGCCGGGATGATTCCGGAAAGCCGCGAGATTTCGCCGGCATTCGCAACCCTCACCTCAACCGCCTCGACGATGGCCCTTCGGCCGGATGCAGAGTTCCGAACTCTCTGATTGAATTCGCGAATGCGAGCGACATCGGCAACGGGATCGGAGCCGAGGAGGACAGAGAGCCGCCAACTTGGCAATCCTGGCGTGGGAGTTGGTAATCCGGCAAACGCCTCTTCGAACTCCCCAAGCCGCGCAACCGGAACGATAAAGCGTCCAAGTATCCAACTCCATTCCGACCTGGAATACGCGTCGTAGTTGGCAACCGACGGAGCCATGGCAAGCGATGCCGGAGGAAATAACCCCGCGTAGTCAATCAGGTCGCGTAGCAAGGCTGTGGTCGCATCGATCGCGTGCGCCGAATTTCGCACCGCCTGTGATGTCTCCAAAATCTTTACCCTCTATGAATTGCCATCCTGAGCGAAGCGAAGGACCTGCTTTCTTGTCAGCGCACCAGACAGCAGGTCCTTCGCTTCGCTCAGGATGACAAATAAAGAAGTGACGCGAATACATCGGAGACTATGTCAGGCGCCCGGTCCTTTGAACTTCTTCCCCAACCCCTGCCAGCACTCGAAGTACTGATGATCAAGCTGCGAGGTCTCGAGCGCAAACTTCGTCGGCTGGCACACAAAACGAGTCTCGAACATGAACGCCAAAGTGTCGCCCAGATAGACGGGCTTCAACCCGGCCTTGCTCGCTTTTTCAAATGTTTCCGTGTCGGGTCCGTGACCCGCCATGCAATTGTGCAAACTGGCGCCGCCCGGCACGAACCCTTCCTCCTTGGCGTCATACTCCCCGCGGATCAGCCCCATGAACTCGTTCATGAAGTTGCGATGAAACCACGGTGGACGAAACGTGTGCTCGGCCACCATCCAGCGCGGCGGAAAGATTACGAAGTCGACATTGGCGGTTCCCGGAATTTCTGACGGCGAGGTCAGCACCGTGTAAATCGATGGGTCCGGATGGTCGAAACTCACCGTATTGATGCACTGAAAGTTCGCCAGATCGTACTTATAGGGCACGTAGTTGCCATGCCAGGCGACGACGTTCAGCGGCGAATGATCGATTGCCGCCGCCCAAAGTTTTCCCTGAAACTTGGTCACAATGCGGTATTCGCCTTCCCGATCTTCAAATGCCGCCACCGGCGCCAGAAAGTCGCGCGGATTCGCCAGCCCGTTCGCGCCAATCGGTCCAAGATCCGGCAGGCGAAGCAGCGCGCCATAGTTCTCGCAGACGTAACCGCGCGCTTCTTTCTCGAGAAGTTCGACGCGGAAACGAATCCCCCGTTGAATCACCGCAATCTCGCCGGGACCCGCTTCGAGAACACCCATCTCGGTGCGTAGGAGCAGACGTCCCGTTTGCGGCACGATCAGCATCTCTCCGTCGGCGTTGTAAAAAAACCGGTCCGTCATCGAAGCATTGGCGACGTAGATGTGAATGGCAACCCCGGCGTGAGTATGGGTGTTGCCGTTGCCCGCCATGGTGATCAGGCCGTCGACAAAATCAGTGCGTTGGGAAGGGATCGGAATCGGCGTCCATCGCAACTGGTTCGGCGGCGTGGGAACCTCGTCAAACGGCGCGCTGCGCAGCCTTCCAGCGCCGATCGGTTCGAACGGCTTGTGTGCGACCGAAGGCCGTATCCGGTAGAGCCAGGTCCGGCGGTTGACCGTGCGTGGCGCGGTGAATGCTGTACCGCTCAGTTGTTCTGCGTACAACCCATGCGCTACTTTCTGGGGGGAATTCTGCCCGCGCGGCAGCACACCTTCCACGGCCTCGCTGGCGAATTCGTTGCCGAATCCGGACTGGTAACGCAACGCGGTCTTCCCCGGCGCCTTTGCATTTGCGCTCTTAGTTTTCGCGCCTGTCATTTTTCGGTCAGACATTTTTCGGTCAGCCATTTTCCGTCAGAAGTTGTCTTGTTAGCGACTGCCTACAGATTTCCTCGCCGCGCCTGCTCCAATTCGATCGATTCAAACAGCGCTTTGAAATTCCCTTTGCCGAATCCGCGGCTGCCCTTGCGCTGGATCACTTCGAAGAACACGGTCGGCCGATCCTCCACCGGCATCGAGAAAATCTGCAGCAGGTAGCCTTCTTCGTCGCGGTCCACCAGTATACCGAGTGAGC
>JBAVVP010000363.1:0-12113 GCA_049697355.1 Terriglobales bacterium
GTTCTATAACGTGGAACAAAAGGCCGAATACAACGAGCACAAAGACCACTTCGCCCGCTCGAGTTGGGGAAGACTGCAAGACCTGTTCGTTTTCTTGTGCGGCCCGTTGCTGGTGGTGCTGGTACTCACGCTGCCCTGGCTGCTCCGGGACCGGAGAATGCGGCTGTTCATAGCTCAGCTATCGGTTTCTTTGGTCGGCCTGTTGGTGGTGTGGGCCTTTTTTATCCACTACGCGGCGCCGTTGACGGCAACCATCCTCGCTCTCGCCATACAGGGGATGCGACACTTGAGGCATTGGCAAAGTGGTTCAAGACCGGTGGGGATCGGCTTGACGCGTGCCATCGTCCTCGTCTGCATCATTTCGGTCCCAGCGCACGCTGTGAAAACCTGGCTTGACGCGCATCGGGGCATAGTCTGGACCAACGCCGAGATGCTCGTCAGGGCACGAATCGAGCGTCAATTGCGAGCAACGCCCGGCGAGCATCTGGTCATCGTCCGTTATTCAGCGAATCACGACGTCCATCAAGAGTGGGTCTACAACGCCGCCGACATTGACCACTCTAAGATTGTGTGGGCGCGCGAAATCCCCGGAGTCGACCTGCAACCCTTGCTGGAGTATTTCCACAACAGAAAAGTTTGGACCGTAGACCCTGACAGTGCTGACGTTCAGCTCCGCGCCTGGCCGGAATCTCCGGGAGCCGCCCAGCAGGAGGATCGTTCGCCAAAGTGAAAGTAAAGCTGAAAATGAACGACCGTCCCTCTCCGGTTCGCCGGCAACAGGTGGGGCTTAACCGCACGGCGGCTTCGCCCCTGCCCCCCGAACCGGAGAACCGAAAACAATATCGGCACTCCGGGTTCGCATCGGCCGCCTCTCCATCCTCAAGATGCAATGTGTATACTCCTAATGTTTATGTGTACCAGCCGAGCACTTTCCCCCTAAGTCTTTGATCCCAAAATACTTTACGAGTAACTCCTTATTCCTTAAAGACTTGGCAAAAGACCCCGCGCTAAGTCTTTGAGTTTAAAAGACCATCGCCAGGGGGGGCAAGTCTTGGGCCTGCTTGTCGCCAGAGTGATGCTGAAATCGTGCGGGCGAATTTCTAGCGAAAGAAAGGAAGGTTTCTAATCCCGATCGCGGAACAAGCGGCCAGCACCGGGCCCAATACGCTTAGACACCACAGCGCTCGCCGATCTTGCGGCAGCCAGCGTGAGAGCGCAAAGAACACAAAAGGGAGCGCGGGAATCGCAAAGCGTATGAAGTTGCTGCGAGCCCAAACCAGATAATCGTATGAGAAGATCGCCAGGAGATAGAACCCGCAGAACACAGCCTCGGCCAGGTTGGCACGCCAGTACTCGCGGAGATCCCGGCCGCACATCGCCACCGCTCCAGCGATCACGAGCACGATCCAGGAGAAGCTCAGAACCAGATTGGTCCAAGGCGCCGGGATCAGTATGGTGCCCACGATAATGCCGTGAAAGGGCCAACCGAGCAAGTGTCCGTGAGGCCCAGCGAAGTTGGCCGCTCCGTAGTCGCGGGCGGTATAGCTGTGAACGGTGCGCCATGGGTCTCCGAAATAATGCGCCAGCGGCCACAGGTACAGCAGGCCGATCGCCGACCCCACGGCGAGGGCGCCGAGAAACCTGGCGTAGCGCTTCTGGCAGACCAAAGCGACGCCGATGCCGACCAGTGCGAAAAACATCAGCGGCCGGACTGTGGTGGCGAGCGCAGCAAGCAAGGCTGCGGACAGAGCGTGCCCTCGACGGTAGCTCCAGAATGCGCCCAAGCCGAGAGCGACCGCCAGAGGTTCGGACCCGCCCAGAAACGACAGTTGTATCCAGGCGAAATTTGTGAACGCGAAATAGGCCGCTACCCACGTGCCGAACAGTCGGGCCGCCAGGAGGGTACTAACCACCGACGCCGCGACCGCCACCAGCCAGAGGCTGGAGAGGAGGGGAATATGCAAAACCAGCGAGACTGCGGCGATCGCATACGGGTAGCCCATAAAGTGCTGGATGTCGAGCCCGCGAAAATCCCAATCGCGGATTGCCGTCGCGACGCTTAGGTACGCGGCGTTGTCCCCGTAACGCAGGAGTCGGCCATGCCAGCCGTGGAAGGCAATCAATGTGGCGCCGAAGCCCACTGCGGCAACCGCTCCCAACAGCAGCAGTTCCCGCAACCTCGGCGCGCTCCGCCAATTTGTAGTTCGCCTGGTTTCCCGCTCAGGAATGGTCACGGCAAGAATCATAGAGATGGCCGAATCATACTATCCAAGAACGCGTTGAAGCGCACAGGCCGGCGGAAAATCGCGACCGCGATCATCGGGGTAATCCGGACCCTTCAAGGGCCAAGGACAGGGCGGGCAGTGCAGCCGGTCGCGACTCAGGCTGTGGACCTGCTCTTCTCGCGCCCATGATGCTAGAATCAGGCAAATTCCCGGTAACAGCCCGCTTTCCCCGGCCCGGCTTGCGGTGCCGTAGCCAGGCGGAAGCGGAATCTGTGCGCGGGGTGCGGCGCGGCTGTCGCATCATGGTGGTAGAGGCGAAGGAGTAACGATGTCATCGGGGCCCCCGGTTCCACGAAACAACGACCCACGAAATAGCGACCCACATAGTACCGGCCTGCGGAGAGACCTTTCACGCGCTGGCGACGGATTGCGCGAACTCCCCTCTGGCGAACCGGCCGAGTTTCTGAGACCGATCGGTTCTGCACTGTATAACGTGTTGCCGCCCCATGAATCCACGCTGCGCGAATACTTGCGCGTTCTGATCAAGCGCAAGTGGATGGTGATCGCGATGGTGGCGGGGATATTCATGGCAGTCGCCGTGGCCAGCCTGCGCCAAACTCCCGTCTACGAAGCCGTATGCCAAATCGTCGTCAACAAGGCCGATTCGAACGTCATTACCTTCAAAGACTCGGGGCCGGTGATGGACTACTACGACCCCAGCGATCTGGATACCGAGGTCCTCATCCTGCAGAGCGACCTGCTGGCGCTGCAGGTCATCCGCCAACTCAACTTGGATAAACGTCCCGAGTTCGGCGGTCATTCCGATCCGGCACGACCCAACCTGGTCGCCGATCCGCTGCAGGCCGATTCCAGCCACATCTCGGCTTTGCTGGGCAGCTTTCGCGGAGGCCTCCACGTCGCTCTGGTTCCCAACACCCGGATCATCGAGATTCATTACACCAGCACCGATCCGCAGCTGGCCGCCAGCGCCGTGAATACGCTGGCCGCTACTTATGTCGAGCAGAACTTCAAGACCAAGTTCGAATCCACCCGGCAAGCCTCCGACTGGCTTTCCAAACAGCTGGTGGATTTACAGATGAAAGTGGAGACCTCACAGGAGAAGCTCGTGCGCTACCAGAAGGAGCACGAGATTCTTGGAACGGACGAAAAGCAGAACATCATCACTCAAAAGCTCGACGAAGTTAACCGGCAAATGACGGCAGCCGAATTTGACCGCATGCAGAAAGAAGCCGTCTATCGTCAGACCCAGTCCGATGATCCGGACGCAGTCGCAGCGGCCGTCGATACGGGAGGTGCAAGCGGCGGTCTTCTGGGCAGGTTGCGAGATCAGGAGGCCAGCCTTAAGATCCAGGTTGCCGACCTCAACACCCAGTTCGGTCCCTCGTACCCGAAAATCGCGCAGATCAATAATCAGTTGAAAGAGATTGAACACCAGCTTCAGTCGGAAACCAACAAGGGGGTCGACCATCTCAAGGAGCAGTACCTGGCCGCTTTGCAGCGCGAAAATATGTTGCGCGGGGCTTTTGAGAAGCAAAAACAGGAGGCCAATAAGCTCAACGAGAGCGCCATCGAGTACAGCATCCTGAAGCGTGACGTGGACAGCAACCGGACACTCTACGAGGGGCTGCTGGAAAAACTGAAAGAAGCGGGCGTCACTGCGGGATTGCGTTCCAACAACTTCCGCATCATTAATGCGGCGCGTGTTCCCACCTCGCCCAGCCAACCGAACATTCCACGGAACCTGTCTTTCGCTCTAGTGCTGGGCGTCATCTCCGGCGTCGGCTTGGCCTTCCTGCTCGAGAGCATGGACAATACCGTCCGCACCCCCGAACAGGCGCAAGCTCTCTCCTGCCTTCCGTCTCTCGGCATGGTCCCGCTCGGTTCGAAGTCCGCCAACTACGGGGTAACGGGCAAGCGCCTGGCTTTGACGGCCTCCCCGGAAGTGGTAGAAACCGTAACCCAGGTGCGCCCCCAGTCGCAGATGGCCGAATCGTATCGCGCCCTGCGGACTTCGCTGCTGCTCTCGAATCTCGGAGCACCGCCGAAAGTCATCATGGTCACCAGCGCGCGTCCCCAGGAAGGAAAAACCACCACCAGCATCAACACCGCCATCGTGCTCGCGCAGAAGGGGGTCCGCGTTCTCCTGATCGATGCCGATTTGCGCCGCCCCAGCATTCACAAAACTCTGGGCATGGGCCCGCGCAGCGGTCTCAGCAACGTACTCACGGGAAGCGCCACCCTCCAGCAGACCGTAGTCGCGTCTCCGATCCTGCCCAATCTTTTCATTCTGCCCGCGGGTACGCCGCCGCCGAATCCCGCCGAATTGCTCGCTTCCTCCAACATGAGGGACCTGCTCGAGGAACTGCGCGAACAGTTCGACCACGTCGTGATTGACACTCCCCCCACTCTATCCGTCACAGACGCCGTCGTGCTCTCGCCCAGCGCCGACGCCACCATCCTGGTGATCCGTTCCGGCCAGACCACCAAACAGGCGCTGCGCCGCGCCCGCGACATCTTGACGCAAGTCAATGCGCACATCGCCGGAGTGCTCCTCAACGCCGTCGATCTCACTTCCCCCGATTATTATTACTACTACGAGTATCAGGGAAAATACGGGTCCTACTATCAGGAAGAGGTCCCCGACGCGGGGGACGAAGCGGAACCGAAAGCGGTTTGAGGCAAATGAAAATGATCGGGTGATCTGATCACCCGATGACCCGATTGTTTTGACCATGGCCATTGCACTTTCAGACCGGCGGCGTTGGCAGTTAGCAGTGGTTCTGGTTCTTCTCGCCGGCGTCTATCTCCTTCTTGCGGGCACGGAATTTGCGGCCAGCGTTTTCGCTTCGCGTGCGGAGTTGTCGTCCCTGGAACGCGCGGTGCGTCTGGCACCAGGAAACGCCGACTATCGCCATCGGCTCGGACGCTACTTTGCGTTTGTGGCCGGCGACCCTCAGTCGGCGATCGACAGCCTTCGATCCGCCGTCGCGCTCAACCCCCACGATGCCCACGGTTGGTTGGATCTGGCCGCTGCCTATCAGGTAACCGGCGATCTCGGGGGCCAGCGATCGGCACTGGATCGCGCGTTGCAGGCCGAGCCCACCGCTTCCGATGTGGCATGGGAGGCGGCAAACTTTTTCCTCATCGAAGGCGATATCGATCGTGCCCTGCGCGAATTCCACGTCGTCATCGAGAACGACGTTGAACTGAAGGACGCCGCCCTGCGCGCCTGCTGGCGCGTGCGTCCGGACACGGACGCTCTGCTCCGCGACGCGGTGCCGGCTCGCGCCGACTCCCTGATTCCTTTTCTCGGTTTCTTGAGGAGCCAACAGCAAACCGAGGGCGTTATCAAAACCTGGGATCGTCTCGCCCAGTTGCACGAGAAATTCCCGAACCTCTATCTCTACGACCAGGTGCGTTATCTCATCGATGTGCATCGTCCCGACGCCGCCATGGCGGCCTGGAAGCAAAGCGCCGACACTCTTGGCCTCTCTGCCTATCTGCCCACCGAGGACAACCTGGTGGTGAACGGCGATTTCAGCCTCGACATTTTGAACGGAGGCTTCGACTGGAACTACGTCAATCGAACCGGAGTCCGGCCCTTGCTCGATCCCAGCGACTTCCACCAGGGCCGTCGCTCGCTTTTCCTCACCTTCGAAGGCCCCGGCATCAACGACGCGGGGATTCAACAGCTCATTCCGGTGCACGGCGCGACGACGTATGACTTTTCCGTCTACTACAAGTCGGCGGACTTTGAAGGCGCGGGCGGGCCCCAGATCGTGCTGCGCGATGCCTACACGGGCACACCGCTATACACCAGCGACTCGCTCAACGACGCCGACTTCTGGAGGGAAGTTCACTCCAAAGTTACGACTCCGGACTCCACCGCCCTGCTCCGGTTGGCCATCGAGCGCTTCCCGGCCGGCGCGGCCATTCGCGGCAAACTTTGGCTCGACGATTTCGAACTTTCTCCCGAAATCGCTTCCGACGATTCCCCCGACAGTTCCCCGAAAGCTTCCAAGGACAAACCGTGAGTTCCGCCCTGGCCGCACCACCGCCTGAACCCGCACCCGTCGCTAAAGTCTTGCGACCGGGACCTAGCAACACTGCGCTGCTGATGACCTCCAGTGCCGTGCTGCTGCTCGGGCCGCTGGCCTTTGGCGCGGTCGAACCCTGGTCCATTTTTGCCTTGGAGACGTGCGCCATGTTGCTGTTGGCAGTTTGGGCGTACCGCCAGTGGATCAGTCGGGAGCTGAATGTCTCCAGCAACCCGCTCTATCTCCCCATGGCTGCCTTTTTTGTGCTGGGGGTGGTGCAGTGGGTGGCTGGGACAACGGCCTACCGTCAAGTGACCTATTCTCACTTGCTGCTCTACGCCGCCTACGGCATGATTGCGTTCGTCGTGACCCAGACCCTGCGACACTCATCTCAGTTTGGGCTCATGGCAAAGTTGTTCACCGCTTACGGGGCGGTCGTGGCTTTGTTCGCGGTGTTGCAGGGTATGGCGCCGAACGGAAAGATTTACTGGCTCCGCACCCTGGAGCAGGGTGGCAACATTTATGGACCCTACGTCAATCACAATCATTACGCCGGGCTGATGGAGATGCTCACTCCCTTCCCGCTGGTGTTAGCCGCAACTCGGTTTACGAACGGGAAGCGCAAGATTGCGGTGGCGGCGATCGCCGCCCTGATGGCGGCAAGCATTTTTCTTTCCGCCTCGCGCGGAGGCATGGCCGCGTTCGCCGCGCAGATGGTGGTACTCAGCGTCCTTCTGCTCCGCAAGCGCGAGGGAAGTTGGAAACAGCCCCTCATGCTGGGCGCGTTTCTGGCGATGGTAATCGTCTTTCTCCTCTGGATGGGTAACAGCGCACTCACTCAGCGCCTCATCAGCATTCACTCTGAAGTCCGGGAAGAGATCAACGGAGGGCTCCGCCTCAGCATTGATCGCGACTGCTTGCGCATGTTGATCAAACGGCCCGTTCTCGGCTGGGGACTGGGCGCCTTTCCCATCGTCTACCCGGAATTTCGCAGTTTCTACACCGCCTTCTTCGTGAATGAGGCCCACAACGACTATCTGCAACTGCTAGTCGAGACCGGCCTCGCCGGATTCTCCATCGCGGTCTGGTTTCTGGTGTTGGTGTTCCGCCAGGCGGCGGGCAAAATTAGGAATAATGACTGGACCGAGAATGCCAGCGGCGCCTTGACGGTGGCCGCGCTGCTCGGTTGCGTGGGGATCCTGGTGCACAGCTTTGTCGATTTCAATCTGCAGATCCCGGCAAACGCCGCGCTGTTTTACGTTCTGTGCGCGATGGCCGCCTCCGCACCGCTGCAGGAGTCGCAGCGCCGCCGCGTGCTTCGCCGCCACAGTTCGAGGACGGAGCTGAGGTCTGAACCGGCGAACGATCCCCGCCCGGAAACCGCAGCGTCCTGAAGTTTCGGCAAAGGTCAGTCCGGCTCCCTTTGAATCCGCCGTCGAGCAGTAATGGTCCCAATCGCTCCGATGCAACCTAGGCGTGATAGACCTGCTCGTGCTGCCGCGCCTCGTACCACAGCGCCAGCTCGACCCGGTTCCACAGTCCCAGCTTGTCGTAGATCAACCGCAGATAATTCTTCACCACGTGCTCCGTGGTTCCAAGCGAATCGGCGATCTCCCGGTTCTTGCAGCCTGCGGCTACGCGTTGAATGATGAGCTGTTCGCGTTCGCTGGGCCCGCGGCGGTTTGCTGTCTCTCCAACCATAATTGCCTCCTATAAAGTAAAGTCGCGAGCTTAACCCGCTTGATGCCCCCCTTGATTCCAAAACGTAGAAACAGGCGGTTGAAATGCGCCTTGACTGTTCTCTCGGCGATGTTCAGATCCTTAGCGATTTCCGAGTTGTCACATCCCTGAAGAAGCAGATCGATGATCTGCCGTTCCCGGGGTCCTACCTGGCCGAAGTTCTCTTCCATAAGCACTGCACCTCGCCGATCCGACCCGGGCGCTGCAAGTGGCTGAGCAGTCAGGTCGTCGGCATATATGAATTCGGGTCTTTTACGTCTCATTTTGCATTCACACGGCCAAATCGGGCTGTGGCTGTTAACTAAATGTGAAAACTTCTGCGGCTCGCTTTTTTCTTGGAAAACGGCGGTTACTACCGTAATCGCAGGCACATGCGCATCGCCAGTTTTGCTCAGCGTCTAAGGTGAATCACTTAGTACAAACTTCCCACGTGCTGCCTTCCAAGTAGCATATTTACACAGAAGTGCATCCGCACCGGGTTCTGTGCCCTCCCCTTATAATGGCCTGTGGACTTCAAGCTCGTAAGCAACTACAAACCCCAAGGCGACCAGGCGCAAGCCATCGACGCGCTCACCCGCGGCGTCTTTGATCGCGAGCAGCATCAGGTTCTGCTCGGCGTTACCGGATCGGGCAAGACCTTCACCGCCGCCAAAGTGATCGAAGCCGCCAACCGGCCCGCCCTGGTCATGGCCCACAACAAAACCCTCGCCGCCCAGCTCTACCACGAGTTCAAGAGCTTCTTTCCGCATAACGCGGTCGAGTACTTCGTCTCCTACTACGACTATTACCAGCCCGAGGCTTATGTGCCGGCCGCCGATCTTTACATTGAGAAGGAAGCGACCATCAACGATGAGCTCGACAAGCTGCGGCTCTCGGCCACCCGCTCGTTGTTCGAGCGGCACGATTGTCTGATCGTGGCATCGGTCAGCTGTATTTATGGCCTGGGGTCGCCCGAGGCTTACTACGGCATGATGCTGTTCCTGGAAAAGGGACAGAAGATCAAGCGCTCGGACATCACGCGCAAGCTGGTTGACATTCTTTATGAGCGGACGGAAGGCGATTTCCGACGCGGAACGTTTCGCGTGCGCGGCGACGTCATCGAAATTTACCCCACCTACGACGACAATGCGTATCGCGTCGAAATGTTTGGCGACGAGGTCGAATCGCTTTCACAAATCGACCCTTTGTTTGGGACGGTCAAGCAGCGTTACATGCGGCTGCCGATTTATCCGAAGACGCACTATGTCATGAAGGAAGAGACCCGCGCCGCGGCTGTCGCCTCGATAAGAACCGAACTCGCCTGGTGGGAAGCGGAACTGGAAAAGCAAGGGCGGCTGGTCGAATCGCAGCGCATCCATCAGCGCGTGATGTACGACCTGGAAATGATCAAGGCCATGGGCTACTGTCACGGCATCGAAAACTACTCACGCCATTTCACCGGACGCCTCCCCGGCGAGCCGCCGCCGACGCTGCTCGATTATTTTCCCCGTGACTTTCTGATGTTCATCGACGAATCGCATCAGACCGTTCCGCAGCTCCACGGCATGTATCACGGCGACCGCTCGCGCAAGCAGACGCTGGTCGAATACGGATTCCGCATGCCCTCGGCGCTCGACAACCGTCCCCTCACCTTCGAGGAGTTCGAGCATCGCACCAACCAGCTCGTCTATGTTTCCGCCACACCGGGGCCTTATGAACTTACTAAGTCCGCAGGCGTGGTCGTCGAACAGATCATCCGCCCCACCGGCCTGATCGACCCGCCGGTCGAGATACGCCCCGTCAAAGGCCAGATCGACGACCTGCTGCACATGATCCGCGACCGCGTAGCCCGCAACGAGCGCGTGTTGGTGACCACGTTGACCAAGCGCATGTCCGAGGACCTGGCCGAGTATTACAGCGAAGTCGGCGTGAAGTGCCGTTACATGCACTCCGAAATCGAAACCCTGGAGCGGGTAAAGATTTTGCGCGACTTGCGCAAAGGCGAGTTCGATGTATTGATCGGCATCAATCTTCTGCGCGAAGGCCTCGACCTCCCGGAAGTGTCGCTAGTGGCGATTCTCGACGCCGACAAGGAAGGCTTCCTGCGCTCTGCCGGTTCGCTGATCCAGACCATAGGACGCTGCGCCCGCAATCTGAATGGGCAGGCCATTCTCTATGCCGATCGCATGACCGACTCCATGAAAAAGGCCCTCGACGAAACCAACCGCCGCCGTGCCATCCAGCAGGCCTACAACGAAGAAAACGGAATCACGCCCTAATCCATCATTCGCCCGCTCGATATGACCCTGGTCGCGATCGTGGCCGCCGACTACACCGACCTGACCGGCCCCGAAGCGGAAGGCATCCCGGATCTGAAATCGCAGGAAGAGTTGGCCGCCTACATCGCGAAGCTGGAGAGTGATATGCGCGAAGCGGCCAAGCGTTTTGAATTCGAAAAGGCCGCCAAGCTGCGGGATACGATCAAAGAGCTGCGGACCAAGGAATTTCTGTTCGCGTGAGATCTGACGGTCATGGCAATCGAGCAAGAGGAATCAGCGCTTCAAATATGCCGCCGGGGACAGAATGGCGATGCCGCGCCAAGGGTTAAGCGTCAGCAGGTCGGCGTCGCCGGTGACGATCAGGTCGGCCTTCCCGCTCAGCGCGACTTCGAGGAACTTGTCGTCTTTGGGATCGCGGCACTCTCGCACCGCATAGACACCGGCCACAAACTCAGCGACGCGCCCCAGCAACCGTAGAAACTGTTGACGATCTTCGAGGCTGACGTAGCGGTCGAACTTTGGCCGGGAAAGAACATCGGCCAATTCGTTCATGGTGGCTTCGGAAACCAGCAGGATGCCTTGATCCACAGCCTGATGCACTGCTCGGCCGGGAACTGACGACGGAAGCAAAAGACGGCTGATGAGGCAGTTGGTATCGACGACCATGCGCTTGCGAACCCGCATCAGTCCTTTAATAGCTTGCGCAGAACCGGTGCGGTCATACCGCGAGCCTTGCCCTGAGCCGCCACCCGGTCGCAGAAACGCTGGAAATCGGCGGCTGCGAGATCGCGCATTCTCTCATATTCCTCGGCCGACATGATGACGGCCACATCCCGGTTCTGGCGGCGAATGAGGACGGGGCCGCGCTGGGCAGCGTCCAGGAGCGCCGCGAGACGCTGCTTCGCGTCGGTCGCGGAGATAGTTTGCATAATGTCTATTTTAGATATAATAGACAAACTGGTCAATAGAAGCGCACCCTTCGTTCCTTTGATGCAGGCGGGCACCGCTCACCGACGCAATTGACACCAGCAGCTCTCTTTTTCCGAGTATGGGCGCTAACCCGTCCCTGTTTCAACAGTTGCCGGCGGCGTGGGCGGCTTTCCTGGCCGATTCGCGGGCGGCGCCACTGAGTTCTTCTTCGATCCTGAGTTCTTTTTCGAGCGACGAAAAACGCTGAAAGACTTCGTGCAGCCGCAGCGCCATGTTGCGGATGGTGTCGGCTTCGGCGAGGACGCTGGGCGGCAGTCCGGGCGCGAGCATTATAAGTTCCGCGTTGCCGAGCACGGTGGTGAGAGCGTTGTTGATGTTGGTGCGCATCTCGATGATGTAGCGTCCGAGAGTGGCCTCGGCTTGCGCGGCGGCCGAAAGCGCCCTGGCTTCGCGGGCGCGAGATTCGGCCTGGATGCGGCGAAGGATTTCGCGTCCGGCCAGACCCACGATCGCAGGCCAGACTCCGGGCTCGCGACGCAGTTCGAGAACAGCCCCGTGCAGTTCGTAGAAATCAAGCGAGCGGCCCGAATGAATGATGATCGCGGGCTTGCGGGTGGCCACGAGCGACTGCCGCAGGGCTTGGCTGTCTTTTCCGTGGATGTTCCTTTTGCCGAAAGAGGCGTCGGCAATCGCCAGGTCGTAGTGGCCGCCCTCGAGGTCACGCAACAAGCCTTGGTCGAGCACGACAAACTCCGGCCGGCCGGAATGCGCGGCGGACCGCGGAGCGGGTTCCTGGGGCCAGGCAGCGCTTATGTCTCGCGCGAAGGCGGGGTCGCTGGCAAGGATCAGGACGGTCGGGCGTTTTGTGCTCATGGTCGCTTTCTGTTCGGCCAATGGGGACG
>JBAVVP010000364.1:0-1644 GCA_049697355.1 Terriglobales bacterium
GAGCCTGAAGCCGGGAGTTGATTCTCATACAAGATGAGCCTGAAGAGGAGATTCCGCATGCTGGGGATTGATCATCAGCATGGAAGACGGAGGACGACTGAGCCTGGAGCAGATCCGGGCCTTGGTAGAGGCCAGCGGAGAGGTGCGGTTCCGCTCCCAGGACCGGGGGGAGTTGTACGAGTGGGTGAACCGGACGTTGCGCCGGCAGGATTACGGTCGTCTGAAACGTGGCGGCAAAGGGCTGGTGCGGCGCTACCTTGCCAAGATGACCGGATTGAGCCGGGCCCAGACGGCCCGCTTGATTGGGTGCTACCGGGAGGGCGGCGAAGTGAAGCCCCGAGCCTATCGGCGGCATCGATTTGCGAATCGCTACACGCGGGGCGACATCGAAGTGCTGGCCGCGGTGGACGAAGCCCACGAAACGCTGAGTGGTCCGGCCACACAAAAGATTTTGCAACGCGCCTGGCATGAATATCACGACGCGCAGTGCGAACGGCTGGCGCGGCTCTCGGTGGCGCAGCTATATCGGCTGCGAAAGAGCGGGACGTACCGCCACCGCCGGGTCGCCTATCAACCTACCCGGCCCACGCAGGTGGCGATTGGAGAACGGCGCAAACCGGATCCGCAAGGGCGACCGGGATATCTGCGCGTGGATACGGTTCATCAAGGAGATTTGGATGGAGTCAAGGGCCTGTATCACATCAACGCGGTGGATGAAGTGACGCAATGGCAAGTGGTGGGCGCCACGGCACAGATCTCAGAAGCCTGGCTGATGCCGGTGCTGGAGGCCATGCTGGAACAGTTCCCGTTCCGCATTCGGGGCTTTCATTCCGACAACGGCAGCGAGTTCATCAATCACACTGTGGCGCAAATGCTCAACAAACTGCTGGTGGAGCAGACCAAGTCGCGGCCCCGTCACAGCAACGACAACGGACTGGCGGAAACCAAAAACGGTTGGGTGATTCGCAAACACATCGGTTACGGTCACATTGCTTCGGCGCACGCGGAGTCTTTCGATGAGTTCTACCGACAGCACTTCAACCCCTATCTGAACTTTCACCGGCCGTGTGGGGTGCCCGAGGTGACGGTCACGGCCCAGGGCAAACACAAGCGGGTCTACCGTTGGTATGCGACGCCGTGGGAGATCTTGCGGCAGTTGCCCGGCTTGGCCGGATTCCTGCGCGCGAGGATGACCGTCGATCAATTGCAGCAAACAGCCGGGGCGAAATCCGACACCCAGGCCGCCAGGGAGATGCGAGAGGCGAAGCGTAAACTATTCGCCCGGTTGCAGCACAAGAGGAGCGCATAAATGAAACCGGGGAGGACCGTGGAAATGACGGGCTGGTGGAAAACGAGGAAAACCAAAACCAGGTTTCCCCTCGTTTCCCCCGGCCCTTGGAAATCGCTGCGCGATTCCCACATTCCCACCGCCCCGGCGGCTAGTTATGTCTCAAACCCTTCAAAACCACACTCAAGAAAGGAGACCCTAGCGGCGGATCGCTTCGCTCACGCCTTCAGGCTCATTCTTCAATGAGAAAATGCTTTGACTGCTTGTCAAGATGAATCAGGGCTTGTCCGGTTGTAGTACCGCCTTCAGTTGCCAGTAGGCGCTCTCTTCGTAGTTCGTTTTCAGTCGTTCCAGGC
>JBAVVP010000365.1:0-36232 GCA_049697355.1 Terriglobales bacterium
AAGAGGTGCGCAAGGCATCGCTTTACGCCCGCACTCTGCTTGAGGCCAGTTTGGACCCGCTGGTGACTATCAGCCGGGAGGGCAAGATCACCGATGTGAACCGGGCCGCCGAGACGGTGACCGGAGGATCGCGAGGGCGCCTGATCGGCAGCGATTTCTCCGACTATTTCACCCAACCCGAAAAGGCGAGACAAGGCTATGAACAGGTATTTGCCAGTGGTTCGGTGCGCGATTATCCGCTGGCTATCCGGCACCTCTCGGGGAAGGTCACGGACGTGTTGTACAACGCTACCGTGTTCCGGAACGAGACGGGGGAGATCGAAGGGGTCTTTGCGGCGGCCCGCGACATCACCGAGCGCAAGCGCGCCGAGGAGGAAGTACGCCGCCTCAACGACGAACTAGAGCAGCGCGTCATCCAGCGCACGGCGGAACTCGAGGCCGCCAACCAGGAACTCGAAGCCTTTACTTACTCCGTCTCTCACGACCTGCGTGCTCCGTTGAGGCATATCAGCGGGTTCTCCAAGATTCTGACCGAGGAATACGGTTCCAGCCTGGCGCCGGGGGCCCAGCACCATTTGCAGCGGATTCAGGACGGTACGCGGCGCATGGGACTGCTGGTGGACGACCTGCTGAACCTGGGCCGGATTGGCCGCCACGAAGTGCGGCTGCAAATAACGGGTTTGAATGCGGTCGTGGACGAGGTAATCGCCGAACTGAAGCCGGAGTGTGCCGGGCGGCAGGTGGAGTGGAAGGTCGACAATCTGCCCTTCGTGGAGTGCGATCCCGCGTTGGTGAAGCAGGTCCTGCAGAACCTCCTTTCCAACGCGCTCAAATTCACCCGGCCGCGCAGTCTGGCCGTGGTTGAGATCGGACAGGAAACTCAAGCCGGAACGCCGGTGGTGTTCGTGCGCGACAACGGCGTCGGCTTCAACATGAAGTATGCCGACAAGCTCTTCGGCGTGTTTCAACGGCTGCACCGCCCGGAAGATTTTGAAGGCACGGGCGTGGGCCTGGCCACGGTCCAACGCATTGTTCAGAAGCACGGCGGCCGGATCTGGGCGGAAGCCGAACTGGACAAGGGCGCAACGTTTTATTTCACCCTCGGAGCTGCAGAGAAAACCGAACTGAACACTAAAGCCGCAATGGCGGGAGATAAAGCATGACCACTCGACAAGTCGAAATTCTGCTCGTAGAAGATAACCCGGACGACGTGGAACTTACCCTCCATGCCCTCCGCAAAGAAAATCTGGCGAATAACATTCATGTGGCACGCGACGGTGAGGAGGCGCTGGAGTTTCTGTTCTGCAGCGGAATCCACGCGGAGCGTTCCTTCGAGCACCCGCCGCGGCTGATTTTGCTGGACTTGAAGCTTCCCAAAGTGGACGGGATGGAAGTCCTGAAGCGGCTCAAGGCCGATGCCCGGACGAAGACGATTCCCGTGGTGATCCTGACTTCCTCCAAAGAGGAGCGGGACTTGGCGAACGGCTATGGCTTGGGAGCTAATAGCTACATTCAGAAGCCGGTCGACTTCGACCAGTTCCGCGAGACGGTCAAGAACGTCGGACTGTACTGGCTAGTCATCAATCAATCGCCCGTGGCGGAACCTTCTCAGTATTCGGCAACGGCGGGCTCATGACCCCCACGAACGATCTCGCGCCAGCAGCGGGCGAGCTTCGGGTGCTGCACGTCGAAGACGACCCGCTGGACGCGGAACTGGTGGCCCAGGTTCTGCGCAAAGGAGGTTTCTCATCTTCTGTAGTGGTGGTGCAAACGGAAGCCGCGTTCGAGCGGGAGCTTCGCGCGCACCGTCCTGACGTGGTGCTAGCCGACTACAACCTGCCGCAGTGGAAAGGCATGGAAGCGCTGGATGTGCTGCGGCGCGAGGGGCTGGACATTCCACTGATCCTGGTCTCGGGCGCATTGGGAGACGTAACCGCGGTGGAGTGCATCAAACGGGGCGCGACGGATTATGTGCTGAAAGACGGTCTGGCGCGGCTGCCGGAAGCGATCCGGCGTGCGTTGCAGGAAAAAGTTTTACGCGAACGGCAAGAGCGGTCGGACGCCGCTCTGCGGGAGAGCCAGGCGCAGCTCGAAGCCTTAGTCCACTCGGCCATGGACGCCATCGTCACTGTAGACGAGGAGCAGAACATCGTAATGTTCAACGCGGCCGCCGAGAAGATGTTCCGGTGTCCGTTCGTGGAGGCGCTGGGACAGCCGATCGAACGCTTCCTTCCGCAGCGCTTTCGCGCCGCGCACTCCACCCACGTCCGCGAATTCGGCAAAACCGGCGCCACAACTCGCGCGATAGAAAAACTCGGCACGCTAAGAGCCTTGCGCGCCGACGGCGAGGAGTTCCCCATGGAGGCGTCAATCTCGCGCACCCAGGTCGGCGGCCGGGCGCTGTTTACCATCATCCTGCGCGACATCACGGAGCGCGAGCGGGCGGAGAAGAAGCTGGCCGAGAAAATGGCGGAACTGGCCCGCTCCAACGCCGACCTCGAGCAATTCGCGTATGCAGCCTCGCATGATCTGCAGGAACCGCTGCGCATGGTGTCGGCCTACACGCAGCTGCTGGCGGAACGCTATCGCGGCAAACTCGATGAGAACGCCGACAAATTCCTCGGCTATGCCGGCGAGGGAGCGCTACGTATGCAGTCCCTGATTCAGGATCTGCTTGCCTTTTCGCGAGTAGGCCGGGTTGGCACCGCTCGCGGCCACGTCGATTGTGATGCATGTATGAAAGAGGTTTTGCTGAGCCTGGGTCCGGCGATTCAGGAAAGTGGCGCAGTGGTGACGCATGGGGCGCTGCCGGTGGTGTGGGCGGACCGCTCGCAGATCGTGCAGGTCTTGCAGAATCTGGTCGGGAACGCGATCAAATTCCACGGGAAAGAACCGCCGGTAATTTCCGCGCAGGCGGAGAAAGCGGGCGGCCAGTGGTTGTTCAGCGTGAGCGACAACGGGATCGGCATTGCCCCCGAGCATGCAGAAGATATTTTTGTCGTGTTCCAGCGCCTGCACACACGGACGGAATACCCGGGCAACGGAATCGGTCTGGCCATCTGCAAGAAGATCATCGAGCACCTTGGCGGAAAGATCTGGGTCGAAGCGCAAGCCGGCCATGGCTGCGTATTCAAGTTCACGATTCCTTGCGATGACCCGGCGGAAAAGGAATTGTGCGACGAGGAAATGGCAGTGTCTCGTCCATAGCGAGGAATTCCCTGTGGAGACGCGGCTTGCCGCGTCTCCGCCCGCGACGGAGACGGGGCAAGCCCCGTCTCTACTCTTCGAGCTATTGCGGTTCGGAAGATCAATCGTCGACCTTTACAAATCTTTGCCCAAAGTATTCGCAAGGGCCGTGGGTGGGCTGCGTTCTTGGGGAAGGAACGGAGGTTTGTGATGGAGAACCGAACGACGGTGTTTTACGTGGACGACAATCCCAAATCCAGCCGATTGCTAACCAGTGTTCTTGAGAAATGCGGGTTCCGAGTCATCGCGAAAAACGATCCCATCGAGGCGCTCGCGCTTTGCCAGAGAACCTATTTTGACCTGGCGCTTCTCGACTACGAGATGCCCGTGATGTCGGGCTCGAAGCTGGCCCAGGAAATCAAGTATCTGGTGCCGGATGTTCCCGTAGTCCTAATCTCTGGCCGCTCGAATTTGCCGGCTACGGAACTGGCGTTTGTGGATGCGCACTTCGGGTTTGGAACCGCACTCGACGATCTGCTGTGGACGATGCGGATCCTGGTGCAACCAAAGCTGGTCATGCAGGATCATCGCCCGGATCAGCGCGCGATGACACAGTGGGCTGACTCGACATGATGGGGTGCCGCGGCGTTTCAGGGCCGTCTTCGGCCAGGCCGTCTGCCCGGCCTGGTTTCTTTTCAGCTGCCCTACTTTTCAACCTTGAGTACTGAGTTGCTGTGGCCGCAGGGAGCTGCCGGGCTTCGCCCGGCCTGGACGGGCGGGGCGCCCGTCCCCACACAAGCTTGCCCACACGAACCTGGGCGCAAGAAAACTCTTCCCTCGGCACGCCCCCCGCCCTAAACTGGAGGCAGGCAGGCCGAGGGTAGCTCCCAGCCCTCGAATCCAGGGGGTTCTGTGCGTGTACTGGTGACGACGGACACGTTCAGCGGAGTATGGACGTACTCGCGCGAACTGGTTTCGGGTCTGGTGACCCACGGGGCGCAAGTCACGCTCGTCAGCTTTGGAGAAATTCCGCTTCCCCATCAGACCGCCTGGATGGACGGACTGCACGGGCTGGAATAACATCCCACCGCGTTTCGTCTCGACTGGATGCAGGAAGGCGAGCAGGACTTCCACGCGGCCGAGGAGTATCTGTGCGCGATTGTTCGCGACACACGTCCCGATTTTCTGCATTTGAATCAGCTGAGTTTTGGGGCGCTGCCGGTGGCGACGCCGCGACTGGTGGTGGCGCACGGCGACCTGATTACGTGGTGGCTTAGCATCCACGGGCACGAACCCGCCGCGTCAGCATGGTTGAAGTGGTATCGCGAGACCATTGAGACGGGCCTGAAACGGGCGGATGCCGTCGTCACCGCTTCGCGCTGGATGGATGAAATGCTGCGCCTCGCCTACCATGACGATTTCGCGGGGCACGTGATTCCGGCCGGACGCAATCCGATCTATTTCAATCCGTTTGTGACCAAGGAAGAGTCGGTGCTGGCGATCGGTCGCCTCTGGGATACGGGAAAGCAAGTGGCCTTGCTGACCCAGCACCGGCACGGCGTGCCGGTGTGCATTGTGGGAGCGGACAACCCGATTCCCGCGCCGCCGCTGCCGATCCGGGCCGACGTGCGGGTTTCCACCGAGGAGCACGAGATTTCGGTGAAGGGAGCGCAGACCGAATCGCAGCTGCGCTCGCTGTTCAGCAAGTCGACGATTTTTGCGGCAACTTCGCGCTACGAGCCGACAGGCCTGGCGTCGATCGAGGCCGCGTTCTCGCGCTGCGCGCTGGTCGCAAACGACACCGAAGTGTATCGCGAAATGTGGGGCGACGCGGCCTTGTACTTCGAACGCAACGACGCCGAAAGCCTCAGCGAAGTGCTCAGCCAACTCGATGGCGACGGCGAACTGGTCCGCCTCTACGGGACGCGGGCTTATAATCGGGCGCGCGAGCGCTTCACGGCGCGACGGATGGTGGACGACTATATGCGGCTGTACCGGCGGTTGCGGACGGCGAAGGTAGCGGTGGCGTAACTCATCCAACTTCGCAAAGAAAGCCTTCCCACAAATTCCTGGTCTCAGTTACGATGGCTCGATTCTTCCAGAGGACTCCATGAATCGTCGCGAATTTTCAGGTCTCGTGGCCGGCGCGGCCGTCTCTGCCCTGCTGCCGTCGTCGCTTTTCGCTGAGCAGCCAAGCGAAGTCTCACCCGCAGCCACCGAATTGTACGCTCGCGCGCTGGTGCTGGACTGCAACTCGGGTCCGCCATACGAAGACGGCCGTCTGCCTCTGCCGCAAGCCGATCTCGACCGGGTGCGCAACTCGGGTGTGAACGTGGTCAAGCTGTCGCTCGGCGGCATCAACTCGGACTTGGCGGAGACGGTCACGGAGATTGCCTACATTCAGCAGATGATCGAGGTCCACCCGGCATATTTCACGCAGGTGCGCGTGCCCGCCGACATGGAGCGTGCTAAAAGCGAAGGCAAGCTCGGCATCATTCTGTCGTTCGAGAGCGCCGACATGCTCGAGGGAAAGCTCGAACGCTTCGAACTTTTTCGCAATCTGGGCGTGCGCGTGATGCAGTTTTCATACAATCGCAAATCGCCTTTCGCGGCGGGCGTGATGGAGCCGAACGGAGGAGGGCTGACTCCGCTGGGCCGCGAAGCGGCGCGGAAGATGAACGCCCTCGGGATCGCGATCGACCTCAGCCATGCCAACTCTCAAACCGCTGCGGACGCGATCGCCGTTTCAGTGAAGCCGGTGATTATGACGCATGCCGGCTGCTCCGCCATTCATGCGCATCCGCGCAACAAGAGTGATGAGCAGTTGCGGGCGCTCGCGAACAAGGGCGGCGTGGTTGGCATTTACGACCTTCCCTACCTGGCGGCCTCGCCCAAGCAACCGACGGTGGACGATTACATGGCCCACATGGAGCATGCGTTGAAAGTGGCCGGAGAAGATCACGTCGGCGTGGGCAGCGATGTTGGGCTTGATCCGTTCGACACCAGCCCCAAAGGCATGGAGGAGTTTAATACGGCGGAGGAAGAACGGCAGAAATCCGGGCTGGCGGCCCCAGAAGAAGACCGGCCAACATTCGTGGTCGGGCTGAACACTCCGCGCCGGATTGAAGTCATCGCCGATCAACTGCTGAAACGTGGCTATTCCGCGCGCGTGGCGCAGAAAGTTGTGGGCGGGAATTTTGTGAGGGTGTTTGGAGAGATCTGGACGGCGTAGTTCTTGGTTCTTGGTTCCCAGTTCCCAGTTCTCAATTCACGCTAAGGCCGCGATCATGAGGCTGCAAGCTGGGGACTGCCTTGCATGCTATACTTCTTAAGCAACTTTCCTGTCAGATCAGCAGACGGAGGACGGTATCGACAAGCGTTTTATCCGCATGAACGAGCGCATCCGGGCGCGCGAGATTCGCGTGATCGGGGACGAAGGGGAACAGATTGGCGTGATGCCTCCGTTCGAGGCGCTCAAGCTGGCCCGCGAAAGAAATCTCGACCTGGTGGAAATTTCTCCGACCGCGCAACCTCCGGTTTGCCGCATCATGGACTACGGGAAATTTCTGTACCAGAACGAAAAGCGCGAGCGCGAGGCCAAGAAAAAGCAAAAAACGATTACGGTGAAGGAAGTGAAGTTTCGTATCAACGTGGACGATCACGACTACGAGACTAAGAAGAATCACGTGCTGCGGTTCCTCGACGAAGGAGACAAGGTGAAAGCGACCATCTTCTTCCGGGGACGCGAAATGACTCGGCAAAGCCTGGGCCGGCAGATTCTGGAACGTCTGATTAAAGATGTCGAGCAGAAAGGTTTGGTGGAGTTCCGTCCGCGGCAGGAAGGCAACACGCTGCACTTGATTCTGGCGCCGAGTAAGAAGGAAGGCGGAGCGAAAGAAAAGCCGCCGGCTCGTCCGAAACCCGCACCTCCCGCTCCTCCCGCGTCACAAGGCGGAGCGCAGACAGCGTAAAAATCAGCAGTTAGCATTTAGCACTTAGCATTTAGCCTTGAACGGGCGGTGTGCGAAGGTTTGGCTAGGTGCTAATTGCTAAGTGCTAATAGCTGAGGTCCTATGCCTAAACTAAAAACACACAAAGGCGCCGCCAAGCGCTTCAAGAAAACCGGGACGGGAAAGATCAAGCGGCACAAAGCATTTCTCCGCCATATCCTGACCTCGAAGGCCAAGAAGCGCAAGAAGAAGCTGGGAGATTCCGTGCTTGTCAGTGATGCGGATTTCAAAAAAGTCAGGCGCATGATCCCGTACTAACCGGGAATGGAGCGACGGGCGTCCGCGCCCGTCCTTAACCAAGTCTGCGGAGCGGATGCCCCGCAGCGGCGCGTGAAGAGGCCGGGCTTCGGAAATCCCGTAGGGTAGAAGCCTCCTTACCTCCAGCCGCCAGTCGAAATGAAAAAGGAGAACAGCAATGCCTCGTGTAAAACGCGGAACCAAACGCCGCGCCAAGCGCAAAAAGATTCTTGAACGCGCCAGTGGATATTTCCTAACTAAATCGAAACTCTACCGCTCGGCGAAAGAAGCCGTCGAGCGCGGATTGAAGTTTGCCTACTCCGGGCGCAAGCAGAAGAAGCGCCAGTACCGGTCGATCTGGATCGTGCGCATCGGCGCCGCCGCCCGCCTGAATGGACTGAACTACAACCAGTTCATCAGCGGACTGAAGAAGGCCGGCGTGGAGTTGGACCGCAAGATCCTGGCGGATTTGGCGGTAAACGATCCGGCGGGATTTGGCAGTCTGGCGGAGCAGGCGAAGAAGGCGAACGCAGCGGCGTAGCTGTCAGCTGTCAGCTATCAGCTTTCAGTTGTTAGTTTTCGGTCTTACATCTTAATCGTGTCATCCTGAGCGGAGCAGAACGGTTCGCGAAGCGAACTGTTCTGCGGAGTCGAAGGACCCCTACTCCCAGCACAGATTTGGAGTGAGTAGGGGTCCCTCGCTTCGCTCGAGATGACAATTTCCTTAAGAGTTTTTGAGTAGCATGGCCTATAGCGTACCCAAACCCACTGACTTTTCGGCAGCCACGCTCGACAGGGCAGTGAGTGATCTTTTGTCTGCTCTGAAGCAAGAATCGGCAGCGGTCGCTTCTGAGAATGACTGGAAAGCGTTTCGTGATCGCTGGATGGCGCGCAAGAATGGCATTCTTACTCAAGTCAATGACCTGTGGTTGAAGGCCGCGCCGAAAGATGCAAAGCGCGATGTCGGGCAGCGCGTTAACGAACTCAAGACCAAAGTTGAGCAAGCCGTGGACGCGACTCTTGCCCGCATTCAGAGCGGAGCGTCCTCGGGCAAGCTCGCCGCCGAGCGCCTTGATGTCACACTCCCTGGCATTCGCCGCCCCATCGGTGCGGAGCATCCCGTCATCAAGACGATGAACGAGATCATCGGCGTGTTTCGCAATCTGGGTTACTCGGTTGAGGAAGGGCCGGAGATTGAAACCGATTACTACAACTTTGATGCGCTGAACTTTCCGCCGAACCATCCCGCGCGCGACACGCAGGACACGCTGTTTATTGCCGGCCAGGAGTCGAAACAACTTCGCGACCGGCTGCTGCTGCGCACGCATACTTCGCCGGTGCAGATTCGGACCATGCAGAAGATGAAGCCGCCGGTGCGCGTGGTGTGTCCGGGAAAAGTTCATCGCAACGATGCGGCCGACGCTACGCACTCTCCCATCTTTCATCAAGTCGAAGGCCTGGCGGTCGATACCAACATCACGTTCTGCGATCTGAAGGGGACGCTCGACCACGCCATGAAGGCGCTATTCGGATCGAGCGTGAAGACGCGTTTCTACCCGTCATTCTTCCCGTTTACCGAGCCGAGTGCCGACGTGCAGATCAGTTGCATTTTCTGCGACGGCAAGGGGACGCGCGACGGCGGGCCCTGCCGCAACTGCAAGGCCAGCGGATGGATCGAACTGCTGGGCTGCGGCATGGTCGATCCGAATGTGTACGGCTTCGTCGATTACGACGCGACGAAGGTTTCGGGATTCGCCTTCGGCATGGGCGTGGAGCGGATTGCCATTCTGAAGTACGGCGTGGATGATATTCAGCTGTTTTTCCAGGGCGATGTAAGGTTCTTGGAGCAGTTTGGATAGAAAGCCACAAGCTTTCCGTTGTTATGAACCTCAGAGAATTAGAAAATACGCTGCCGAACGGATTGCATGATGCTGAAGTACGAGGCATTCACGTCGATTATGAGCAGCATAGGCTCACGTTGGATCTAGCGGTGTGGGTTGGAAGTATGGACGACCCTCCAAAACATCGAGAGGCATATAAAAGCGGCCAGCTTGATATTTCGGGATTGATTTTCTTAGTAATGGAGTCCCCCGACGCGAAATATCCATATCGGGTATCGTCGCAATTAACGATCGACAGCGTTGAAGAAGAAAAGAGCGTGCCCAGTGAGCTCTTGCGATCTCTTCCCGCTGATGCCTTTTGTCATAGCTTTTGGGTTAGTGAATGGAATACATGTATGTACTTCGCAGGCACCAATGCGGAGATGACCTGGAAGAATAACGGTGCAGTCACCTACCGATGAAAATCTCTCCATCTTGGCTGCGCGACTTTGTCGATATCCCGGTCGACTATCTTCGCCTTGCAGACGAACTTACTCTTGCGGGCGTCGCCGTTGAAGGTATTTCCGGCGAAGGGGACAAGACCGTCTTCGAGATGGAAATCACCACCAACCGTCCCGACGCGATGAATCATTACGGCGTGGCTCGCGAGGCCTCGGCAGTTTATGATCTGCCACTCAAGCCGATTGAGCCTAAGCTGCCGTCGTCGCAGGGCAAGTCTGAGGTCACGATCGACATTCAGGAGCCGGAGCTTTGTCCGCGCTTCACGGCGCGTGAAATTCGCGGCGCTACCGTCAAGCCCTCGCCCACGAACATTGCCAGTCGCCTGCAACTGCTTGACCAGCGGCCCATCAGTAACGCGGTCGACGCTACCAATTATGTTTTGTGGGAGAGTGGCAAGCCGACGCATGTGTTCGATCTCGATCTGCTGGAAGGTCGCAGGCTCGTCATACGGCGCGCCCAGGCCGGAGAGACGCTGAAGACTCTCGACGGCGTGGAGCGCAAGCTGACGACTGAAGATCTCGTCGTGGCCGACGCGAAAAAGCCGGTGGGGCTGGCCGGCGTAATGGGCGGCTTCGACACGATGATCACCGAGCGCACGAAGAATATCCTGATCGAATCCGCTTGGTGGGACCCGGTCACGGTGCGCCGTATGTCGAAGCGGCACGGCATTCACACCGATGCTTCGCACCGATTCGAGCGCGGGGCCGATTTTGAATCGACCGTGGTTTCGACTAACCGGGTCGCCGAGCTGATCATCGCTTCTGGCGGTGGCACGCTTGTCGGCGACGTGATCGACGTGATCGCGCGCAAGCTTGACCTGGCTCCGGTGGAACTTGACCCGCGGGAAGTACGCCGCATTCTCGGCGAAAACCTCAACACGCTGGAAGTCAGCCGCATCCTTTCCCGTCTCGGGTTCACGATGCTTCCGGGCAGCGAAGATACTCACCTGGTCCACATCCCGAGCTGGCGGCTGGATATCGAGCGCGAGATCGACATCATCGAAGAACTGGCGCGGTTGCATGGCTACGACAAGTTCGCCAACACGCTTCCCGCTTACAGCGCCGAGGTTCGCGAGTTGCCGGACGCGCACAAAGATGCGCGGCTGCGCTCTGGACTGCTAGCGCTCGGCTACAACGAAGCTATTTCGCTCACATTTATTTCAAAAGACGACGCCCGGCGATTTTCGAACGCTGCCGAGCTCGACCTCGAGAACCCGCTCAGCGACGAGGCTTCGGTGATGCGCACGTCGATGGTTCCGGGCATGCTCAACATGCTCGCTTACAACCTGAATCGCGGCAGCGACAATGTTCGCCTGTTCGAAGCTGGAAATGTATTTGAGGCATCGGGTGCGAAAGCGCTGGAGATGAAACGCATCTCGATCGGCGCTACCGGCAGCATGGACGATGTCGTGCGCGGACTGGCTCCGGGAGCGGCGGCGCGTCCGTTCTCGTTCTACGACTTGAAGGGCGACATCGAAACGCTGCTCGCTCCGTTCAGCCATTGGACGCTCTACTACGATACGCAGACCGCTGACTATTATCATCCCGGACGCTCGGCGCGCGCCGTGCTGGATGGCGCTACCGTCGCCCAGTTTGGCCAGATTCATTCCGATGTGGCCGCGGCCCGCAAACTGCGGCAGGATATTTTTGTCGCGGAGATCTATCTTGACCGGCTCTATCAGCACGACCTGCGGCAGACGCGTTATGAAGCGCTGCCGCGCTTCCCTGCCGTCGAGCGCGACTTCTCGTTTGTGTTTGACGACGGCGTGGAGTTCGAGAAGATCCACCAGAGCGTCAGCGCATTGGGCATCGCCGAGCTGCGCAGTTTCGTGCCGGTAGAGGTCTTCCGCGGCGGGTCGACAGTTTTTGTCACACCTGGCAACTATTCGATTCTCCTGCGGGCCAAGTTTCAGTCCTCCGAGCGCACCCTGCGCGATGACGAGGTAGCGCACTTGAGAGAACAGATTGCGAAAGCGCTGGAAGCGGCGGGCGGCGCGCCGAGAGTTTAGAACCTTCTGGAATCGCGACAACACAAGGAGAGCCACTGCCAGAAAAGCTTAAAATCGAGTTTCCTTCTCAGGGTTGGAGGCAATTCCTCACAGCAAGAACGGAAATGCTGGATGCCTTCGATCGCGCCAGAGAAAAGGCCGGAAGCCATGAAGTAGAGACCTATCACGGCAAAGTTGCAGAGGCGGAGTTTCGAAAGTGGTTATCTAGTTTCCTGCCCAAAAAGTATGGAGTAACCTCCGGTTATGTCGTATCACCCGGCTTGAAGAGCACAGAAAAAACACCTCATTTTGAATTCTTCCTGTGTGATTAAGGGTCAGCGCTTCTCACGTGCTCATCGGCGAAAGCCAGAGCTCGTTTTCTCTGTCCTGGAGAGAACGTAAGACGCGTGGGCCAAGCTGCCGCGGATCTTGAAAATTGCACAGCCAAATTTGTGTATCCAGCAGGAGTCTCAATCGCGCAGAACCTCCCACTCGTCCTCGTCGTTCGCCGGAGACACGATGTCTCCGAGAATTTCGAACGTGCCCTTCATCGATCCAATCCAGGCTGCACGATCTTCTACGGCTGTCGGCGGTATAACTTCCGCCACCGGCTTGCCAAAGCGTGTGATTCGGATCGGCTTCTTCGTGGCGCGCACCTGCTCAAGCACGGCAAGGCATTTGGCTTTGAATTCCGAGATGGCGATTTCTTGCATAGCGTTTCTCTGATGGTCATTTTTGCATACTATGGTCAATATATTAGACCAATAGCTTAAATTTGCGGCTGCGGGCTTCGCCCGCTGGACGGACGAATGCGTCCGTCCCTACGCAAGACAAAAGGGCATCCCAAGAAGTCGAGGATGCCCGTTGAATTCCGTCCATTTTGCAAGCTCGCCGCTACGCGCCCGGCGGCTGTTTTTCCTGCTTCTTCTTGTCCTCTTCTCGCTTTTTCTGTTCGGGTTTCGGCTGTTCGCGCTGAGGCGGAGGTGTGGGCCTGGTCTCCGCTGGAGGCGTGCGCTGCTGCTGGCGCTCGCTCGGCGGGGGCGTTTGCGGGCGCGGAGCGGGTTGGTTCCGGTTCGGCTCAGGCTGACTGGGTGCAGGACGAGCGGTTTCGGGACGATTGTTCGGCTGTGCCGCGGGCGGGCGGTCATTGCGCGCCGGTGGCTCCGCTGGGCGAGTCGTCTGTGGACGAGTGGGCTCAGGCTGATTGTTTGGTTGAGCTGGCCGGTTAGTTGGTGGTTCGGTCGGCGGACGATTCGTCTCCGGGCGATTGCTGGGCGCCGGTTGATTCGGCTGTACCGCAGGAGGGCGATTCGTCTCCGGCCGATTATTCGGCTCTGCCGGCGTCGGCCGATTCGGCTGTGCTGACGGCGGACGATCGTTCCTTGCCGGTGGCTGGGTTGGACGGTTCGCCTCCGGCTGATTGCTCGGCTGATTCGGACGGTTCGTCTCCGGCCGATTGCCTGGCTGCGACGGTAACGGCTGATTCGGCTGCGCTGATGGCGACCGATTCGGCTGTGGGGGGTTAGCCGCGCCCGGACGCTCGTTGGGAGCCTGCTGATTGCCCGGACGGTTCCCCGGCTGGTTGGTAGGCGGCGTGGAGGCGGGCTGTCCCGGTCGGCCAGCATTCGGCTGGTTCCCCGGCTGGTTGCCCGGACGGCCTACGTTCGCCGTTGCCGGTTTGCCGGGAGGCGCCTGCTTGACCATCGGGTGCGCGGCCTCAGTGGCCGCGGGATGCAAGCTTCGCACTTCGCTCCTCGCCAACGGTTGACCGGGATGGGCCGCCAGCGCCTGCTGCTGTTTTGCAAACGGCACCGGCGGAGGCGGCGGCGGCGTCTTCGCGATCACCTGCCGGTTCATGACTGCTGCCGGCGGCGCGGCCACACGATTCGCGGTCGCAGCCCTCGCACCCAGTACACTCTCCCTTGTGGGAGCCACCGCAGCCCTCGCGGTTACCGGCGCCGCGGCAATATCCCGCGCGCTCACGGTAACCGCCGCTCTGCCCACGGGCTGCGCGCCGGCGAAGGCACGTTGCGGAACCGCCGTCACCGCACCCTGCACGTTCCGGTTCACGTACGTCACGTTCGTGATGTTCGTGGTTTTGTTGATGATGGTGGTGTTGTACACATTGGTGATCTGGACGTTATTGACAGTCGTATTGCTGATGTTGACCCGGTTCACATACTCCCGGCTGACGCGATACGACGGCACATACACTTCGCGCGGGCCTAGCGGGAACCATCCCACATTGCCGCCGAAGCCGACTCCACCTCCAATAAACACCACCAGCGCTGGCGCATAAACTGCCCGCACCGCGACCGGTCCGGCTACCCAGCCCCAGCGTCCGCCGACCGTCACCCAGCGTCCGTAGTGGAACGGTGCATAACCCCATGGAGAGTCATCTACCCAGGTATATCCCCACGGAGGAATCCAGTCCCAGTGGCCTTCGCGGTAGGGCGCCCAACCCACGGCAACACGGGTTGGGTACCAGACGTGGCCGTAGCCCGGATCGTCGCGCCAATCCCCATAGTCGTCCAGGTCATCGTAACCGACAACATCTGGGGACACATAGCGTGCCGAGCGCGAATCATCATGGCGGTGATCGCGACCGTAGGCCCAATTATCGAATTGGTCGGGTCCGCCAATGTCCGTCACTTCGGCGTTGAGCGAGTCGGTGCCGCTGAACGTGGCTCTTTGTCCGGCATGTAGTGTGTAGTTTTGGCCATTGCCGGTTGCCTCGCCCTCGCCTTCTCTTATACTGACGACCGAGTAGGTGCCGTCTTCGCTGGCCTCGACTCGATAGCTGCCCGGCTGGTAAATCGAAAACGCCAGGTTCGGCGTATCGACTTCGAAGACGTCGTTGCGGTCCAGGCGGCGCACCCGAACGTTAATCGTCCCCGACGTAAGTTGGATCTGAGCCGTATTGTCATCCAAGTTCAGGAATGAGAAGCCGGTGTTGGCATTCAAGCGAATCACGGCCGATCCGAGTTGCAGTTCGACACGAGAGTTTTGGTCTGCCCAGAGCTTGTCGCCCGTCGTCATCGGGCGATTCGAAACGGCTTGGACCCATTCCGTTTCGCCGGCGGGCTGGAAGGAGACCGAACCCTCCATGTAGCCGAGGCGCGCCACGCGGCTGGGCGGATCGTCCTGCTGATCCCCTTGATCCTGATCTTGCGCCGCGGCGAGTGTTGGGAGAACTGCTGCGGAGAGCGCCAGGCCCAACAAAGCGCTCCACCAACCTAAGTTCCTGATCATTTTTGTCATGAGGTGTTTGCCTCCCATAGATCCGAACCCGAAGGGTTCGCGAAAGTTTCCGTCACATTTTGATGCGTTGATGGGCAAATTCGTGGTCGTAATTGGGATGTCTGGAAGTATAGGGGAACAAAGGCAAAGATCGCCACCCCTGGAGATGCAGAATTGCCCGGTCAAAGCATGGAGAATACAGCACAAACAGGACAAGTCTGGCGGAAACGAGTCGAATGAAGGAGATGTGTTTGAGCGGAGAAAAGGCTTAATGCTTGAGCTTAATCTTAGCAGGTGATCTTCGCGGCTGATTTTCGCGGCGGACCTAGGACAATAATAAAGTTGACCGTCCGGCATTCGCGACTGCGGGCTTTGCCCGCTTGACAGCCGAGGGCGGCTGTCCCTACGTTTGCATTTCTTGTGCTAGCCTTACTCTCCATGATTCAGGTTTCGGCCCATCCCAAGCATTTTCTCTCCGACAAGGTCGAGCATTTTACCGAGTCTGTGATTCGCGAGATGACTCGCCAGGCGATGCAGCACAACGCCGTCAATCTGGCGCAGGGGTTTCCCGATTTTCCGGCGCCCGCCGAAATCAAGCGGGCCGCTCAGGAAGCCATTGCCGCCGACATCAATCAGTACGGCATCACCTGGGGGGCGAAGAGCCTGCGGGGCGCGATTTCCCGGCAGATGCGGGAGTGGCAGGGGATCGAGGTCGATCCGGAAAAAGAAATTGTGGTGTGCTGCGGCTCGACCGAAGCGATGATTGCGACCCTGCTGGCGGTGTGCAATAAGGGCGACGAGGTCGTGGTCTTCGAACCCTTCTACGAGAACTATGGGCCGGACTCGATTCTCAGCGGAGCCAAGCCGCGGTTCGTCAGTTTGTGTCCTCCGCAGAGGGCGGGAGGCGAGTGGACATTTGACGAGCAGGAATTGCGCGAAGCGTTCAAGCACCAGACCGGCCAGCATCAAACGCATCAGTCTAGAACCAAGGCAATCATCCTGAACACGCCAAACAACCCTACCGGCAAGGTGTTCAGCCGGAAGGAACTGGAACTGATTCGCGACCTGTGCGTTGAGTACAACGTGCTGGCCATCACCGACGAAATTTACGAACATATTCTTTACGATGGGTCGGAGCACATTTCGATTGCCCGGCTTGAAGGCATGCGGGAACGCACAGTCACCATTAACGGGCTCTCCAAAAGCTACAGCGTCACGGGATGGCGCGTGGGCTGGGCGGTTGCGCCTGCGGGCATCACGAACGCGATTCGCAAGGTGCATGACTTTTTGACCGTGGGCGCGCCCGCGCCCTTGCAGGAAGCGGGAGCGGTGGCGTTGAGCCTGCCCGCCAGTTACTACCGCGAACTGGCTGAGCGGTATCGGACGCGGCGCGATCATCTCATCCCGGCACTGGAGAAAGCCGGCTTTGTCTGTTACCGTCCGCGGGGCGCGTATTACGTAATGACTGACATCAGCGCCTTTGCGTTTGCAAACGACGTGGAGTTCGCGAGTTACCTGGTGAAGGACATCGGCATCGCTTGCGTGCCTGGTTCCAGTTTCTACAAACATCCGAAGGACGGATCCCGACAGGTACGTTTCGCCTTCTGCAAGAAACCTGAGACACTGGACGAGGCGGCGCTGCGGCTGCAAAAGGTGCGGGCGCGCGGGTAGAGATCTGGCGGCCGGCGTCTTCGTCCGCAGCGGAGACGGGGCACGCCCCGGCTCTACAGAAACGGCACTGGTTGTGGCAAAAGGAACGGTTCTTCCACAGCAAACTGCGCTATACTTCGCCTCAACGCTGAAATATTCCCCGAAAGCGAGTAGCACTCATGTCCGTGAAGAGCGTGGAAGAGGTATCTGCCGAGGTTCCGGCGGAAGATTTTGAGGCTCTGGAAGAGAAAGTTTATCGCACCATTGAGTTGTATAAGGCCGCCAAGGAAGCGCGCGCCACCGCCGAGCGCGATGCTAAGCGGCTGCGGGAGCAACTCGAACAGCGCGAGGAAGAAAACGAAACCATGCGCCGCGAGCTGATTCAACTGCGCAAGGATCGCGAGGACATACGCGGCCGGGTGGAAAAGATGTTGAGCCAGATGGACAGCCTGACGCAGGAGCAGGCGGCCGGCTGAAGAGATGGCAAGCTTTCCTCCAGGGAACATCCGGCGGACGGCAGCTATCGGGCAGTAAGTAAATCGCCGAGGAGTGAGATGGCCACTGCGAGCAAACAACCTCCGACCGATGCGGTGCCGAACGCCAACGGCAGCGTGCGCGTCGAAATCTTCGACCAGGTTTATAACCTGCGGGGCTCGGACGCGGATTACATTTTGAAGCTGGCCGAGTACGTGGACGGTAAGATGCGCGCGGTATCGCAACAGACCGCCACCGTCGATTCGGTGCGGCTGGCGGTGCTGGCGGCGCTGAATATCGCGGATGAATATCATCTGCTGAAGCGGCGGCTGGAGAAGTCTTCGCCGGAAGCGCAGCAGCGGGCCAGCAAACTGGCGAGCGCGCTGGATGAGGTTCTGCGGGATGGGCGGCGCACGGGGTGAAGAGACTCGCTGGGCAGCCCCTAAAGTGACCGTTCTGAAATCGATCGTAACCTGGGATTCATCTTCCAAACATAGTCGCCGCGCAACCGTCAGCAACCTTCCTGCCAACTATTTTGCGTTTTCCTCTTGCGAATCTCTTCCCGGTTTCCTAGCATCGAAGGTGAAAGCCGACCTGCGGAGTTGGTGTTGGTGGCAACCGATTTTTGAACCAATGCCGAATGAACGGGGACCCGACTCGCAAAAAGATCCTGTGTGCTATGTTCCGTCATGCGGAAAAGCCTAATGGGTCGCGGCGGGTTCCCACCGTCTGAGACGGGTTCATTCTCGGCCCACCACACGGCCCAGTGGGTCGGCTTGTTTTTTAGGTGTCAGCTCTCAGCCGTCAGCTCTCAGTATCGCCTTCCGGTATGGTCGAGTTGCTACAACTGACAGCTGAGAGCTGACAGCTGAGAGCCGGTTTCCTGCTAGACTCTTTCTGAACTCAGCCCTGTATTGGAGCATCTAAACTACCGTGTTTCCTAGACTTTTTAACATTGGCAGTTTTTACCTGCCCACTTATGGCGTGCTGGTTGCTTCGGGCGTGCTGATCGGGCTTTGGATCAGCGTGCGCAATTCCGAGAAGCAGCACATTAACGGAGATGACGCGTGGAATCTTGGCATTCTTGTTGTTCTCGCCGGAATCATCGGGGCCAAGATTCTTTACGTTATCAACGACTGGAGTTCGTACGCGAATAATTGGCGGGAGATTTTCAGCCTCAACACCCTGCAGGCGGGCGGCGTATTTTCGGGGGGGCTGATTGCCGCGCTGGTCATGGCGGCCTGGTACATGCGGCGCCATCACATGCCGGTGCTGCGCACCTGCGATGGCTTCGCTCCCGGGCTGGCTTTTGGGCACGTCCTTGGACGTTTTGGTTGTTTTTCGGCGGGCTGCTGTTATGGCAAACCTACCAATCACTTCTGGGGCGTCGTCTTCACGAATCCGCTGGCGAACGCTGTTAGCGGGACTCCTCTCGGCGTCAGGATTGAGCCGACGCAGCTGATCGAAGCCGCGGCCGAGTTTTTCAATTTTCTGCTGCTGATGTGGCTGCTCGGGCGCAAGAAGTTCGACGGACAGATTTGGAGCAGCTTCATGATCCTGTACGGCATCGAGCGCTACTTCATTGAGTTCCTGCGCGACGATCCCGGACGCGGTGAAGTCTTCGGGGGGCTGATGTCGGGAACGCAGTTGATTTCAATTCTGCTGGTGGTGGGCGGTGGATTGATCTGGTGGCTGAAGAGCGGCACTCAGCAGTCAGCCGTCAGCACTCAGCACTCAGAAATCGGGTAGCAACCCGTGGTGAGAATCGGAAGTACGCACGAGTTCTAACCCTTCATGAATTGTCATCCTGAGCGAAGCGAAGGACCTGCTGTCCGCCGCAAGAAGCAGGTCCTTCGCTTCGCTCAGGATGACAAAATCTAGTGAGTTACGGACTAAGTGCCTGAGAACTGGGTCGTCCCTCCGGGATTTGAACCATTTTTCTACTTCCCTAGCGCTGATACGCTGGAGTAAGCGAGGTTTGCCCCTCCGGGGCCGGACCCTTCCCGTCGATTCCCCTTGCACTTGCCGGCTGAATGCTGAATGCTGATTGCTGAATGCTCGACTTCCCCATCACGCTGACCGCATCTGCCGACGCCGCGGGACAGCGTCTGGACCAATATCTCGCGACGCAACTTTCCGAGGTCAGCCAGTCGGAAGTCAGCCGGGCTCGCGTGCAGCAACTTATCGCCGAGGGTGAAGTGCTGGTAAACGGGGTGGCAGCGAAGGCATCGCTTCGACTAAAGGGCGAAGAGCAAGTTACGGTCACGGGACCGCCGCACGCTCCTCCGCTGCGCGCTATTGCGGAAGCGATTGCGCTCGACATCGTTTATGAAGACGACGACTTGGCGATTGTCAACAAGCCCGCGGGCATGATGGTGCATGCGGGAGCGGGAGCGACCGACGATGCGCGCAACCGCGGCACGCTGGTCAATGCGCTGCTGCATCACTTTGGAACGCTCTCGGCGGTCGGCGGCGAACTGCGTCCGGGGATCGTGCATCGCCTGGATCGGGCGACCAGCGGGCTGATGGTGGTGGCGAAGAACGACGAATCACATCGCCAGCTGGCGAAGCAGTTCAGCGGGCGCGAGGTGCACAAAACCTACATCGCGCTGGTGCATGGCTGGCCGAAGCAGAATCGGGGCACGATTCAAAGCGCAATCAGCCGCCACTCGCAGCGGCGCGCGCGGATGACTACGCGCGGCTTCGGCGGCCGCGAGGCAGTGACACATTACTCGGTGCAACGAAAGATCGATTCCCCGTACGGCAAGTTTGCGCTGGTTGAACTCAAGATCGAGACGGGACGCACCCACCAGATTCGCGTGCATATGTCGTCGCTTGGACATCCGGTGGTGGGCGACGCGCTCTATGGCGCGCCGGGCGAATTGCGGTCGCAGTCGAATAAACGGCGGGCGGCCGGCATGCCCGCAACGCTGATGCTGGATCGAAATTTTCTGCATTCCGCAGTGCTTGAGTTGACGCATCCGCGGACGAAGGAGCGGCTCAGGTTCAGCCGGCCGTTACCGAAGGAACTGGAGAACTTGCTCGGGAGCCTTGAGAATGCTCGGCAGGAAGGTCCCCGGCCGGAACCTGCGTCGGACGGGGCCTTCCTGTAGAGACGCGGCTTGCCGCGTCTTCCCCGGTGAGCGATGCGCCTGCCGAGCGGAGACGTGGCAAGCCACGTCTCTACAGGGAATTTTCGTCTGCTTCCCGGGGCCGTCGACAGGGCGGGGCCGCAGACTATAATGGAAGAAATCAAATCTAAGCAAATCGTCCTGATGAAATCTCGCATCCTCCTGCTTCTGGTCGTTTTACTTGTGCTGGCTGGCTCGCTCATCGGCCAGACGACGCCGCCTGCTTCCGCGCCGGCACCACAGAATCCACCCGCGAAAACGGACCCTTCGCCTGACGACAAGACGCAGGCTCCAGCGGCGCCGGCCTCTTCCACACCGACTCCCACCCCGCCAGCTTCCACCACCTCGGCTCCCGCGGCGCCGGCGGCGGCAGGGCAAACTCCGCAGGCGGAAACTCCGGCTAAGCCCGATTCCGACGAGTCCGTCGCAACGATTATCCACGTCGTCAACGAAGTTCGTGTGGTGTTTACGGTTACCGACCGGCACGGCCACTACATCAAGGATCTGAAGCGAACCGACTTCAGGGTGATCGACGATCAAAAGCCCGCGGAGTTGCGCAGCTTCCACAGCGAGACCGATCTGCCCTTGCAGGTAGGGTTGCTGGTGGATGCGAGCAACTCGGTGCGCGACCGCTTCAAGTTCGAGCAGGAAGCGGCCATCGAATTTCTGAACGCCATTATTCGACCGCGCTACGACAAGGCATTCGTGGTCGGCTTCGACGCCACGCCCGAAGTGACACAGGACTTCACCGACAGCACAGAGAATCTTTCGGCGGGCGTGCGCATGTTGCGGGCGGGCGGCGGCACCGCCATGTACGACGCGCTCTACTTTGCGTGCCGCGACAAGCTATTGAAGCAGGAGCAGACGGGACCGGTGCGCCGCGCCATTATTCTGCTGAGCGACGGCGAAGACAACTTGAGCCACGTAACGCGCGAGGAAGCTATCGAAATGGCGGAGCGCGCGGAAGTGATCGTCTACACCATCAGCACCAACATCAGCGGCATGAAGGGCAAGGGCGACAAGGTGCTGGAGCGCATTGCGGACGCCACCGGCGGCCGCGCGTTTTTTCCCTTCCAAATGCGCGACGTGTCCGATGCGTTTCTCTCCATTCAAGAGGAGCTGCGCAGTCAGTACGCCATGGCCTACAAGCCGGCAAATTTTGTCCCAGATGGGCGCTACCGCACGATTGAAATTCTAGCGCAGGAAAAGGGCCTGAAGGTGCGCACCCGCAAGGGGTACTACGCTCCGAAGCAGTAGAACAGTGGTCAGTGGTCAGTGGTCAGCTCTCCGGTGTCGGGTGTGCCCCATGCATCTGTGTTCTTTGCGGATGAGTGGGCTACAGCCTGGACCGCATCTATATTCTCTATGCCGGGATATTCCGGAACTCCACTAGCGAAAAAGTTAGGCGTCAAGGACGATTTTCGTGTGGCCCTAGTGCATGTCCCCGCCGAGGTGCGGGCCGAGCTTCGCGATGCGCTTGGGAAATGCCGCGTGCAACGCATCGGCGGAAACGGCGACGACGAATTCGATTTCATTTTTCTCTTTGCCAAATCACGCGCGGGCCTAGCAATTGATCTGATACCGGCGGCGAAAGCGCTCGCTCCGGTGGGCATGCTGTGGATCTCCTGGCCGAAGAAGAGTTCCGGTGTCTCGACCGACCTCACCGGAGATCTGATTCGTCAGAATGGGCTGGCGGCTGGCCTGGTGGATGTGAAAGTCTGCGCGGTCACCGAAGTTTGGTCGGGATTGAAATTCGTGATCCCGGTCAAGGATCGGCCGAAGAAGAAGTAATGAAGCGCCTGGGGGGTTGATCCACTGCACGCGAGACGGGGCCGAGCCCCGTCACCACACGAGACCTCAGGACTGCAGGTGCTCGGCGGGATGATGCGGCGACCATTGCGGATCTTCATCGGGGGTTACGATCTGGCCGTCGCGCATGTGTACGATGCGATCGCCGTAGTCGGCGGCCTCGGGATTGTGCGTAATCATGAGCACGGTCTGCCCTAAATCCTTGTTCGACTGACGCAGCATGTCGAGGACGACGCTGGAGCTTTTCGAATCCAGGTTGCCGGTGGGCTCGTCGGCGAGCACGATGGCGGGGCGATTGATGAGAGCCCGGGCCAGCGCAACTCTCTGTTGCTCGCCTCCGGAAAGCTCGTTGGGCCGATGCTCCAGACGCTGGGCGATGCCGAGCATCCCGGTGATCTTCTTCAGGAATGCGGGATCGGGAGCAGCCTTACCGGCGATATCAACGGCAATCTCGATATTCGAGCGGGCGCTGAGCGTGGGCAGAAGATTAAATTTCTGGAAGACAAATCCGATCTTGCTTTTGCGCAAGCGGGTGCGCTCGCCGTCGGAAAGGGTGGCGAAATCCACACCGTCAATGGTGACGCTTCCCGAGTCGGCCTGGGTCAGCCCGCCAAGCAGATAAAACAGCGTGGATTTGCCGCTGCCCGAAGGGCCAACGATGGTGACGAATTCTCCCTTTTGCACGCTGAAGGAGATGCCGCGCAGGGCGGGCACATCGACCTTGCCGACGCGGTAGGTTTTGCGCAGTTCCCTGGCTTCAATGAAGGCGGCCATCCAGTGAAAACCATAACACAGGAAGAAGAGCGATTGAGGAATTGAGGCATTGAGACATTGAATCATTGAGACATTTAGCCATTGACCCATTGCTTCAGGGTTTCAATGACTCAATGATTCAATGAATAAATGCCTCAATGATTCCGCTCACGCCACGCTCGCGTGCTCCAAATTGATCGCACGGGCGTGGACTTCCACCGGCCTTTTGGGACCGCGCTTGCGCACCAGCAACAAGCGAATGCGTTCCAGAAGTTCCGCGGGTTCGTACATTCCCTTGGGCAAGAAAAGATCGGCGAGCGTTTCGCGCTCGTAGACCTTGATTCGACCGGAGATCAGCACGGCCGGAGTCTGCGGAGAAAGACGTTTGACTTCTTCGATCAGCCGCGAACCATCCACACCGGGCATGAGCAGGTCGGTGAGCACCAGATCAACGCCGCCGCGGCGGAAGGCTTCGAGGGCCAGTTCGCCACTGTTGCACGCGAGCACACGGTAGCCCCGCGTTTCGAGCAGGACTTTGCGGATGGAAAGGGCTTGTTCGTTATCGTCGACACAGAGAATTGTTTTTTTGGGCTTCATTGGCCAGACCGGGAGATTGTCGTCGCAAAGTTTTCTAATCGTTTGAATTTTTATTGAGAACCGGAGCGAGATGAATGCTAAACAGAATCCGAGCGCCGGTAAAGTGCCGCGCTCGCCAATGGCACTCCGGTGTGAGGGAAGATCGTGCTATCGACCTCGGAGCCGCGCCGGTCGCGGTGTTTTGATGCGCTAGATCGCGATCGTGACTTCACCGCGGAGAACTTCCGCACAATTTCCACCGACCCGCACATTGACAACATGGTTATCCTGCCCACCATTCAGTTTGGCAGCACGAACAAAGATGCAACTGGGACGGTGCATTTCGAGGCCTTGCTCGATCAAAACCTGCTCGTCGCTGGCAGCAACGGAGTGCGCCACCATCCAAGCGGCGCAGCATCCGGCAGCGGAACCGGTGGCCGGATCTTCTCCGTTGTAAAAAATCATGCGAGCGTGCAGACGGGCTTTGGGGTCGATGGTCTCGCGGCAAACAAAGTAAAAGAACTTTCCGCCGCTGGGCGCGAGATATTCGGCGGCGCGGTGGGGATCAAAGCGGAGATTCTGCAGCGTCTTCAGCTCTCGCAGCGCGGCGATGGTGAAGGGAACGCCGGTGGAAACCGTTTGGATCGGAACGGAGTCGTCGAAGTCAGCCGCACGAAGGCCGGTGAGCCGCGCGATGTCGTCCACGTTGTGGATGGCGCCGAACTCGGGATTCTTCTGCGTCATTTCTCCAAAGACGGGCTGCCCTGGTTTTTGGGTAAAACGCACGGGCACGGTTCCGACGTTCAGATCGAGGCGGATTTCGGATGCGGCGGCGACGGGGCCGGTGAACGCGCCGGTTTGGCCACGCAGAACGAACGCGGTGCCGAGCGTTGGATGTCCGGCAAAGGGCAGCTCTTCCTGCACGGTGAAGATGCGCACGCGGACTCCGCGGTCTCTCTCGACGGCGGCGTCCCCGGGAAGAATGAAGGTCGTTTCGGAAAGATTGGTCTCACGCGCCAGGGCCTGCATCTGTTCGGTGCTGAGACCGCGTCCATCGAGAAAGACCGCCAGCGCGTTGCCGGTGAGGGTGCGGTGGGTAAACACATCGACCTGCACCATGGACAACCGGAGTAAAGAGGGTTTTCCTGCCGAAGCAGCCATGGCGGATATTTTATCGGGCCGCGTTGCACGAGCCAAGGCGTAATGGCCGCCCGATGCGATTGGCCAGCCGGGGTGCGACGGAATCATTCGCGCGTCTTAAGAGATTGCAGCCGGCGCGAAGCGGAGCTAGGATGACGCCATGAGGAAACAGCCATGAGCGAGCATCGGCTTGATGAGCAAAACGCCACCGCTTCCCGCCGCAACTTTCTCAGAACCACCGGCGCCGTGACCGCCGGAGCACTAGCTGGAAGCCTGATTACGGACGCTGCAGCGGCATCGCCAGCCGGTCCAATTGACCTTCCGTTTAATCCCGCTACCGCTGGCGCGATGCCGACTCGCAACCTCGGGCGCACCGGACACCGGGTCGGCATCTTCAGCCTCGGTGGACAAGCCGCCATCGAACAACCGAACAACGAAGCCGTAGCCGTACCCATCATCGAGCGGGCTCTAGATCTCGGCGTCAATTACGTAGATACCGCCGCGATGTATGGAGGCAGTGCGCGCTGGAGCCAACGCTACTTTGGCCAGGTGATGAAGCATCGCCGCCGCCAGGTGTACCTGGCCAGCAAGACGCACGACCGCAGCCGCGACGGTTCTCTGGCCCTGCTCGAGGAATCGCTCAAGCTGCTCAACACCGACCATCTTGACGCCTGGCAGCTTCATCACATCGACAGCAAAGAGGACGTCGAGCAAATCTTCAGAAAGGGTGGCGCGCTCGAAGCCCTGATCCAGGCGCGCGAGCAAAAAATGGTCCGCTACCTGGGCGTTACTGGCCACTCCGACCCCGATCTGCTCATGGAGTGCCTCCGTCGCTTTGACTTCGACCAGATTCTGATGGCTGTCAACGCTGCCGACCCCCACCACCGCAGCTTCACCGAGCACCTGCTGCCGATGGCCGTCGACAAACAGCTGGGGATCATCGGCATGAAGATTCCCGCACGCGGCCGCATCCTCAGTTCCTGGCAGCCCGACAAGAGCCATGACTCAGGCTGGAACCAGCCCGCTACGAAACCTGGTGTTCTGGCAATGAAGGAAGCGCTTTACTTCACCCTCAGCCTGCCGGCGAGCACGGTCATCATCGGATGCGATTCCATTTCCCAACTCGAAGAAGATGTGCAACTCGCCCGCGACTTCACGCCGCTCAGCCAAACCCAAATGGCGGGCTTGACCGAACGCACCGCGCCCATTGCCAAGCAGGCGCTTTTCTTCAGGAATTGGGCTTGAAGCCAGAGAGGGTTCGGTGCGTGGCCGGCTCGCACCACGCCCTCGAACCCGCGGCTGGCAAGCCCAGGCGAGGCCAAGAATCACTGTGTCGTTCCTCCCCATGAGGATCGAAGAGGTCGCGATGCGGAGAGTCTTGGGTAACGTGAGCAGTGAAAACCAAACGGAAGCGCATGCGGTCCGGTGATCGTCCCGGTCTTCAAAACCGGCGGGCGGCATCTTCGATGTCGCCGGTGTGTTCGACTCACACACGCTTCCGCCAATCTAAAGGCTTTAGCTAGGCGTGTGATCCGTTTGTGATCCATTCAGCGCCAAACTACTTATTTTTGAACACGCTACTGCCATTTCATCGGTGACCACATCGCCATAGGTGTTCATCGTTGTGCGGATGTCTGCGTGCCGCATGAGCTTTTGCTGCACTGCTATCGGAGTCCCCACAGCGTCAAGCCATGATCGGTACGTGTGCCTCATGCTGTGCGTGCTAACCTGGGCGACTCCAGCGGCAGATGCAGCTTTCTTGTACGCGTCGTTGACGCTATCGGCTGACCACGGCAGACGGCCTAGCTGTGCTGGGGATGCGAAAATCCAATCCTCTTGCGTTGAGAACTGAGTCGTTTGCTTCCACAGCTTGAGTGCTTCGATCATGGTTTGGCTGACGGTGATCGCCTTGTGTCGAGGTTTCGGTTTTCACGTCATCCACTCGTTGTCGAACGATGCCACGCTGTACACTGAGTTTCCCGTTGAACCAATCCATATCGCCCCACTTGAGAGCTAGAGCTTCGCTGATTCGCAAGCCAAAGCACACGCACACGAGGGCGATGGTGCGGAATGGTTCCCCGAGGTGAACGATGAATCGTTGGAACTCATCTACCGTCAGACTGCGGGGTTTGCTAGTTCGCTTCGACGCGCCTTTGATGGTGACCAGTTCCATCGGGTTTCGCTGTGTCGCCACGGAACCGGACCACATTGCGAAGTCCCACAGGATGCGAAGCAAACCGCGAACGGCTGCCCTGCTACGTGGTGTCAGTTCGAGAGATTGAAGCCACAACTCCGCCGGACGCGCTTGCACGGCTGTAATCTCGCACTCGCCCCACTTTGGGATGACGTGATTATTCAGCCATGCGTCATACGACCTGCGTGTGCTGTAGCGTTCTGGCATCTTCTCTTCCCGATACTGCGTGACCAGCACCTTGACGGTTAGAGCAGCGCTGGTGCTGACTGCGGTTTGTTTTTCAGGTAGTAACTTTGCTGCCTTCCACGCTAATGCTTTGGTTGGAAATTCTCGCTTCGTGCCGATGGTTTGGGATTTCCGTTTGCCATTGACCCACTGCAAGAATCTCCAAGTGCCGCGTTCTTTGTCGAATACGACTGATCCTGTCTTATGCCGTTCTCTCATTCAGTCCTACCGTTGTTGAGAGCACGGCTGGCGCTTGCATCGTTTCAGAAGCGGGGTAGACTTTCTTGGACGATATTCGGAGCAAGATCGAGGTAGCACTGTCCGTTGCATTGCCCTCCAGTGCACTCAGCAAGTCCTGCCAATACACTCTCACCCTGTGGCGGAAACTTACGAGATTCCTGGAATATCCCGAACTTGAGCTGAGCAATAACCTTGCGGAAAATTCAATGCGTCCCGTGGCTCTTGGCCGAAAGAATTGGATCCACATCGGAAGCTCGCAGGCGGGACCGAAGATCGCGGCTATCCTTTCAATAGTGGAAAGCTGTCGTAGATTGGACCTTTCAGTGCGCGACTACTTGACCGCGGTTCTCCCCGGGTTGGCCGATCTCTCGATTCAGCGCCTTCCAGAGCTTACTCCGACTGCGTGGGTCGCCCAGCATTCATAGACTTAAGCAAGCCGACAATGAGGTTCGCTGGCTCTGGGCCGCATTCTGTTCCGCTGTAACTTTCCGAGTAGCCCGGAAGCGCTCGCAATTGTCAAATACCAGAGGTGGAACGATCTTTTTCAACTGCTGGACCGTCACTTCACCACTTCACCTGGGTCGCTGCAATCAAAGATCCGGCGACTTGACTGAGTAATTCGCGGTCGCAGCATACTCAATTCGCACCGAACGTCCGGAACAGAAACGTGGCGGGAGTCTCCCTTGAAAGAGGTTTACCGTTCATTGACGCAGCACCGTTGGCGTACTCGTCCTTGACGTACTTCCATCCGAAGACGCCGCCATCACCATTCAGTGCGATGCTATAAACCTGCCCTGGCAAAACTCGTGCACCACCCTTGGGAAGAAGAAAGAGAACGTGGTTGCAGTCGGCGACCGCCACGGTTTTCGATACAATCGCCAAGTTTTCTCCCTCTGCATTCATCAACGCCATCGTGACCTCGCCACTGGCGGCGCCAGGGTTCGCGACCACGAGTTCCACTTCGACCCCCGTAAGCCTCGGTAGCGAGGGCTTGAAGCTTTGCCGCGCGTTGTTCAGATTCGTCCAAAGTGTAACGGCCGCATTGATCAACGCCGACCAGGATATCGGGATCTTCCCGCCAGACTATGCCAAGCCCCACCGTTTCTTCGGGCCTTCGCTCTTGGATCGCACGCACCAGTTTTCTTTTGGCGGGTTCGCAGAATTCCCACGCGGATTCCAATTGGCCGTCATCGGACATTTTTGGAGTCCGCTCTCCGCGTCGCTAGTAGTACCGAATACGACTCTGGGGCCCGGGGAGATTTTTCGCACCGATTTCACAGGCGACGGTACGGTTCAGGATCTCCTTCCTGGAACACGTACTGGAAACTTTGACCGCGGGATCGATGCGTCGAACATCAACCACGCGATCGCGAATTACAACAACACTTACGCCAACCAGCCAACACCCGCGGGCGAGTTGCTGATCCAGAACGGATTGTTCAGCGTGACGCAGTTGCAGCAACTGGGAGCCGTGGCCCCTCCGGTTGCTCCCGCCCCGCCGGGCCAGGTCAATCTCTCCTGGCTACGGGCTTTCGATCTGAAAGTCAGTTGGTCGTATCAAATTCGTGAGAGATTCACGGTGCAACCCAGCGCCGGGATTTACAACCTCTTCAACTTCGCGAACTTTGATCTACCGGGGAACGCGCTCAATGGATTGTTGACTGGAGGCGCGGGACAGATGAACGGCACTACTCGCGCAAGCCACGACGTGAACCGCGTGGGGGTGGGAACAGGCGTCTACTCCCTCGGTGCTCCCCGGCAACTGGAGTTCGGGCTGCGGCTCACTTTCTAGCCCAACTGCCCCGTTTTGCCGTGGATCCTAAGCTTCCCGGCTCACGAAGAGTTGAACCTGGGGCACAGTCTCCGGCGCCATCGTGAAAAATATGGGTTTTGTTACAGCAGCGAACCGAGCCTTTCAGCCAAGGTCACTAGCGTCAGAAACTCGGCAAGACCGGTTTGTTGATTCGACAGGAGCCGTTATCAAAGTCTTGGGAAGGCTCTTAAAACCTCCGAGGTGTGTTGGCCCTGGCAGCGCGAACTCAACTAAAACCCGTCAACCGTGTGCTTCCTCTGACGCATACACCCGTAAGCGTCTGGCCAACGCACCTGTGCGGGGAACCCCATTCTCTGCGTCATTCACCATTCATTACGGCTTTCACATACGCTACAGACACAGCTGCAAAGCCGAGATTCCAGTCAAAGTGACATCGGGCGCATAGTATTCCGGGCGCACTGGCTCGACCTGCGTTAAGCCAGTGCTCAAGTACTCCTTGTTGTCGTCCGCGAATACAGTTTCTCATCGTTTTCGCGTCAAGCGAGAAGTGTTCGAATCTCCCCTTCAGCGGCCTGGTTTGAATAGCTGCTTCAGAAGGGGCCAAATAACAAAAGCGCGTCCGCAGCGCGGCTGTTGTGGCCTCTCGGAATCTTAAGGTGGTACCATCCCCCACTGACGACATGACAAAGCCTCGCTTCTCCCGGTCATCAAGCCACACCGCCCGGACGTTTCTGACGGCGGTGACCGCCGTTTCTCTGATTTTTCCCGGATCACCTGAAAATACGCTATTTGCACAGGCTCCGACCCCTACACCGACCAAAGGATTTCGGCCCCCTTCTACACTTCCACTGACGAAGTTTTATGACACGCCACATCCGCTGCCCCTGGGTAAGCCTGGAGAACTGATAGGTTCGGAAGTGATTGATCAATATGACCTTCCGTTTGAATTGTCTGTATCACGGATTCTTTATCACTCCCGGACCGCAAACGGGCAAGACGTGGCCGTCTCGGGTGTGGTGCTGGTTCCGGATGGCAAGCCTCCGGCAAGCGGATGGCCCGTGATTGCCTGGGCGCACGACTTCAGGGGAGCGGCACGACAGTGCGCTCCCTCACTGATGAAGAATCTCGGGGTGGGCCCGCTCCTCGCGATGTACGCCAATCTTGGCTATGCGGTGGTTGCCACCGACTATTCTGGGTTGGGAGCCGAATCCGGCAAGGCGGTACAAGACATGCAGTCGAACGCGTTGGATGTCATCTATTCGGTTCTGGCGGCGCGCGCGGCCGTGCCACCGATCGGGCCTAAATGGATTGTGGTGGGACCTTTCCAGGGAGCGCTGGCCGCCGTGGCCGTCGCGGAGAGCGAGGGACGCGATCCCAACTACCTGGGCAGCGTCGCCACTTCGGGCGTGGCGGATGCGCAAGCGGTCTACGAGCGCTTCGCGTTGCGTTCTTCAAACCGCATGCTGCTGGTATTGGCATCCACCGTCAAAGCGCTCTATGCGGAGTTCCCAGTGAGCGACATGCTGAAAGACTCGGCACTTCCTGCCTACCAGCGTGCTGCGCAGACCTGCGGCGGAGATACTGAGCCGGAGTTCACGAACGGAATGCTGAAACCGGCATGGGAGAGCAATCGGTTCGTAAACGAATTTTTCCGCCGGAACACTCCCGGCCAAAAGCGAGCCCGGGGCCCGCTCCTCGTCATCAGTGGCGAGGTGGACCCCATCGTACCGTCGGACATGTCGGAAAAAACGGTGGCCCGCATGTGCAAGCAAGGAGACCGCATCCTTTTCTTGAAGTATCCGAATGTCGATGCCAGCGGCGCGATGGGAGCGTCAGTCGCAGATCAGATCAGTTGGATCAAGGCACGGTTTGCCGGCCATGCCGCGCCCAGCAACTGTCGTTGAGACACTACCACTTTTGGTCAACGTCAGGCTCGTCATCGGCCCGTCTGACCTGATTGCGTTTGCGGCGCATAATGAAAATCATGCCAACCGACATGACCGTCGGCGGCGCGATAAGGATCAGAATCCCACTGCGCAAGGCCTGAATCATTCGCGCACCCGCCGAGGCCGCCTGCGTATAACAGAGCGCGCAGCTCTGGGAGAACGCCGGGAGAGGGGCGGCGAGCATGGCCAGTCCCACCAGCGCAATACTAATCAACAGAAACGGTCTCTCGACCCTAATCTTCCCTTTCAACATCGCGGCTCTCCACTCCCGCCGTCCCATTCATGGCTCACCTTGAAAATGGCGCGCCGGTAACCATCCGGAAGCTATCGGTCCACCCATATTGCATCCCCAGCAGGACAGCAACCGTAAAGACGACGACAAAGACCAGGAACGCCCGCTTTTCAGACCAAAGATGCATGAAGAACAATTCTGCCACTGCTGCCTCGACGCATGCGATAACCAACAAGCGCCAGAACATTTGCGAAGCGTCAATGTTCTGATAGGCAATAACGAACTGCAAACCCGCCAAAGCCAACAGGCAGACATAGACGCCCAGATCCTTGCCGATTCCATTGCTCTTGCCTTCCGCGGTTGTCATGTCATTCTGCTCCCAAGCTTTTCTCGATCTAGTGGGTGAGGTTCAAGAGATAGACCAACGGTACGACGAACATCCAAACTATATCCACGAAGTGCCAATAAAGACCCAACACTTCGATGTCATCCGCATTGTAGCGGCCCCCCTTATAGCGCACCCCCACCGCCAACAAAGCGATTACGCCACAGGTAACGTGGGTGAGATGCAAGCCTGTGATGCTGAAAAATGACGCCCCGAACAGTCCGGTTCCCCACGGATTCTTAAACAGCCTCATGCCCTGGTCAATGAGCTCCAGCCATTCACGAACATGCAACAGGGCAAAAACAACACCCAGAACCACGGTAATCATGATCCAGCGGAAGGCACCGGCTTTGTCCCCGGCCCGCGCCGAGCGCAGTCCAATCAGCATGGTCAAGCTGCTGGTCAGCAGAATGAAGGTCATCAGCGCGACATTCGTGATGCTGTGGAACGGTCGGGGCCAGTTGGGAGTTCCGTTACGCAGGAACCCATAGGCCACTAGGCAGGCGGCAAAAGTCATGGTGTCCGCGATAATGAACAGCCACATCGCCAGCTTTTTTGTAGGAATCGAAAATGCCGGTCCCGCCGTCAAGCCTGCCGAGTGTCCTTCCATGGTCAAATCCGCTTGGCTCACAGTGCCTCCCAAGTCCGTTAAAGTTTCATCCAAAGCAGGAAAAGCAGGTACAGCCAAAGAACGTCCATAAAATGCCAGTAGCGCGCGGTCGCATCCAGGGTACTCCGCCGTAGGGCCGACTTAGTCAGCTTACGAATGACATTGATTAGCCCGCCCAGACCTCCTAGTACGTGCAGTGCATGCGTGGCTGTGAGCACGTAGAAGAAAGAACTGCTGGGATTCGTGGCCAGATAGAGTCCCTCGGCGCGCAACTTCCACCAAGCGACATACTGACCAACCACAAAAAGCAGGCCGAGAAACAGGGTCGCGTACAGCCAGCGTGCCGGGCTCTCAACCTGATTTCTCAAACCGCCCATGAAAGCAGCGACCCGGCGACGCGAGACCTCCAGCGTAACGCTGCTGGCGAGAAGGAGAAATGTGTTCAAGTAGAGGATCGATGGCAGCGTAAAGGTCTGCCAGTCCAGCGATGAACCTTTGCGAACGATCAGAGCGCTGGTGAACGCGGCAAACATCATCGTAATGGCGAAAAGCACCACATAAATGGCGGACGAAGACGGTGGCGGCGAGTGGTCCAGCGCCACATGCAGGTCACCATTGGCTGGAACCAAGTCGCGCCAGCCGCCGTTCCCTGAGCGCCTTCGGCCCGACAAACGTTCCGGATCGATTTGCGGCGGTTCATGTACCGTAGTTGCCATGACTTACTAACTCCCCTCCCGCAGATACAAGGGCTTACTCGTGACTTATTTCTCTTCTTGCTCTGTCTTCACCTGCTCCGACGAAGCCTGCATAACATAGTCTCCAACCGAACTCTGCACCCCGTATTGATAAGGATCGTGGTAAACGACGGGAAGCTTACCGCCAAAATTATCGAAAGGCGGCGGTGTGGCCGTGCTCCACTCCAACGACGTGCCCTCCCACGGGTTGTCGGGCGCCGGCTTGCCCCAGAAGCGGCTGTGAATCAGGTTGTAGACAAAAATAAGCTGGGCCGCGCCGGTAACTAGAGCCGCGACGGTGATGAAACGATGCACCGGGATCAGCGGCTGCAGGAAGTCCTCCGGGAAGGACGAATAGCGGCGAACATTCCCGGCCATTCCCAGGTAATGAAATGGCATAAAGATGCAATAAGCGCCCGCGAAACTGAGCCAGAAATGAATTTTTCCCAAAGTCTCGTTCATCATGCGTCCGGTCATCTTCGGGAACCAGAAGTAAGTTCCGGCGAAGATACCAAACATGGCAGCGACGCCCATCACCATATGGAAATGGCCCACCACGAAGTAAGTCGCGTGGAGCATGATATCGATCGATGGCTGAGCCAGGAAGAAGCCGCTTACCCCGCCGCTGACGAACATCGAAATAAAGCCCAGGGCAAATAACGACGCCGAATTGATGCGTAGCCTGGAACCATACAGGCTGAAGACCTGGATCAGCACGATGATGGTGGACGGGATAGTTATGACCAGCGTTGGGAAAGAGAACGCGAGAGAGGAGATCGGATTCATCCCGCTGACAAACATGTGATGCCCATAAACCATGTAGCTGAGGACGGCAAGGGCACCCATGGAATAGATAAGCACCCTGTGGCTCAGCATCGGCCGGCGCATGTTGGTAATCAGGATATGGGAAACGATGCCGAGTCCGGGCACGATCGCGATGTAGACCTCGGGATGTCCGAAAAACCAGAACAGGTGTTGCCACAGAAGAGTCGATCCGCCCGAGTGCGGCTGCAGTTGATCATTGATCACCGTATTCGATGGAACAAAAAAGCTGGTCCCGGCCACGTGATCCAGAATAACGAGGATGCATGCCGGCATTAACACGGCAAATGCTGTTAGCCCCATACAGGATGTAATGAACCACGCCCAGGCGCTGAGTGGCAGACGCAGCAGGCTCATCCCTTTGGTCCGGAGATCGAGCGTGGTGGGGATGAAGTTCAATGCGCCCAACAGCTGGCCGACACAAAACAGCGCAATCGACGTTGCCCAAAGGACCACGCCCGCACCTTGGCCAGGGCCTCCAACCGGCCCCACCGCGTTAAGCGGCGCATATTGGGTCCAGCCCCCCAGAGTCGGTCCATCGCCCACAAAGAACGAGGCCATCAAGACCAGGAAGGCTGTAAACGTGACCCAGAACGACATCATGTTGAAGCGCGGGAAGGGCATGTCCTCGGCGCCGACCTGAATCGGCAGGAAGAAATTGCCGAAGGCGGCGAAGGGCGCGGTCGTAAGCACGAAGAAGACCATAATCGTGCCATGCATGGTCATCAATTGCAGGTAGTATTCCGGCGTAATCACCCCGCCGGGAGCGCCCGTCTTCGAGAGCAATTGCAGGCCCGGGATCGCGGCGTTGGTCCAGCCCAGATGGATGCGCATGAACCAGGAAAGCACCATTCCGCAAAGAGCCGCGACCAGGGCCAACGCGTAGTACTGCTTGCCGATTACCTTATGGTCCAGACTGAAGACGTACTTCCGAATGAAACTGGTCGGAGGCGCATGGTGTTGCACCGCGTGCGCTGACATGTCGTGCATTTCCTCACCTCGAAAGATGTCTCCCTCCACCGGCGCGTGAGCGTGGACGGGAGAAACTACTGCAATGCCGCTTGCTTCTTCAGCCAGTCGTCATAGTCCTGCTGAGACATCACGCTCAGGTATGCCTTCATGCTGTAATGCCCCAAGCCACAAAGCTGCGTGCAGACAATTTCGTACCTGCCGATCTTGGTCGCCGTAAAGTGCAGCGAGACATCGAGCCCGGGAACAAAATCCTGCTGCACCCGCAACTCCCTTACATAAAAGGAATGTCCGACATCCTTCGAATGCATGAGCAGATGGATTTCCTTGTTTACGGGGATCGCCATCTCGGCGGTCACGATGTCGTCTTTGGAATCCGGATCATGATCGGGATCCAGACCGTAGAAATTCTGCGATCCCTCATTGATGAGCTCCGGGTGAATGGGGCCGAATTTTCCATCGGGACCGGGGTAGCGGAAATAGAAGGCGAATTGTCCTGCCTGGACCTGGATCGGCATGGCGTCGGCCGACGGAGCGGTGAGGTAGACATTCGCCCATGCCTTTACCCCGAAGATTCCGAGGGCGATGACTTCGACGCCCACCACTAAAAAGGCAGCAATCACCAAACCCTTGGCGCCGCCGGGAAACTTCTTGATCTTGGCATCGGGTCCGGGATCGGAGAACTTCCAGATGAAAAAAGCTAAAACGAATTGCGCGGCGAGGAAGGACAATCCGGCCTCGGCCATCGTTTCTGACATCTGCTCGTCGATCAGGGCTCCATGAGTCGAGATGTCTTCCGGCGCCACCCAGGTGTGACGCAGGATGGGAATCGCGGAAAGGATCGCGATTACGATGATAGTGATCGCAAACAATTTTGCCATGGTGCCCTCGTCCTGACCGGTTTCAGCCCGTCGCCATGAGTCTGTTTCAAGAGTGATTACCCGCCCTCGCCGCGGAGGACATTAACGACAAAGTTGCAGGACTGATGCGCTAGGCCACCACTTGTGACGAGCCGCCAAAGGACTTGATCGCGCTCGTCTCATCCTTTTGAATATCGAAAACGGCGGACAGCCGCGTCATTTCGAGCAAATCATGCACCCGCTTGTTCAGATTGGTGAGTTTCAGTTGCCCGCCCTGGTTCCGAATCGTGGTGTGAGCCTTGACCAATTCCCCGATTCCAGAACTGTCTATGTACTGGACTTCGCCCAGGTTCAGCACGATCGCTTTCTTGCCTTTTTCCGCCAGATCTCGAACAATCTCGCGGAGGACGACATTTCCTTCGCCGACCGTAATTCTCCCGGTGATGTCGACGACGGTTACTCCTCCAGCCTGCCGGGTAGCGGTTTGCATCTTGACGGGGCTCCGTCCTTCCATTCCGATTCCCAGCCGGTCGAGGACAGCGCACGCTGAACTCGCAAGCTCCTTGGATTCCGTCCGAACCACAATCAACGAACGCCCTTCCTTGAGTACTTCCCGGAAAAACGCGATGTCGTCAGAAGACGTTTCGGCCGTTGCCGGCTTCGGCGCGTTTGCGTCGTGTGCCGCCGCCGAGCCGACGGTGGCACC
>JBAVVP010000366.1:0-18476 GCA_049697355.1 Terriglobales bacterium
GCAACCCCATGTCTATTCAGAATTCGACCACCGGCGAAGTTCTGCGTTCCTACAGCATTGACGAGCTGAAACAGCAGGCCAACTTGATGCGCGGCTACGACCTGGCCGTCCTGTGCGCGGCCACGTCTGGACACGCCGGCGGAACGCTCTCCATCATGGACATCACCGCGGCGCTCTACCTTCGCGTCGCCAACCACGATCCCAAGAATCCCAATTGGCCCGACCGCGACCGCATCGTCTGGTCTACGGGCCACAAGGCGCCCAGTCTTTATCTGGGCCTCGCCTTCGCCGGCTTTTGCCCCAAAGAAGACGTCGCCCTGCTGCGCAAACTCTATTCGCCGTTTCAGGGACACCCGCACTGGCTCAAACTTCCGGGCGTCGAAGTCTCCACCGGATCGCTCGGCCAGGGCCTGAGCATCGCTGTCGGCATGGCGCTCGCGGCGCGCCTCGACAAGAAAAATCACCATGTCTTCTGCATCATGGGAGACGGAGAACAGCAGGAAGGCCAGATCTGGGAAGCCGCGATGGAGGCGGGACACTTCAAACTCGACAACCTGGTCGGCATCGTCGACCGCAACCGCCTGCAGATCGACGGCTGGGTGAAGGACGTGATGAACGTCGAGCCGCTCGAAGAAAAGTATCGCAGCTTTGGATGGGAGGTCGTCACCATCAACGGACACGACATGAAGCAGGTCGTCGAGACGCTGGAGAATGCCAAGGCGAAAGCCGGCTCCGGCAAGCCCACCGTCATCATTGCCGACACCGTCAAAGGCAAAGGCGTCAGCTTCATGGAAGATCAAGCCGGATGGCACGGCAAAGTGCCCAACCTCGAAGAGTTAAAGAAAGGCTTGAAAGAACTCGGCCTCGATGAAGAAGTCCAGGTTCCCGTCGAACAGCTTTTCGCCCACGCCAAGCAATATCAAGCCGAGGTCGAGCGCAAGTTGGAAGCCAAGATGCCAAAGTTCCACCGCAACTACTGGTGGAACGCTGCCGGAACCATGAAAGTCCAGATGAAGCCCACCCGCCTCGGCTTCGGCCAGTCGCTCGCCGCCAATGGCGACGATCCGCGCGTCGTGTGCTTCGGCCTGGATATTTCCGGCTCCATCACCATCAGCGAGTTCTATGCCGGCAAGCCCGACCGTAAGGCGCGCTGGATCAGCATGGGCATTGCCGAGCAATCCGCCACATCGGCCGCCGCCGGAATGGCCAAAGAAGGGAAGCTCCCCGTCTTCGGCACCTACGCGACCTTTGCCGCCGCCCGCAATCTCGACCAGATTCGTACTTCGATCTGCTACGGCAATTTCAACGTCCTGATCGCCGGAGCCCACGGTGGAGTCAGCGTCGGCCCCGACGGCGCGACGCATCAGGCGCTCGAGGACTGTTTTGCCATGTGCGGACTGCCCAACATGAACGTGGTTGTCCCCTGCGATATCGTCGAGACCCGCAAAGCCACCGACTACCTGCTGCTCAAGCACGTTGGCCCGAAGTACATCCGCTTCGCCCGCGAAGCGACGCCAATCGTGACCGACGAAAAGACGCCGTTCGTCTTCGGCAAGGCGAACGCGATTCGCCTGCGTCGCGAGGCCGCGAACTTCATTGAAGCCTTCGAAACGAAACTCGAGTCCGAATACCGCGACGAGTGCGAAGACCTCACCATCGCTGCCTGCGGCCCCATGGTGCCCGAGGCCATGCGTGCCGCCTGGATCCTGAAGCAGGACTTCGGCTACGAGACCCGCATCCTCAACCTGCACACCCTGAAGCCGCTCGATACCGAAGCCATCGTGCGCGCCGCCCGCGATACTGGCGTTGTGCTGACCGCCGAAGAGCACCAGATCGGCGCGCTGGCTTGGCCCGTAGCCAGCGCCATCACCCAGTCGCCCGCGCTCTACGGCATTCCGGTCATCACCGGCGCCATCGGAGTGAAAGACCGCTTCGGCGACTCCGGCGCCCCCTGGGAGTTAATCAAGGAGTTCGAAGTTTCCGCCGAACACATTGCCGCCAAAGCAGTTGAGTTGATTGGCATAAAGAAATCGCAGGCCGGGCCGCCGGTGTCGGAAGTGCACTTGGTGGGGACAAAATAGTTTTGGCGTCCCTTAGTTGTGATGTATACTATACATCATGCGACGGACGCAGCTTTATCTTGACGACGATCTCTGGAACGCCCTCCACGTGCGCGCCCAGCGCACGGGAACGACCATCTCCAATCTGGTACGGCAAGCGGCGCGAGACCGTTACCTCGGCAATTTGGAGGAGCGTCGCAAGGCGATGGAGGGTCTCGTCGGAATCTGGAAGGATCGTACTGACTTGCCCGACTCGACTGAGGAGTACGTCCGCAACCTGCGGCGGGACACTCGGATGAAGAGGCTAGAAAAGCAGTGACCGTTTTGGTCGATTCCGACATTGTCGTTGAAGTTTGCCGCGCGCGGGACCCCGACATCGCCTCAAGGTGGCGGGAACTGGGGCGATCGGGTCGCGCAATCCTGTACTCCCCGGTAACCGCAGCCGAACTGTGGAATGGGGTGCGACCACGCGAGCATGAGGCACTGACGGGTTTCTTTCGTGCTCTAGTTTGCGTCCCAATCGACTATGAGACCGGCCGCCACGCGGGCGATTATCTCCGTCAATACGGCAAGAGTCACGGCCTGCAAATCGGCGACGCGCTGATTGCCGCGGCGGCAGTCCTGAATCGCGCCGAGTTGTGGACGCGCAACCGCAAGCACTACCCGATGAAAGAGCTGTCATTTTATTGACCGGGCTTAGACGGTTTGCCCCACAGGCTGGGCGGGTGGTACAAACCTTCCGAGGCCACCGCCCGTGAAAAAGATCGCCGTTGCCATTCTCCTCGCTCTTTCCTCGCTTCTTGTCGTGTTCATGGTCGTCCGCGCCGCCGACCGCTCGCGCCGCATCAATCTTCCGACCAGCAAGAGCCTGACGCTCCCTGTCCCTGGCTACCTTGCCCGCACCAACAGCTTTCCCGCGACTATCGCCCTCAGTCCCGACGGCCACTATGCCGCGCTGCTCAACCAGGGATACGGCACGCAGGAAACCGGTGCGCGACAGTCGATCGCCATTCTCGATCTCAGCAATAATCAGCTCCACGACTTTCCCGACGACCGCTTGAGCGACGAGTATTCCACCCGCCAAAGCTACTTCATCGGCCTCGCTTTTTCGAGCGACGGCAAACATATCTACGCTTCGATGGGCTCGATCACCGACCCCACCGGCGAAAAGCCAACGAGCACCGGCAACGGCATCGCAGTCTACAAATTCGTGGACGGACAAATCACGCCCGAACGCTTTATCAAGATTGCGCCCCAGCCCATCGCCGAAGGGAAAGAAGTCGCGTACGGCTTGCGCAAAACGCCCGCTGGAACTGCGCTCCCATATCCCGCCGGACTCGCCGTTCTCCCAGGCCCCAAGGGCGACCGCCTGCTCATCGCCAATAATCTTTCCGACAATGCCATCGTCCTCGACGCAAGCTCCGGCAAAATCCTGCAGTCGTTCGATCTCAGCCAAAGCCATTACATTCCGAGCGCTTATCCATACACGGTGATTGCCAACAAAGCCGGCACCAAAGCTTGGGTGAGTTTGTGGAACAGCGCCGCAGTCGCGGAACTGAATTTGAAGACCGGCAAGGTGTCGGGGTGGCTTGACCTGCGGAAACATGACGACCCCGCCGCTCCCAGTTCACATGCAACAGCGATGCTGCTGAGCCCCGATGAGAAGACGCTCTATGTAGGTCTCGCCAACGCTGATTTGGTGGTGGCCGTTGATCTGAGGACTGGGTTTCTCCTCCCTTATCGCAGCCGTCTCCAGGACTCCGGTTCCGTCCTCCAGGCCATTGCCCTGTCTCCCGACGGCAAGCATCTTTATGCGGCCAGCGCCTCGTTCGACGCAATCGCGGTGTTCGAAGTCAGGGATTCCCCAAGACCGGCCCCAGGTACTGTCACTGTCACGTTGGAACCGACTGATAACCCCATCGGTTTTGTCCCTACTGAGTGGTATCCGAGCGCGCTGGCGATTTCAGGCAATGATTTGCTCATCGCCACCGCCAAAGGCCAGGGCAGCGGCCCCAACAACATGCTGGGCACGCTGAAGGGTGAGCGGAAGAGAAAGGAACATCCCTACATTCCGACCTTGATCGGCGGCTCTATCCAGCGCCTGAGCCTCGCCGACATCGACAAGAATCTAGCCGCCTATACGCACCAAGTCGAGGAAGACAATCTGGTCCGCTCCGACGGCGGCAAGTTTGCATTTGCCGGCGGAACAAATCCCATCCGCCACGTCATCTATGTCCTGAAAGAAAATCGCACCTATGATCAGATTCTCGGCGACCTGCCCGCGGGCGATGGCGACCCTTCGCTCACCATGTACGGCGCCGACATCACGCCGAACGAACACAAGCTAGCCTTGCAATTCGGAGTGCTCGACAATTTTTACGACAGCGGAGAAGTTTCCGGCGATGGCCACCTCTGGTCGACCGCCTCGACTACGAGCGACTACAACGAGAAGACCTGGCCGATTGGCTACCGCAGCAAGGAGCGCACTTACGATTCCGGCGGCAGCGTGGCCGAAGAATTTCCGCTCGAGCAGGGAATCCCCGATGTGGACGATCCCGGTACTGGCTTCCTCTGGGACAACCTCGCCCGCCGCAACCTCACCTACCGCATTTACGGAGAATTCATCGCTGCCGTGTGGTGCAAGAGCGAAAACGCGAAGTCGCCAGCGATCAAGATGGGGTCGCCAAAGGAAGGCACGCCGTCTCCCTCGTCTGCGACCTGTCCGGTGGCCGAAATTAATAAGGGCGATCCATTGCCTGGGAACGTCGGCAACCCGCGCGGAGGGCCGAGTCCGTGGCCTTGGGCGATTCCGCAGATGAAGCGCATGCGCCCGACCAAAGCCGCCCTGCGTGACCACTACGATCCGCAATTCCCCGACTTCAATACCGACTATCCCGACCAGCTCCGCGCCGACGAATTCCTGCGCGAGTTCGACGAGTTCGTGAAGGCGAGGGGGACCGCGAAGGAGCTTCCCCAGTTCACCCTTCTCTATCTGCCCGACGATCACACTGGAGGCACGCGTCCCGGCAAGCCCACGCCGCAGGCCTCGGTCGCCGACAACGATCTGGCGGTCGGCCGCGTCGTCGATGCTGTCTCCCACAGCTCCTACTGGGACGACACCGCCATCTTCGTCGTCGAAGATGACGCACAGGATGGCGCCGACCACGTCGACGCCCATCGCTCCATTGCGTTCGTCATCAGCAAGTACGCGCCGCGCGCGCCGCAGCCGTTTGTCGAACATAACTTCTACACAACCGTGAGCATGATCCACACCATGGAAGCTCTGCTCGGACTTCCCCCAATGAACCTGTTCGACGCGCACGCGCCGCTCATGGCGCCGCTGTTCGCAGGCCTCGGAACGCAGCCGCCGTATCAGGCGGACGACAAGAATCTGCGCAGCGGGCTGATCTATCGCATGAACGAGAAGAAGGCGGCGGGTGCGAAGGAATCGGCGCAGATGAATTTTTCGAAGCCCGATGCAGTCGACACTAGGAAGCTGAATGCGATCCTGTGGCGTAATGCGAAGGGCGACGCGCCCATGCCGGTCGCGAGCCGTTCACACTCCGAACCGTAGCAGTCTGGTCAGCGAGAGCTGAGGGGAACCTGAGCGCCGAATTCAAGACACAACCAGCACGGTCGGCACGGGAAAACAACTCCAGGCCGCTTTCCGTGAAAATAACGGGTAACTTTCCAGCTTGAGACTGCGTCCAACTAGGTGGAAAACTCCGTCGAGCTCGCCTTGCTGTTCGGGGGTATAATCGTCTCAGTCGACTGAGCTTCCACGGGGTGCTCAAATGAACTTCCGTAAAGTGCTGATTTCCCTGAGTTTATTCGCGCTGATTGCGGTGCCCGCGCTGGCGCAGAATCAATCCTCCCAGAGTTCCGACCCGCAGCCGCAAGCGTCACAGCCAGCCTCGCAGCCGCAGACATCATCCCAAGACCAGACCGCGCCGCCGCAGAACACGCAGCCTACAGCAGGTACAACGACGGGCTCGACGCAGGCTCAGCCGCAGAATCCTACTGCAGCCCCTAATCCGACTCCGGCTCCGCCTGCGGACTCCTCCGCCAGCAGTGGCGACTCCACCTCCACCGAGCCGCCTCCCATTCAGGAGCCTGACGACAGCAAGGTGAAGCACGACGGCAGTGAGAAAGACGTGGACGCCATCGGCAACCGCAAGGTTGGCGGGCGTGGCTTGGGCAACTGGTACTCGCTCGAAACCGAGATCAAGATGGGTCAGCAATATGCGATGCAGGTCGAGCAGAGTGTGAAACTGGTTCAGGACCCGGTGGTGACCGAGTACGTCAACCGTATCGGTCAGAATCTGGTGCGCAATTCCGACGCGCAGGTGCCGTTTACCATCAAGGTGATCGACTCGGACGAGGTGAACGCGTTCGCGCTCCCCGGTGGATTTTTCTACGTGAACTCGGGCCTGATCTTGGCGGCGGACGAAGAGGCGGAACTGGCCGGGGTGATGGCCCATGAGATTGCGCACGTTTGCGCCCGCCACGGGATGCGTCAGCAGACGCGGGCGAATTGGGCGCAAATCGGCACCCTTCCGCTGATTTTCGTCGGCGGCGGGATCGGTTACGGAATCTACGAAGCCAGCGGCTTGGCCTTGCCGCTTACGTTCATGAAGTTCCAGCGCAGTTTCGAAGCGGAAGCGGACTACCTCGGCCTGCAATACATGTACAAGACGGGATACGATCCGCAGGCTTTCGTCAGCTTCTTTGAAAAACTCCAGGCGAAAGAAAAGAAGAAGCCGGGCACGCTCGCCAAGGCCTTTGCTTCGCACCCGCAGACGCCGGACCGCATCGAGGCGTCACAGAAGGAGATCGCGACGATCCTGCCGGCGCGAGCGCAGTACATCGTTTCCACGTCGGAGTTTGACGACGTGAAAGGGCGGCTTGCCGTCATCGAGAACCGGCACAAGGTGATTGAAGAGAAAGATGGGAGCAAGCCCAGCCTGCGGCGCACTTCCACCAGCGACAAGACGTCCAACGGCTCGGACAAGAGCGACGACGATCGGCCGACCCTGAAGCGGCGCGACGATAATCCGAACCAGAATTGACCTGGGCGGCAAGTGGAGACAATAAGAACCGGCGGGCTTGCCCGCCGGTTCTTTATTACGGTTAAGTTGTTTATGTAGCGATCCCGCTCACGACCCCGCAGCCACTGACTTTACGTTGACGGTGTCGCCTTCCACTTTTCCGGTGACATTTGCCTTCGCTCCCGCCAGATCGTTCAGTTTGCCGAGCACAGCTTTATCGGAGGTCTCCAGGGTGTAGACCTTGTCACCGACCACGAGCGCGTACTTTGATCCATGCTTGATGCAGGCGCGCGTGCATTCCGCGGCATTGCCCGGCATTTGATGTTTCGCCCCGCACATGGCATCGCTCACTTCGCCGGTCAAGGTCTGGCTGTTATCGGCAGCCAGCGCCGGAACCGCCCCGAGCCCGGCCAGCAGCTGTATTCCAAGAACCGCAGTTGCAATCCGATTCGCTTTCATTCTGCTTTGATCTCCTGTGAACAAAGTGATGTTTCGAAAGTAAAGACCCCACTGTCACTGTAAGATGCTCGTGAGCCCCTCAAGTTCCAAGTATAATAAGTCTTATTGGAGTCCGCGGTTCTCAGCGCTACTGCTGCTGGAAACGGATCTCCACGTCCACGGTCTTGTCCTTCGCGTCCAGCGATTCATGAATGCTGATCGCCCACTGGACGCCGCGGGGAACGAGTTGCCGGGTATCGTCCAGAAATTTCTTGGGGTAGTCGGCGTTGTAGGGCTGACCTTCGCGCAGAGTCCACGCTTCCTGCATGCGAGCTTTGGCTTGGGTGTCGAGGCCTGCGATCTCCAACTCTCCCATCTTGTATTGGTCGCCTTCGACGACGTTCAGGTCGTAGTGCACGGTGCTTTTTTCGTCGTCGCACTGGGCGTCGGGCTTGATCTGGGCCGTCATATAGCCGCGGCTGCGGTAAAGCTTGCCAACGGCGTCGAGGTCGCGGAGCAGGCGTATTGCGTCGGCGGGCTGGCCGGGCGGCAGATGGATGAGAGGCGCGACTTCGCTGGTCTTGATGGCAGAGTTGCCTTTCCAGTCGACGCCGGCCGCTGAATATACCTTGCCCGGGGTCACCGGCACGATCGCATCCACCTCGACGTCGGCTGATCCCTGGGCACCCTCGGCAGAAGACCGGTGGGGCACAACACTCGCGTTGGACGGCCCGAAGGCGGTTTTCAAATATCCACGCTGCAGGTATACCGGCAGCAGGTCGAATTTCGCAACGGCGGCGAGAGCGGGCCGTTCGTAACTTGCACCAATGGAGCGGCGGGCTGCGGCTGCAAGCAGAGCCGCCTGCTCGGGCGAAGCGCCTGGAAATTCGAAAGCGCGAATTCGGATGCTGACTTCCTCGACCCGATACACAATGGCATGTAACGGCCCGCCGGATTCGTCTCCCTCCCGCAGGTAATTGACCCGTCCGGGAAGGCGCTTTTCGGTGAGGATCGCTTGCAGAGCCTCCGAGACCCGGTCGGGAAGATTGCCCGTGAGCGGCAACAACTGCTTGAACAGGGGAACGCGGCGCTCGACGACAGTCCGCAGTTCGTCGTCGGTAAACCACACAAAGTTTGCAAATTGCGCGGGAACCAGCTTGCTCTGATCGGTATCGGTGAGCTGCAGTTCGAGTTTCACTCCGGCGCTTGAAGAGGAATACGAATAGGCGATGTCGCCGAACAGCCCGGAATCGCCCAGGCGTCGCACGGCTTCTTTGAAGTCGCCGTCAGCGGCATCCTGACCCAATTGCAGGCCGCTGGCGGCAAGAATTTCCTTGTCGGTATAGCGCGCCGTCCCCGTGGCCTTCAGCGCGATGAGCTTGGTGGCGTTGGCCGGGGAAACCTTGCTCGCGGGACGCTTTTGGGCCGCGGCAACTGAGGTGAGCATCAACCAGCAGAGCGCGAAACGCGCGACGCGCCTCATTACAATCTGGCTCATCACCACCTGGTTCATCTGGATCGTTTCCCAGCCCCGGCCACGGACGTCGAGAAATTCCTCTGCTTGACCGCGATCTCCATGAAGGCTTTGGCGGCGCGGCTGAGCGATTTGTCTTTGCGGAAGACGAGCGCGAGGTCGCGGCGGATTTGCGCGTCGGCGAGCGTGACCGGCGCCAGTGCCTTGGCCCGGATGTCCTCCTCGATATTCGAGCGGGCGATGAAGCCCACGCCGACATCGGCCGCCACAAAGCGTTTCAGCAGTTCGCTGGAATCGAGTTCCATGGCCAGGTTCGGCTTCAAGTGATGGTCATAGAAGAGGGCATCGAGTGCGTCGCGGGTGTGGCCCAGTTTTGGCATGACGAGCGGATAGGCCGAGACCTCCGCCAGGGTGGCGCTCGACTTGGCCGCGAGCGCATGACCCGGGGCCGTGATCACGACGAGTTCGTCGCGATGAATCATTTGCGCCTCGAGCCGATTGTCATTCACCGGCAGAGAGACCACGCCGAAGTCCACCACGTTTTCGAGGATCGATTCGAGAATCCGGGCGTAGTCGGAGCGCTTGATGCTCACGGCAACATTGGGATAGTCGCGCTTGAATTGCGCGAACACCTCGGGCAGGATGTGCAGGCAGGTACCTTCGTTGGCTCCCACGACAATTTCGCCGCGAGGCACGCGCTCGGTCTCGGCGATCTCGGTCAGGATGGTCTTGCGCCGGTCGAGGGTCTCTTCGGCATATTTGAAAAACAGTTTGCCGGACGCGGTGAGTGAGACGCGGCCTCCGGAGCGGTCGAGCAGACGAGCGCCGACTTCTTCTTCCAGAGCCCGGATCTGGGAGGAAACGGCGGGCTGGGTGCGAAAACGCTTTTCCGCCGCGCGCGAGAAACTGGAGAGGCGCGCCACTTCCAGAAAAATTTCGAGCTGATCGAAGTCCATTGCGGTTGCTGAACGCTCACACTATAGCGGGGTCGGGAGGATGATTCAATGAGGGGCACAGAAATTAGGCGGGTTGGCAGATTCTTGCTGGCGCGGAGGTTTCGATCTAGACTATTTGAAAGGGGATGTCATGGGAGCCGACGTCACACAAGAACGCCAGCAGGCGCACGAGTTGCTCGACATGTTGCCGCAGGAAAAGGTTGCCGCCGTGCGCAGCTTGCTTGAAGTAATGGTCGAGCCGCTGTCACGTTCCCTGGCCTCCGCACCACAAGAAGAGGAAGAACTCACACCCGAAACAGCAGCTGCGATTGACCGAGCTCGCACTTCGCTGGCACGCGGAGAGGGCGTAGCACACGAAGAGATTCTGCGCGAATTCGGCTTGGGTAAATGACCGAGCCGCCGGCGGTTCAGCGCATCGGCGTAGTGTGGTCTCCTGAATCTCGTGCCGATCTTCGTGCCATCACCCGCGATGCAGCGATGCAGATTCTGCACTGTTTGGATCGCTACCTGGCTAGCCGCGCCGGCGACGTGAAGAAGCTCAAGTCACCACGCACCGGGTTCCGGCTTCGCTGCGGCGACTATCGAGTGTTCTTCGATCAGAGGGACGAGCAAACCATCAATGTCACTGCCGTCCGCAACCGGCGCGAAGCCTACCGGTAGGCTTTTGAGCAAGCCATTTCTCCTCGCCATCGCCGCCGGCAGAGACGGGGTCCAGAGACTACCGGTTAGGCGGACCCACCACAGTTACGCTGTGTTCCTGAGCGTACTCTGTTATTTGCCGAACGATTTCATCCGGCGGACGTTGTAGTTTCTCGCTACCCCTAACATTGACTCCGCTAAGTGTCAGCTCACTGAACCATACGACGTGCGCTCGCTTAGGCATCGTTGCTATTTTCGATTTAAGACTATCTACTCCCTTCAGGACCGACTCCTTGGCAAAGACTTCTCTTACCGACTTCTGGCGGTTGGTATTGTAGAAGACAGAGAAATCCCAAACGCCAGCTTTCGCGTCCGGCCAACTATAGAGTTCAAAGTACACGGATGCCTGTCGCTAAACCGGTTTTTACGCGGGGCAAGCCCCGTCTCTACATTAGATTTGGTTAGACGTTGATCACCCCTACCAGTTCCTTCACAGCTGCAGCACTCTTGTCGAGAGCCGCCTTCTCTTCCGGCGTGAGTTTGATCTCGATGATCTGCTCGATCCCCTTGGCGCCGAGCTTCACCGGGACTCCGACGAACAGTCCGTGGATGCCGTACTCTCCGTTGAGGTAGGCGGCGCAGGGGAGAATCTTCTTCTTGTCTTTCAGGATGGCCTCGACCATCTCAGTGGCAGCAGCCGACGGAGCATAGTACGCTGATCCGGTCTTGAGATATTTGACGATCTCGGCGCCGCCGTCGCGGGTACGCTTGACGATGCGGTCGATCGTGGCCTGGTCGAGCAACTCGGTGATGGGAATGCCGGCGACGGTGGAATAGCGGGGAAGCGGGACCATGGTGTCGCCGTGTCCTCCGAGAACAAAAGCGGTTACGTTCTCGACGCTGACCTTGAGTTCGAGCGCGACAAACGCGCGGAAGCGGGCGGAGTCGAGAATGCCGGCCATGCCGATGACGCGCTCGCGCGGGAATCCGCTGAGCTTGTAAGCGGCCTGCGCCATGGCGTCGAGCGGGTTGGAGACGATGATGAGGAAACAGTTCGGCGAGTGCTTGACCACCTTGCCGACGACGTCGCTCATGATCTTGTAGTTCGTATTCAGAAGGTCGTCGCGGCTCATGCCGGGCTTGCGCGGAAGTCCGGCGGTGATGACGACGATATCGGAGTTGGCGGTGTCGGCGTAGTCGTTGGTGCCAATAATGGTGGAATCGCGTTTCTCGACGGGCATGGCCTGGAGCAGGTCAAGGCCCTTGCCTTGCGGGACGCCTTCGATGATGTCGATGAGAACGACATCGGCTAGTTCTTTCGCTGAGATCCAGTGAGCGGTGGTGGCTCCCACATTTCCGGAACCGACAATCGTTACTTTATGGCGCATGAATTGTCCTTTCTTAATATTTAGTAATTTCGGTGTAGAGGCGCGGCTGGCCGCGTCTCCTGCGGCGGAGACGGGGCACGCACCGTCTCTACAGCTAAGTTGCAGCTTAGTCGGCTGCGACCGCGACGTTCATATTGTCGATCATGCAGGTGGCAAACTCGCTGGTCTTTACTTTGGTTGCGCCTTCCATCAGGCGCTCGAAATCGTAGGTCACTTTCTTCTGTTCGATAGTGCGCTCCAGACTCCGCTCGATCAGATCGGCGGCTTCCTTCCATCCCAGGAAGCGAAACATCATTACGCCCGAAAGAATGACGGATCCGGGATTGATGACGTCTTTGTCGGCATACTTGGGGGCGGTGCCATGCGTGGCTTCGAAGATGGCGTAGCCGTCGCCGATATTCGCTCCGGGAGCGATGCCGAGGCCGCCGACCTGCGCGGCGCAGGCATCGGAAATGTAATCGCCGTTCAGGTTGGGCGTGGCCAGCACGCTGTATTCGTCGGCGCGGGTCACGACCTGTTGAAAGATGGAATCGGCGATGCGATCGTTGATCATCAACTTCTTCTTCCAGGCGCCCTTGCCGTGCGTGGCGTAGATGGAGTCGAGACAGGCTTTCACTTCTTTGTAGATTCCCTGGCGGAATTCGTCTTGCGCGAACTCCAGGCCGGGTTCGACCAGGTTCGCATTCTCTTCGACGCTCAGATTGGGGTTCCTGTCTTTGTTGTCGATGATCCAGCTCTCGCGCTCGGTGACTACTTTGTCGCGGAATTCCTGGGTGGCGAGTTCGTATCCCCACTTGCGGAACGCGCCTTCGGTGAACTTCTGGATATTGCCTTTGTGGACCAGAGTGACCGATTTCAGCTTGTTTTCGAGCGCATGGTTGATCGCCATGCGCACCAGTCGCTTGGTCCCGGTCACGGACATGGGCTTGATGCCGATGCCGGAGTCGAGGCGAATTTGCTTCTTGCCTCCTTTCAGCATCTCTTTGTTCAGGAATTCAATGAGGCGGGCGACCTCGGGCGTGCCTTGCTCCCATTCGATGCCGGCGTACACGTCCTCGGTGTTTTCGCGGAAGATGATGAGGTGCATGCGCTCGGGATGCTTGACGGGCGACGGCACGCCGGCGTAGTACTTCACGGGACGCACGCAGCCGTAGAGATCGAGGATCTGGCGCAGAGCGACGTTGAGGGAACGGATGCCGCCTCCGATGGGCGTGGTCAGCGGGCCTTTGATGGCGACGCGAAATTCGCGGATGGCGCTGACGGTGTCGTCGGGGAGCCAGTTCTGAAAGCGGGACTTGGCTTTCTCGCCGGCAAAGACTTCGTACCAGGCTACGGAGCGCTTGCCTTCGTACGCCTTTTCGACTGCGGCGTCGAAAACGCGAACCGAGGCTTTCCAGATATCGCGGCCGGTGCCGTCTCCCTCAATAAAAGGGATGATGGGGTGATTGGGGACGGTGTACTTGCCGTTGCTGTATTCGATCTTCTGTCCGTTGGGTGGGGTAGGAACTCCGTTGAATGACGCCATGAACTTGCCTCCAGAAGGTGGGGAAAGACCCAATCATTATAGATTGGAGGTTGGGAAACTAGGCTAACGGTCACTGCATGGTGTGACGACGCTCACAGTGAAGCTGGCTGAATTCGAGCGTGATTCGATCATCGCTCTCGTTTGCGTTCGTACTCTGCGATCCGCGCCTTCACCAGATTTTTCACAAGAGTGGCCGACAGCGGCTTATCCACAGGGAAGCGGATGGTGCCTTTGGATGTTTGGAAATCCTTGAGTTCGTTTTTGAATGCTGCTATCACCGCGAGACTTCCGGGAAAGAAACTGCAGTGCTTTGAGAACGCAGCGAACCACACCTGAACTCCTTTGTACTTGAACACGGGAATGCCGTAGCTGATGCCTTCGGTGGCTTCCCTCGGCATGGCGGAGCGAATCGTGGCGCGGACAGTGTTCAAGGTGCTACGGGCTGGTTCCGAGACGGCTGCCAGATATTTATCCACCTCTTTTGAGCCATCGTCGTTTTTCGCGGACTGGCCTCGGTTAGGGGAGGCCGCTTTCCTTGTCGGCATAATGATGGTCCCTCGGTTCAACTTTGTGGAGTCCCACTTATCGCAAGATGCGCGATGAATGGCCCACCCCGACGCGCTTTGGGGGCTCTAGCGCTCGATCTTCACCGACTTCACTACAACGTCTTTGTTGGGACGGTCCTGGCGGTTGCGCGCGACCTTCGAGATTGTTTCCACCACTTCGTATCCCTCGATTACCTCGCCAAAAATTGTGTGCTTGCCGGTGAGCCAGTCGGTGTTGCCGACGGTGATGAAGAACTGCGATCCGTTGGTGTTGGGGCCGGCGTTGGCCATCGCCAGTTTGCCCGCCTTGTCGAAACGATGCGGCGAGCCCTTGGTTTCGTCTTCGAACTGGTAGCCGGGCCCGCCGAAACCTGTGCCCATTGGATCGCCGCCCTGAATCATGAAGCCGGGAATGACGCGATGGAAAACAGTTCCGTGGTAAAGGGGATCGGTGGTTTTTTTGCGGGTCGTGGGATGGGTCCACTCGCGCTTGCCTTCACTGAGGTCGACGAAGTTGGCGACCGTCTTGGGGGCGTCCTTCTCAAACAGGCGGCAAACGATGGTGCCCTCGCTGGTTTCGAACACGGCATAAGTTCCGGGTGTGCGGGTCATAGTTTCCCTTCAGATTCGGAAATGGTTATTTCGGTGGTGACGCGGCTTGCCGCGTCTCCCGCGGCGGAGACGGGGCAAGCCCCGTCTCTACAGGGGTTTATTTAGTGCCCGCCGACGGTTTCGGTGCGGCCGGGGCGTTTTGGATTTCGATGTGCGTGATCTTCACCGGATTGACGGGGCGGTTCGTGCTCGAATCGCTGGCCATGCGAGCGATCTTCTTTACCAGCGCGACGGCGGCCTTGTCGCACTGACCGAAGATGGTATAGCCGCCATTGAGGCTGGGGTAGGGAACCTCGGTGATGAAGAATTGCGAGCCGTTGGTGTTGGGTCCGGCGTTGGCGTATGCGAGACGGCCGGGGCGATCGAACTTGACAGCGGAAGAAGTCTCATTCTTGAATTTGTAGCCGGGATCGCCGGTACCGGTGCCCAGCGGGTCGCCACCTTGAATCATGAATTCGGGGATCACACGATGGAAAATGGTGCCGTCATAAAGCGGGACGCCGGTCTTCTTGGCGTGAGTGACGGGGCTGGTCCAGTCTTTGGTGCCGTTCGCAAGACCGATGAAATTCTCGACTCCGATGGGGGCTACCTTCGGAAGCAGGGTGCAGGTGAGATCGCCAGCCGTAGTGTGAATGATGGCGGTGGGGTCGGGCTGTGCGGCGCCGAGCAGGGAGGTGGAGACGATCAGGACGAGGGTATGGATTAGAGTTCGCATGGTGGCTCCTGTAGGGTAGTTTGGCAAACGTCAATTGTACGACAGTCGATCGCGGCTTGTAGGTGGAGAGCCGGGCGTTCTCGCCCGGCCGCGATGCTGCTGCAAGCGCACGTCGGACGGGCGAGACGCCCGTCACTCCACATTTCATTTGCCGGCTTGCATCTCGCGGCTGATTCGTTCCGCTTCGCGGAAGACGCGCAGCAGGTTGCCTCCCAGAATCTTGCGGATATCGTCGGCGCTGTAGCCGCGGTCGAGCAGGGCTTGCGTGATCTTGGGCAAATCGGCAGCGGAGTCGATGCCTTCGGGAGTCGCGCCGCTGACGCCGTCAAAATCCGAGCCCAGGCCGACGTGGTCAATGCCAGCCACTTTGGCGATGTGGTCGATGTGATCGATCAGCGATTTCAAGGGAGGGCGCGGAATTTTGGCGGTCCACTCGCGCTCGATGCGATCCGCGTCGAGATAGGTGACGGTTTTTCCCACGGCCGTGAGCTGGTCAGTGTAGGCTTTGACGGCGGCGTCGCGGTCTTTGGTTTGTGCTTCAGCAGCCTTGCGGTAGTTTTCGTCGATGAAGGCGCTGTAGAAATTCACCTGGACGACGCCACCGTTTTTGGCCATGGCGCGCAGCATGTCGTCAGTCATGTTACGGGGATGATTGGTGAGGGCACGCGCGGAAGAGTGTGAGGCGATCAGCGGCGCTTTAGTGACGGCGATGGCGTCGCAGAACGTCTTGTCGGCAACGTGCGAGATGTCGACCAGCATGCCCAGGCGGTTCATTTCGACGACGATCTGCTTGCCGCTCTCGGTGAGTCCGTTGTGGTGCTCGATTTTGGAATTGTCGATGTCGCCGGAAGAGTCGGCCCACTCGTTGGTGTTCGACCAGCTCAAGGTCATGTAGCGCACGCCGAGGCGGTAGAAATCGCGGAGCACGCGAACATCGTTTTCGATGGAGTGGCCGCCTTCAATGCCGAGCAGGGCGGCGAGTTTGTGCTCGCGGTGAGCGCGTTCGATGTCGGCGACACTAAAAGCCATCATCATGCGATCCGGATGGCGCGCGGACTGCTCGTAGACAGAATCGATGAGATCAAGCGTGTGGCGGGCGAAGTGGCCCTGGTTGGTTTCCGGGTCCACCCAGATGGAAAAGAACTCCGCGCCGAGATTGCCGGCTTTGGCCTTGTCGAGACTGATGTGGCCGGGGTCTTTAGGATCGGTCGATCCAATGTCGTAATTTTCGTCGAGAAAACGCTGCGGAGTGTCGGCGTGCGTGTCGATGACAATGGCGGAGTTCTGAATCTCGCGGGCCTTGGTGCTGATGGTGGCCTGCGCGTGTGCGGGAATGACAAAAGCGAGCGACACAGCGGCGGCAAGAATGCGTTTGTCCATTTTCACCTTCGAGTAGTGCACCAGGATTCTATACGAGTCGGGGAAGCTTCGGGCTTCGAGCCGCAAGCTTCCTCGCGGTTCGTAATTTTACAGTGCTGCCAGAGCTTGCTCAATGCACTGCTCAAGCGGTTGGTCGGTGGAGATCGTAGTTTTGGGATACGCAATCGGTTCGAAACGGGATTTCACTTCGAGATAGAGCGCGAACGTTCGGTTGCGCGCGGGATGCGAGGGGTCGGGTTCGAGGTCGAGACGACGGCGGGCGGATTCATCGGAACAAGTGCACTCGACGATCGTCCAGGGCTGAGCGTGTTCGCGAGCGAACTGGAGAACGCGCTCGATCTGGTAGCGGCGCGAGAAGGTGCGTCCGTCGAGGAAGATTTTGCGGGTGGGAATATTCTGCAGCAGGAAACGGGCCGCGTCGAGCATGACCTCCATCACGAAGTCGTCTTGCTGGACGGAGTATTCGAGATCTTCTGGCGAGAACAACGCGGCGCGGATCTCGTCCTTGCTGAGGAGCGCACCCTGCGTGCGGCGTGCCAGTTCGCTGGCGAGCGTGGTCTTGCCGGTTCCGGGAAGCCCTGCCATCAGAACAATCATTCTGTGCCGAGTGTAGCCGAGGCAGGGCTTTGGGTCATTGAATCATTTGCTCATTGAGTTATTGAATCATTGAAATTCAAAGTCATTGGCTCAATGAAGGAGTGATTCGATGATTCAATTCACGAATGTGGACGCTCAGTTCGAAGCGCCCATTCCGGCGGCCGTGGCAGTGACAGTAGCAGGGACCGGCGGAACGGCGGGTTCTTCCACGGGCGAACGCTCGAAGAGCGTCTGAGTCTGGCGCCAGTCGTCATAGCGGTCGGAGACCATCACGTGGAAACACCAGTGACGGCGCTCTTCCTCCGGTTCGACCAGACCGAGCGCCTTCAAATAGAACAAGTAGCGTTCGACGAAGCGAATCTCTTCTTGCGTCAAGCCGCGGCGCTGGAGATCGACGGTAACGCCGGCGAGATGAGAAGACGCAGTCTCGCCTTCGGCCGGGGCCGCGTTGCGATTGCGCCGGCGCAGCTTCTTTTGCACCTTGACGGTGCGGACGGCGGAGTTTACCTGGATCCGATCGTGAAATTGGCGGTAATAAACTTCGGACAGGTCGGCGACGAAATCGCGAGTCCAGGGACGGCAATAGCGGCGTGAGGGATCGAGACTGGGCTCAATTTTCAGCGAATCGCTTTCCTCGATGGGTACCAGGGCGCCCGAGGTTTTGAGCGCTTCCAGTTCCGTGTCGTCCTGAATTCGCGGCAACTCGAGGCGGTCGATCTCTTCGTTTTGCCGGAGCAGGGAATCGTGGGTGGGACGGAACATCGGGTTCCAGAGCAAGCCGCGATGGATGCGGAACCGATGCAAGCGCAGGGCCCGGTGGTGGCGAGGGACTACCCGGTGCAGAGCAAAGGCGGTTCCCGGCGCCAGGAAGGTTACCGACATGGCGAACGCGATCAGCGCCTTCAGCAACGTTCCCGGCAGTTTTGAGCTTCTCAGCATTGCGACGGTGTCGTTACCCGTGGACAACTCCAACTTTGGAACTCCTGGGCTGCGGAAAAGTGTCCATTGTCCTATAGGCTCTCGAATTGTAAATGAGAGATGAATAATTGTGCCAAGCAATTCGTGCGAACTCACATTACTTAAGGAAGTTGCGGGTGGT
>JBAVVP010000367.1:0-16937 GCA_049697355.1 Terriglobales bacterium
GTATACGCCCTACCTATCCTGGGCCGGGTGCCAGATGTGAAGGATTTCAACGTCGCCGCGTTTTTCGTTGACGCGGTAGGCGATGATATGTGGCAATCGCCGGTGCAGCAGTTCGCGGGTGCTTTCCTCGCGTCCCTTGCCGGGCTAAATGCGGCTCGTGTTCCTTGAGGTAGTCGTAGATGCCTCGCAAATCCTCTGCGGCGGCTGGCGTCCAGGGGATACAAATCAGGAGTTAAGCATCCGCTCGATGCGCGCGTCCATCTCTTCCTCTTCAATAAACTCCCCCCGGTCGGCCTGCGCAATGCCTTTCCGCACGGCGGCGCGAAATCGGGCGTCCTGTCCAAGCAGGCGCGCGACCGCATCCTTTACCAGCCGCTCGGTATCCGTACCCGCATGGCTGGCGATTTGGGAGAGCTGCGCTTCCTGCTCGGGGGTGAAATGGACTTCCATGTTTGTCAGTGTAGGGATGTGAGTTTACGCTGTCAACGGGCGTAGCCGTATCAAATTTCAGCCCTACGGCATCCGTGTGAGCCCCGGCAGTGTCTTAACTAGGTCGTTATAGATCACCATCACGGCAAAGAGCACCAAGAAGACAAAGGCCGCCTGATAGATGCGTTCCTTGATAGGCAGGCTGATTTCCTTCTGCATGAGGCTCTCGATGAAGAGCAGCAGAATGACGCCGCCGTCCAGAATGGGAATGGGCAGCAGGTTCATGATGCCCAGGTTCAAACTGATGGCCGCGGTGATGCCGAGCAGCGGAGTCCAGCCCTTCTCGCGGGCGGCTTCGCCAATATCCCTGCCGATGCCAATCGGGCCATCGACCTGGCGCATCGAGACTTTGTGCTGCACCATCTTTTGCAGTAACTCAAGGATGAGGAAAGAGCTTCTCTTGTTGTCCGATAGAGAGCGCTGTAGCGCGTCCGAGAAATTCAGCTTGATCACTTTGGTAGGCAGGCTGGCGACGCCGATCCGGTAGGCGGGCCCTTGCGCGCCTCCTCCCGGCGACAGGGCCGGCTTCACCGTCACGGTTAGTTTCTGGCCGTTGCGGAGAATCACCAGTTCGAGAGGCTGATCTTTGGTGCGGTTCAAAAGCTGGATGAGCGCTCCCAGGTGGGGAATGTCCTGCCCGTTCGCGGAGAGGATCTGGTCTCCCACCTTGATCCCGGCCTTGGCCGCGGGCATTCCAGGTTCGACGAGCGTCAAAGCACCCGTGGACTCCTGCGGCACCCAACCGATGGCGCCGTATTGATAGGACCCGAGCGGCTCCGGAACCAAGACTTTCTCCGTGACTTTGCCGCCGCGCTCAATGCCGAATTTCAGGGGCTGATTCGGGCTGAGCATGGCTTTGGCTTCCAGTTGCTCCCAATTCGGATTTGCGATGTCCTCGACCCGGACAATCTTGTCGCCCCTCTGGATTCCTGCCCTCTCCGCGGGAGTATTTGGGTTCACCCATCCCACCACGGCCGGCTCGTCGAGATCGGCGGGGTATTCGTAATGCAACATGTAGACGCCGGTGAGCAAGGCGACGGCCAGCATGATGTTCATCGCCGGTCCGGCCAGGGCTACCAGGAAGCGCTGCCAGCGCGGATGCGAGAGAAATTCGCCCGGATCGCCGGTGCGGTCGTCCATCGGGTTCTCTCCCGACATCTTCACGTACCCGCCCAGCGGAATGGCGCTGATGCGATAGTCGGTATCGCCTTTCCTGTAGCCCAGCAGCCGCTTGCCAAAGCCGATGGAAAACACTTCCACCCGGACGCCGAAATACTTGGCGACGGCGAAGTGGCCGAACTCATGAATCAGGATCATGAATCCGAGCACGATTCCCATGACAAAGATGGTGTGAAGGATAGACAGAAGCTGCGGCATCATTCTCTACACTACTCCAAAATTCCTAATGCGAAATGGCCCCGATGGGCGATCCCTTGCGGCGGCGGCGTTGCGCAACTTCTCTTGCCAAAAGGCGGGCTTCGGTATCCAGCGCAAGCACCTTCTGTATAGATTCCAAATGTCCGGCGGGCGTTGCAGCCATTGTTTCTTCGATGATGCGCGCAATGTCCTCGAATCCAATCTGCTCGTCCAGAAACGCGGCCACCGCGACCTCGTCGGCGGCGTTCAGGGCGATGGTCTTTGCTCCTCCAGCGCCGGCCGCCTCGTAAGCTAAACCCAGACAAGGGAATTTAGCCATATCCGGGGGGCAGAAATCCAGATGCCTTAGGTCTCCGATCGAGAAGCGCAGCTCCGAGGGGATCCGCTCCGGATACGTCAGCGCATACAAAATCGGCAGACGCATGTCGGTCACCGAAATCTGAGCAAGTATGCTGCCATCCACGAATTCCACCAAAGAATGGATCGTAGACTGCGGATGCACAACGACTTGCACGCGTTCGGGAGGAACGTTAAAGAGCCGGCAAGCCTCAATCACCTCGAACCCCTTGTTCATCAAGGTTGCAGAGTCGATGGTGATCCTTTTCCCCATCTTCCAGGTAGGATGATTGAGCGCCTGTTGCACCGTAATTGAGGCAAATTCCGACTTGGGCGTCTTCAGAAACGGCCCGCCGGAAGCGGTAAGCCAGATGCGCTCGACCTCGTTGGCATCCCCGTCCATCCGCCCACCGCGCAGGCACTGGTGGACGGCATTATGTTCGCTGTCGATCGGCAGCAGCGCCTTGCCCTGCTTCCGCGCCTCGGCGGTAATCAACTCGCCCGCCACTACCAGGCATTCCTTGTTGGCCAGGCCGACAGTCTTTCCTGCCCGAACCGCTTCGTAGGTGGCCTCCAGGCCGGAGACGCCCACAATCGCGCTGACCACAAAATCCACCTCAGGATAGGTCGCCACGCGAACCGTGCCCGCGGCGCCATGGACAACTTCAATTTCGGAGAGGCCGGCGCCCCGGAGTTTGGCGCGGAGCGCGTCCGCGTCCTGCTCCTTAGCCATCGAGAAGACGCGCGGCTTCCAGCGTGCGGCTTGTTCAAAGGCAAGTTCAGCATTGTTGCCGGCCGCCAGCGTGGCAACCTGAAAGCGGTCGGGATAGCTCTCGACCACACTCAAAGTGCTGCGGCCGATCGAGCCCGTCGAACCCAGGATGGCGATGCGTTTCATGCGGACTTCCTATTGTAAGGGAGGGAGGGGTAGCGAGGCACCCTGAGGATCAGCTTTGCGGCAGCAGGAAGGCTGGAGAAAAAGGTAAAGGCTGTGACATTGGTTATGCTCTAGCCACCAGCTCTTGCGAGGGAGCCAACAGCGTGGAGACATGCACCGTCACAGCCCTTGATGCGATCACCGCTTTCGCGGTCCCAAACCCCAACTGCCCCTCGCAGAGCCGTCGGTTTTTTCCGGTCTGGCTGCTCTTCGGGTTACCCCGCCGAGCTGATCACTCAGCCTACTTCGGACTGGCAAAGTTTTATTTAAGCCAACCCTTTCAGCCGTCGACGTGAGCCACCTTAGAGATTTGCTTGAAGAATGTCAATGCCCTTTTTCGGTGCAATTGGCCGGTTGCGACGCATCAAATAACAAGAACGCAACTCGTTGAATTGTTGCAGTTTAATGAACGGGAGATTAATTGTTTTCTACTTTTCCACACGAACATCCACAGATGACAAGGACGCGGTGAAACGGCTGTTTTTGCAATTAGTAAAGAATGCGTGGAGAAATTTTCGCCGTCGCAGGCTGCTAGTAGTCTGAGCGGGTGAAAGTGGGGATCCGATTCGGAATGGCGGGAGAAGGTAGGGGTCCTTCGACTCCACATGCTCATCGCTTCGCGCTGAGCATGCTCCGCTCAGGATGACAGTGCCCAGGATGACAGTGGGGGATCTCAAGCGGTCGCGGCGCTAGCGTGTGTTTTTCCCCAAGGGGCCCAGTTTGCGCAGGAGATCGACGAATGCCGTGGTGGCACAGGAGAGTGTCCGGTCCCGGCGGTAGGCCAGGCCCAGTTCCCGGAAAAGTTCCGCATCCTCAAGGTCAAGCAGCTTGGCTCTGCCCGAGGCCACTTCGTCCCGCGCGAACGACGCGCTCACCAGAGACACTCCGAGATCGGCGGCCACAAAGCCCTTGATCATGCCGATGCTGGGCAGTTCCATGCGCACTTGGAGTTCCTCGCGATAAGGGCGGAATAGTTTATCCATCAGCCTTCTGGTGTGGCCGGTTTTCGGGAGCAGCACCGGGTGTTTGATAATATCGCGGACCGCCGCCGTCTTATGCTTCGCCAGCGGATTGCTGGAGCTCACCATCAGCATCAGCTTGTCGCGGAAAATTGGTTTGATTTCGAGGCTCGGAGACTGAATCGGCAAGGTGAGAATGCCCACCTCGATCGAGCCGTTCTCCAGCTTCTCCACGATCTTGTAACTGAAGTTCCGGTAAATGTTGATGCGCACTGGTGGATAGAGCCGGCAGTACTCCGCGAAAAGTTCGGGCAGAACATAGAGACAAGTCGCTTCGTTGGCGCCCACGCGAAGGGTACCGTGGGGCGTGCGGCTGTGGTCCGCCACCGCCATGAGCGATTCCTCGCGGAGTTGTTTCAGCCGTTCGGCGTAGTCGTAGAACACCTGTCCGGCGGGAGTCAGTTTGACGGTCTTGCCCGAACGGTCGAGCAGTCGATCGCCATACTCCTGCTCCAACTGCCGGATCTGGGCGCTGACGGCGGATTGGGAGCGGAACACTTTGTCCCCGGCCCGCGAAAAGCTGCCCTGTTTGGCCACTTCCAGAAACGTGATGAGCTGATCGAAATCCATTGAATTTTATGCGGATTATAGCGGACGCGGGCCGGTTTCACGCCGCAATTCCACCCGAGCCGCGAACTTCTTATTTTTGCATCGTTAACATCGAAATTCTGGATTGTACTTCCCAACGCATCTGGCGGAAAGTAAGAACTTGCGGGTTTGTGTTCCAGCCGCGCACGCCGCAAATGCCACGATGCCAACAACGGAATGATGACGCGTCAAAACAGAACGAATGCTCCTCCGCCAGCTCAGGGCCTCTACCATCCTGCGCAGGAACACGACGCTTGCGGCATCGGATTCGTGGCCAACGTTCGCGGCCACAAAAGCCACGAAATCGTAAGTAAGGGAATCCAGGTATTGCTCAATCTGGCGCACCGCGGAGCTTGCGGATGCGATCCCGAGACCGGCGATGGCGCCGGCATTCTCCTCCAGATCCCACACCAGTTCTTTGCGCGGGAGTGCGGCCAATTGGGCTTCGAGCTGCCTCTGCCCGGCGCCTACGGCGTGGGCATGACGTTTTTGCCGGTGGAGAAACACCCGCGGCTGCAATGCGAAGGCATTCTGGAACGCATTGTGCGTGAGGAGGGGTTGACGGTTTTGGGCTGGCGGGATACGCCTTGCTTCGCCTCCGCGATTGGCCGCGTGGCACGAGGTTCGCAACCTTACATCCAGCAGATTTTTGTGGGCTGTGGCGCTTTCACCGACCCAGACGCCTTCGAGCGCAAGCTCTACGTGGTGCGCAAGCGCGCCGAGAGTGAGACGGCAGCGTCCGGCATCGAGGATGCGAGTGTGTTCCACATTCCGTCGCTCTCTTGCCGCACCATCGTCTACAAAGGCCTGCTCCTCGCCCCGCAGATCACCAATTTCTACAAGGAGCTTTGCGACCCCGACGTGACCAGCGCGTTGTGTCTGGTGCACCAGCGCTTTTCCACCAATACATTTCCGAGCTGGCAACGAGCGCATCCCTATCGCTACATTGCGCACAATGGCGAGATCAACACGCTCAAGGGCAACGTCAACTGGATGCACGCGCGTCAGTCGCTGCTCCAGTCTCCCTTGTTTGGCGACGATGTGAAGAAGCTTTTTCCCATCATTGCGCCGGATGGCAGCGATTCCGCGAACTTCGACAACGCCGTCGAACTCTTGCTGCTCGCGGGACGCAGCCTGCCTCACGCCATGGCCATGTTGATTCCGGAAGCCTGGGCCGGCAATCGCCACATGAAGCCCGAGAAGCGCGCCTTCTATGAGTATCACGCGTGCCTGATGGAACCTTGGGACGGCCCGGCGGCCATTGCGTTTACCGACGGCAGAGTCATTGGCGCGATCCTTGACCGCAACGGCTTGCGCCCTGGACGTTATGTGGTTACGAACGATGACCACGTCATCATGGCCTCTGAAGCTGGAGTCCTCGACATCGAGCCGGAAAACGTAAAGATGAAAGGCCGCCTGCAGCCGGGAAAGATGTTTCTGGTGGATACGGTGGAGGGCCGTATCGTCCCCGACAAGGAAATCAAGCAACGCCTGGCTTCGCGGCAGCCCTACGCGCAGTGGGTTAAGGACAATCAGATCACGATCGATCAGCTGCCCAAACCCTCGCGCATGCACCACCCGGATGCGGAAACCCTGCTTCGCCGCCAGCGTGCGTTCGGTTACAGCGATGAAGACCTGCGCATGATCCTCGGCCCCATGGCTTCCAGGGGCGAGGAGCCGGTGGGCTCGATGGGGACCGATACGCCGCTTGCTTGTCTCTCGGACCGGCCTCAGCCGCTGTTCAATTACTTTAAACAGCTCTTCGCGCAGGTGACGAATCCTCCCATCGATTCGATTCGCGAAGAGATCGTGATGTCGCTCGTCAGCTACATCGGAGCCGAGCGCAACATTCTCTCGGAAGAACCCGAGAACTGCCACATGCTGAAGCTGGAGCACCCGCTTCTGACCAACGTCGATCTGGAAAAACTGCGGCGTGTCTCGACCGGGGACCTGCTGGCGATCACCTTGCCCGCGCTGTTCCGTGCCAGCGAAGGAGAAGCGGGACTAAAGCGGGCGCTCGACGAGTTGTGCCAGCGAGCCTCACTCGCGGGAAAAGCCGGGTATACGCTGCTGATTCTCTCCGACCGTGGAGTGAACAAAGATTACGCTCCCATCCCCAGCCTGCTGGCGCTGGCCGCCGTACATAACCTGTTAGTGCAGGAAGAGACGCGAACCCAGGTCGCTCTGATTACGGAATCGGGCGAACCTCGCGAGGTGATGCACTTTGCGCTGCTTAGCGGATATGGGGCGAGCGCCATCAATCCTTATCTGGCACTGGAGAGCGTCGAAAGCCTGGCGCGCCGCGGCGAGTTAGCGGACGGCGTAACTCCCGAACTTGCCGTGAAGCACTTCATCAAGTCGGTGAATAAGGGTTTGCTGAAGACCTTTGCCAAAATGGGCATCTCGACCTTACAGAGCTATCAGGGAGCGCAGGTTTTCGAAGCCATCGGATTGAACAAAGCGTTAGTGGATGCCTATTTCGCCGGTACGGAGTCGCGTTTGGAAGGCGTTGGCCTGGACGTGGTTGCCCGCGAGGCGCAACTGAAGCACGAGCACGCATTCCGTCCCCTGACCGGGTCCGAGACGGAGCTGGCCGTGGGGGGAAATTATCACCAGCGTGTCAACGGCGAGTATCACCTGCTGAACCCGCTAACCATCAGTAAATTGCAGGAGGCCGTGCGGCAAGACAGCTACCAGACTTTTCAGGAATACACCGACCTCATCGACAACCAAAGCAGCAATATGGCGACGCTGCGCAGTTTGATGAAGTTGAAGAAGAGCGCCAAGCCCGTTCCGATCGAAGAAGTGGAACCCGCCCAAGAGATCGTGAAGCGCTTCACCACGGGAGCGATGTCGTTCGGGTCCATCAGCAAAGAAGCCCACGAGACTCTGGCCATCGCCATGAACCGCATCGGAGGGAAGTCCAATACGGGCGAAGGCGGCGAAGATGAAGAGCGTTTCCAGCCGGATGCGAACGGAGACTTGCGGCGGAGCGCGGTCAAGCAAGTCGCGTCGGCACGCTTTGGAGTTACTGCCAGCTATCTCGTCAATGCGGACGAGTTACAGATCAAGATGGCGCAAGGCGCCAAGCCCGGTGAAGGTGGCCAGCTTCCGGGGCACAAGGTGGACGAGGTCATTGCGCGGCTGCGGCATTCCATCCCCGGCGTGGGTTTGATCTCGCCGCCGCCTCACCATGATATCTATTCCATCGAAGACCTCGCGCAACTGATCTACGACCTGAAAAATGTGAATCCGCAAGCGCGCATCGCGGTGAAGCTGGTGGCCGAAGTTGGAGTGGGCACGGTGGCAGCGGGCGTGGCCAAGGCGCACGCGGACGTCGTGCTGATCAGCGGAGACAGCGGAGGCACGGGAGCTTCACCGCTGAGTTCCATCAAGCATGCCGGCATCCCGTGGGAGCTTGGCTTAGCTGAAACGCAACAGGTTCTTCTATTGAACGACCTGCGCAGCCGCATTCGCGTGCAAACGGACGGCAAACTCCAGACGGGCCGCGATGTCGTGATCGCGGCGCTGCTCGGCGCTGAGGAATTCGGTTTTGCCACCACGCCGCTGATTGCGATGGGCTGCGTCATGATGCGCAAGTGCCATCTCAACACCTGCTCGGTGGGCATCGCCACGCAAGATCCCGTGTTGCGCAAGCAATTTCAAGGGCAGCCCGAGCACGTCATCAACTTCTTTTTCTTTCTGGCGGAGCAGGTGCGGCAATACATGTCCGAACTCGGCTTCCGCCGCATGGATGAGATGATTGGCCGCGTTGACATGCTCGACGTGCAGCCCGCTGTCAATCACTGGAAGGGGCGAAGCCTGGATCTGTCGGCCATTCTTTATAACCCTCCGGTACCGTCGCGAGTGGCGCGCCGCTGCATTCAGGCGCAGGATCATGGCCTGGAGCAGGCGCTCGATCATCAACTTCTCGCGGAGTCGCTGGCCGCGATTGAGACTCTGGCGCCGGTTGAGATCGAGCTGCCCGTGCGCAACATTCATCGCTCCGTGGGAACCATGCTGAGCGGAGCCATTGCCCGCCGTCAGGGATCCGCGGGCCTTCCTGACGATACGATTCGCATTCACCTCGACGGGTCGGCGGGGCAAAGCCTGGGCGCGTTCCTCGCCAAGGGCGTCACGCTCACTCTCGAAGGCGAGGCCAACGATTACGTGGGCAAGGGTCTTTCGGGCGGACGCCTGATCGTCTATCCGCCACGACGGTCGAGTTTCGCCCCCGAAAACAATATTCTCATCGGCAACGTTGCTCTCTACGGCGCGACCAGCGGCGAAGCGTTTTTCAACGGGGTCGCGGGCGAGCGCTTTGCCGTGCGCAACTCGGGAGCCACCGCGGTGGTCGAGGGCGTCGGCGACCACTGCTGCGAATACATGACCAACGGCTTGGTACTGGTGCTTGGAGCCTGCGGCAGAAATTTTGCCGCCGGCATGAGTGGCGGCGTCGCCTACGTTTTCGATGAGCGCGGAGACTTCACCGAAAAGCGCTGCAATCTGGAGTCGGTCGACCTGGAGCCGGTTCTCGAAACTCAGGATGTCCGGCTGGTCGAAGGCCGGCTCGGCGAAGGACATTTCGGCGAAGTAAAGCTAGTCCAAGATCTGGTGGCACGGCATCTCCGGCTGACCGGAAGCCCGCGTGCCGCCTGGATCTTGGACAACTGGCCGGAAGCGCTGTCCCGATTTATCAAAGTGTTTCCTCATGAACACAAGCGAGTGCTGGGAGTGAGCCGCAGGCGCCAGCCCTACATCCCGAGTCCGCCGCTGGCTGCTTCGGCGCCGGTCGAGCAGGTGCAACATGGGTAAGGACACGGGCTTTCTGGAATACGCGCGCGAGCTTGCTCCTCGGCGTCCGGTTACGCAGCGCGTCAATGACTGGTTCGAAATCTATCTTGATTTTCCCGAACCGAAGCTTCGCACCCAGGGCGCGCGCTGCATGGACTGCGGCGTGCCCTTCTGCCAGACGGGATGTCCCGTCAACAACCTGATTCCCGACTGGAACGATCTCGTCTATCACGGTCGCTGGAAAGAGGCGGTTCGCCAACTGCACGCGACCAACAATTTTCCTGAATTCACCGGCCGCATTTGTCCAGCGCCGTGCGAGGCGTCTTGTGTGCTGGGGATCAATCAGCCTGCAGTCACGATCAAGCAGATCGAAAAGAACATCGTGGAGCGCGCGTTTCATGAAGGCTGGATCCGGCCCGAGCCGCCAAGAGTCCGCACCGGGAAAAAAGTGGCGATCGTGGGTTCGGGGCCAGCAGGGTTGGCCGCCGCGCAGCAGTTGTGCCGCGCGGGACACTCCGTAGTGGTGTACGAAAAAGCGGACCGCGTTGGCGGCTTACTGCGCTATGGCATCCCGCAATTCAAGTTAGAGAAACACATCATCGATCGCCGCCTGGAACAGATGTCGGCCGAGGGCGTGAAATTTGTTACCGGCGCCGAGGTGGGCAAGAACATTGCGGTCGAAGATTTGCGCAGCGAGTTCGACGCGATGGTGCTCGCCGGAGGGGCCGAGCACCCACGCGACCTGAACGTCCCCGGACGCGATCTGAAAGGCATTCATTTCGCGATGGAGTTCCTGCCCCAGCAGAACCGCCGCAATCTGGGCGATACCATCGAACCGGAATCGGAAATTCTGGCAACCGGCAAGCGCGTGGTCATCATCGGAGGGGGCGACACCGGCGCCGATTGCCTCGGCACCGCTCATCGGCAAAAACCGCTTTCCGTACACCAGTTCGAAATTCTGCCGAAGCCTCCCGACCAGCGCTCGCCGCGAACGCCCTGGCCACAGTGGCCGATGCAACTGCGCACAGAAGGCGCACACGAAGAAGGTGGCGTTCGCGACTGGGGCATCGCCACCACCAAGTTCACCGGCTCCAGTTCTGGACGGGTCCACCAACTGCACGCCGCGCGCGTTGGCCCGGCGCCGACGTTCGAGCCGATCCCAGGCACCGAATTTCGGATGGATGCGGATCTCGTATTAATTGCGATGGGATTTGTTGGGCCGGTTCGGAACGGAATGATCGATCAGTTGGGAGTGAAACTCGATCCGCGCGGCAACGTGGCCACGGACCCGAGCCATATGTCGTCGGTGCCCGGAGTGTTCGCGGCCGGCGACATGCGGCGCGGCCAGTCGCTGGTGGTGTGGGCGATCGCCGAGGGGCGGAAAACGGCGGCGAGCGTCGACCGCTACTTGCAAACGAAAGCGATGGCGATGCCTTCGTTCACACCCCGGATTGCCAACGCCGACAAACAGCCGATTGCTTCATGATTCGTCGGCGCTGGCGCAAACGGAAACCCAACCTGCCAACGCCGACAGGCAGCCAAGCAAAATATGAATCCGTTGAATCTGGATTAGCGCGCATCGGCATTTCGCAGGCTGTGCCTCCGCCGCGCCATCCGTCCTACCCTTCGAGATTAGAGCTGGCTTCATGAATGGTCTTTGGGAAGGGCACGGCTTCAAGAGCCTGCCCTGAGCGAAGCCGAAGGGTGCCGCCCAGAGCCAATAAACACGCGGGCTGGATGTATTTCCGGGTTGAAAGGCATTTATGAAACCAGTTCTATTTGGCGAGAGACGGCCAAAAGTGACTTGGCTTGACGCGGCCAAAGGCTCACACTGAATAATTCAGATTTATATTCCCCATAAATTATTGCTATTAGCAGAAAGACGTATGCGGAGCAGAAGAAATATGCGTTGGACGCACGCTCGTTCGACCGCTAAGGTCGAGTTGCTGGCAGAGGAAACGCACGGTCTTCCGCCGTATGCACCGGGGAGAAAGAGAGCCACGAAATGAAAAACCGCTCCCATCTCGGAGCTGCAATCGTACTAGTAAGTATTCTGTTAACGTCGTTCAGCCGTGCCCAGGAACGGGCAGGCACAGGCGCCGCTCCGCCGGTGACTGCGCCAGCCTCCGCAGCCCCGGATCCGCCGCCGGCAGCGCTCCCGACCCCTTCCATAACGGGTCCGTTGACTGCACTTCCGCCCGCTGTCTTCGACGCCGGGCCTTTCGGCAAGGTCGCGGTGAACGGCATTCTCGACGGCCTGGGTATGTGGACGGGGAATTATGTAGCGGGCGACGATAGCCACCAGGCGGCGCTGAGCAACGGCCAGGTATTTATTCAAAAGGCCGACGGCTGGTTTCAGTTCTACCTGCAAGCGGGCGCGTACAACATTGCGGCTCTCGGGGCGCCGTTCCTCGCAACCGACAAGACGATGACCAAACTTTACGGCCCGGTTCCGGTTGCCTTTGCGAAGTTCCAGCCGGGGAAAACCAGCCCCTTTAAGAACACCTCGTTGCTGATCGGTGAACTGCCAACCTTGATCGGCGCCGAATACACCTTCACCTTCGAGAACATGAACATCCATCGTGGCCTGTTGTGGAACCAGGAAAACGCCGTCAATCGCGGAATCCAGGTGAATCAGGTCATGGGCAAGTTCACCGCCTCTCTGAGTTGGAACGACGGCTTCTACTCCAACCGCTACACGTGGCTGACGGGTTCCTTAACCTACACCAAGGGGCCGCATAGCCTGGCATTTGTGGGAGGGGGAAACTACGGGCAGACCGCGTTTCAGACTTATGCCACACCCGTGCAAAACAACAGCAGTATCTACAACGTGATCTACACCTACACCAAGGGTCCCTGGATTCTGCAGCCTTACTTTCAGTACACCAATGTGCCCACCAACCTAAACATCGGCATCGTGAAGGGCGCATCCACGACGGGCGGCGCGATGCTGGCGAGTTACACGTTTAAGCACGGTTTCTCGCTGCCGGTGCGCTGGGAGTACATCTCAAGTTCGGGGAGCGCCACGGACGGATCGGTTAATCTGCTGTACGGCCCGGGCAGCGCCGCCACATCGATCACGGTAACGCCTACCTTCCAACGAGGCGGCTTCTTCGTTCGCGGAGACCTCGCTTATGTTCATGCCAGCGATATCACCCCGGGAGACGCCTTCAGTCGCAACGGCATGAACCAGAACCAGCCGCGGGCCATGGCGGAATTCGGGTTCATGTTTGGAAACAATGTTGTTGAGAAGAAGTAGATTCGGGGCACAAGGAGAACAGTAATGGCAGAGAACTCAGCAGAAATGAAACCAACGGTAGGCTTAACTGGCCTGACGATGAACGCGATGGCCCTGATCGCCCCAGGTGCGTTTCTATGGCTCACTTTTGCCGGGCAGTCGGCGGCGGGCGCGACCGCACCTTCCATGTGGGCTGGCATCTTGTTTGCCACCTTGTTGTGCCTCGCCACCGCCGTTTGTTACGCGGAAATGGCGAAGCTCTATCCCGGAACCGGCAGTTCGTATTACTTTGCCGAGCAATCGTTTCTCAACCACGACAAGGCTTGGCCATACGCCCGCCTCGCCAAATTCATCGTAGGCTGGGGCTCGCATCTCTACTACTGGATCTACCCCGGCGTGATGGTGGGCGTCATCGGAGTGATCTCCGGCTATTTAGTCGGGACGCTCTGGCCGAACTTCATGAGCGCCTCCAATCCCGGCCCCATGTTCATGATGGCGGTCGCCATCGCGTTTTCCTTTGGCGTGTCTTATATCGCCCACCGCGGCATTAATGGCTCGACCTCGGTCAATATCGCGATCAACGTGATTCAGATCAGCGCTCTGATTGTGTTCGCGGTGGTCGCGCTCGGCTACCGGATAAACCATCCCCCGGGGAGTGAGGCTTTCCAGTTTGACGCGCAAACCAGTGCGGCGTACAAGTACGAGTTTGCGACTACGTCCCAGATGGTGAACGGCCAAGCCACCGATGTCATCGCCCGGGACGCGAACGGTATCCCGCAGCCGAAGTTGGATGCGGCCGGGAAACCGGTGCCCTATCACATCAGTTATCCGGAGAAGGATGCGAGCGGCGCTTTTGTCGCTCATCCCACGGCACGCTCGGTCGTCAGCATGCACAGTTTTGGCTGGATGTTTGTGCAGGCCACCATTGCCATCCTCATTCTCGTCGGATTCGAATCGGTGACCTCGATGGGAGGCGAGGCCAAGAATGCCAAACGCGATGTCCCGATCGCGGTCATCGTCTCGCTGCTGGTGCAAGGCTGTTTCTGTTATCTGTTCGAATATTTTGCCGCCAATTACTTTCTCAATAGCGGCTACCCGATGAGCTTTGCCGGAGCTTCCGCGGCGCCCATCGGAGACATGATGACCATGGTTGGCGATGCGCTATTCGGCGCCGGCCACGGACGCATCTTCATGCTGGCCGAGGCGTCCACCGTATTTCTGGCGCTGATCGGCACCACGCTCTCCTGCATCAACACCGGGGCGCGCGTGACCTACGCCATGGGCAAAGACCAGGAGGTGCCGGAACATTTTGGCATGCTGCATTCGAAGAACCTGACGCCACATAAAGCCATCTGGACGCTGGCGGTCATTTCCGCCGTGGTCGGGTGCATCACGGTGCTGGTGTTTTTTGGCGACGGCGCCGCTCCCGCGGACTCAGCCATCCAAGCCTTGCCGCACGGCTTCTGGTCCAGTTTCGGATACACCACCCATGACAAGTTGGCCGCGTTGCCGAATACTTTCCTGACCATGACGCTGGCTTCGAACTTCGGCACGTTCTTGCTCTACATGCTGAGTTGCCTGACCTGCATTGTCTGCTATCACAAGCACCCGCAGTTCAAGGTGGTGCGTCATCTGGCGGTTCCGGTGTTCGGGCTGCTCGCCAATCTGGCTTGTATGGCGTTTTATTTGATTGGCCCCTTCATGGGCTATGGCACCAAAATGGAGCCGCTGCTGGCGTTGGGCATCGCGCTGGTCTGGGGCATCTACGGCGGAATTTATTTCTTCCGCATGAGCAAGAGCTCCGGCCGCACAACCCTGATTCAAGACCGGGCGACGACGGCCGCATTGATCTAGAACTGGTTTCATAAATAGGTTTTGGGGAGGGCACGGCTTCAGCCGTGCCGCCCAGAGCCAACAAACACGCGGGCTTTAGCCCCTGGGGAGCCGGGCCGCCTGCTCGCGAGCAGTCATTTATGAAACCAGTTCCAGGGCGTCCGCATCTCGGGAAGAATCGATTGAGAAGTACTCCGGCCGATTCAGCCCCTCGGTAAGATATTCTTGTCGCAATGGCAGGCAGCGTCGAAGGGCAGGGCGCCGGCTGTTCGCCGTACTTTACATGCTGGATATTGAATTCTCCGAACTCTCCGATACGGGCCGCGTGCGCACGCACAATGAGGACTATGTGGGTCACGTAGCGCCGGGCTCTCCGGCGCAAACGCGCTCGCACGGATGGCTTTTCGCCCTGGCCGATGGCGTCGGCGGCCAACGTCAGGGCGAAGTGGCTTCGCGGGCGGCGGTGCAGGAAGCGCTTGCCGGATTCCGCCGCGCCAAGGACGGAGCCTTACACAAGGATGTGGTTACCGAGCTGGTGCGAGCGGCCAACGCGCGCGTCTGCGAATCCGAAGCCCTCTCCGGCCGCTCCGGCACCGGCATGGCTTCCACCATTGTCGTCTGCGCGCTCCGCTTCGATCGCGCCACGGTGGCTCACGTCGGCGATTCCCGTTGCTACTTGATCCGCAGCGGCGACGCCAAAGCCATCACCCGCGATCACACCGTAGCCGCCGACCAGGAGCGCCTCGGCCTGGTTACCGCCGAAGAGGCCGCCGAGTCTTCCGCACGCCACGTCCTCAGCCGCTCTCTCGGCATGAATCTTTTCGTGAACGTCGATATCGACGAGGTCCAGTTGTTGGCTGGCGATACGCTGTTGCTCTGCTCCGATGGCCTGCACGGCGCCGTCACCGCCGCCGAAATGGCCGAGGCCGCGCGCCGCCACCGCAATCTCGCCGCCGCCGCCCAGGAGCTCGTCGACCGCGCCAACGAACAGGATGGCAGCGATAACATCAGTTTGCAGCTCATTCGTGTCCGCAGCGTCGAACGCATGGGGATGTACCGTGGCCGTCCTTATAAGTTACGTTAGAGCCAGAGGTCAGGAGTCGGCATGGATCAAAGGCTCCTCCCATGATTGTCATCCTGAGCGAAGCGAAGGACCTATGCATTGTGGCCGCATAAGCGCAGGTGCTGAACTCACGATGAGGCTATCCTTACGCCTTTTTTACGAAAGTTCTGACATGATGGCGGCAGATAGGCTAGATTGGAGCTTCGCCGCTTGCCGAGCGCCTTTGACGCGGATTCACTCACAGATTTACCTACGATGACTGTTCTTCACGCCGGCGACCAACTCGATCATTACCGCATTGATAGCCTGGCTGCCCGCAGCGGCATGGCCTCCATCTTCCGCGCCACCGATCTTAATAACGGCCGGCCGGTTGCCATCAAAATTCCCCATCCTGAAGTCGAGGGCGATCCCGCTCTGTTTGATCGTTTCCGCCGCGAGGAAGAAATCGGCAAGTTGATGGACCATCCCGGAGTGATGAAGGTTTTCTCCGACAACGACCGCAGCCAGGTCTACATGGTGATGGAGTGGGTCGAGGGACGGCTGCTGCGGAAGATTCTCGGCGAACAGCCGAAGCTCGCGCCGGAGCGCGCCATACGGATCACGCTGCGCATCCTCGACGCGCTCGATTACATTCACTCGCACGGCGTGGTGCATCGCGACCTGAAGCCCGAAAACGTGATGGTCGATCCGCACGACAACATCAAGCTCATCGATTTTGGTATTGCGGGCAACGCCGGCGCCCGCCGCATCACCTTCGCCAAGTTCTCTCCGACCATGGGCACGCCCGACTACATTTCTCCCGAACAGGTCAAAGGGCAGCGCGGCGATGCGCGCAGCGATCTGTATGCGCTGGGCGTGATGTTTTACGAGATGCTGACGGGCAAAGTGCCTTTTTCCGGCGCGAATCCCATCCTCATCATGAACGACCGCCTGCTGAACAATCCGGTTCCGCCGCGCGAAGTCGATCCCGCCGTTACGCCACAATTACAGGAGATCATTTATCGCGCGCTGGAGCGCGACCCGAAGAATCGCTATCCGAGCGCCCGCGATTTTGCCCGCGATCTAGAGCATCCCGAGCAGGTGGGAGTCACCGACCGCCCGGAATTCCGCAACTGGAAGGATCGCCGGACACCCTGGAAGAAGAGGGTCCTCTTTTACGTGTTGATCGCACTGATTCCGATTGTGATCTTCGGCCTGTTACTCTACGTCGCGCGCCACAGCTAGCGGTCGCCTGCTTTTTCGCTTCCTTGAGTACCCCTCTCC
>JBAVVP010000368.1:0-15724 GCA_049697355.1 Terriglobales bacterium
CGCCCCCGACCGCAGCACCGCCTTTCCCTTCGGCACCGAGCCCACCACCACGATGTCTGCCTGTATGCCGCCTGCCGACTGCGCCGTGTCGCCACCAGCCAGCGGAACCTTGAATTCCTCTGCCAGATCCAGCAGTCCCTTCAAGAAGCGGCGAACCCACTTCTGTGGAACGTCGCCCGGAAGGGCCAGCGACAAGAACGCCGCCAGCGGCTCTCCTCCCATCGCCGCGATATCGCTCAGCCCGCGCGTCAGGCACCGCCGCCCCACCAGCTCTGGACGATGCCAATCCCGCCGGAAATGCACCTTTTCGAGCGTGAAGTCGGTGGTCACCAGCAGTTCGTGTCCCGGAGGAACCCTCAGTACTGCGCAGTCATCGCCGATGCCCGTCACCACCGACTTGCCTCCGCGGGCAGAACGGCGAATCTGCTCAATCAGCTTCTTCTCGCCAAGCGGCATGTCGATCACTATACCCCGCTGCCCAACGGCGCGAGGCAATCGCCCCCAAACGCGCCACTTCTGGAACAGCGCAACGAGGGCGTACCCTGAACCCTGGAGACGCCCTTACCACGGTAATTTGGCCGTTTGGGCACCGCAGATTACCCTGCCTTGGTAACCTTCCAAAAGTGCGTAGCGCGGTTGACAGGGGGAATCAAGTTTGTTACGTTTAACTCGCCGTTCACACTTAATTTGCCGGACCAAGTGCCGCAACCTGAATCAGTTGCGGCCAAATTGGATTTCGGCCTGCCTGGTTCCGTGGTCGCATGGAAGGGCCAGCCTGCATCTGAAGCGGCTGGTGGAATCAGGATTCCGAGCTCGAGCATGACGGTACCGCTCCTGCAGGATTCCGAACAAACTCTTTTATAGGGAAGCCATATTGCGTAAACGTTTCTACATCTTTTTCGTAGCTCGCGACGAAGCCGGACAGCTTCGCAAGATCTCGATTCCCGTTCAGTACGCCTACGTCCTTGTGGCCGGGTTGGTAATCGGTGGGCTCTGCCTCACCGGCATCGCCAGTTCCTATACCCGGATGCTGGCAAAGGTTTCCCATTACAACCAGCTGCGCACCGACCATGCCCAGCTCAAGGACCGCTACTCGCGTCTGGAATTGGTCGCCAAGGAACGTGACATTCAGGTAGCTTCTCTCGGTTCGCTGGCCAGCGAGGTTTCCGCGCTTTACGGGCTCAAGTCCGATCCGGCGATGGTAGCCGCCTCGACCGAACAGATTCAGGAAGCGCAGGTGCACTCGTCGCTCGACCAGCTCTACGCGCTGAGGCACACAGCGCTGACGGGAGCCGCAAGCGTAGGCATCTCACTCGGCCTAACCAGGAACTCGACCACCGCCGATTGGATCCGCGCCAATTCCGCTCCGAACCTATGGCCGGTCGAAGGCCAGATTACCGCTTCCTTCGGCGAGCGCATCGACCCGTTTAACGGAGAAGGCGCCTTCCACTCCGGGGTTGACATTTCCGCCGGTGTGGGCTCGCCGGTGATCGCTCCGGCAGACGGCGCTGTCACTTTCGCCGACTTCCTGGGCGGCTACGGACGCGCCGTCATCGTCGATCACGGACACGGCATCACCACCCGCTACGGCCACCTTTCCAGCTTCGCCGTCACTGCCGGACAATACATCCACCGCGGCGACACCATCGGCTACGTAGGCTCAAGCGGGCGCTCTACTGGGCCGCACCTCCACTACGAAGTCCGCATCAACGACGTTCCGGTCAATCCCTACAAATACCTGCGGCTGACCGTGGCCCACCTTGGCGGGTTCGCGGCGGGCTCGTAAGCCTCCAGTCGTTCAGTCCAATCCCTTATAGAAATTGTCATCCTGACCCTGAGCGCAGTCGAAGGGAAGGACCCGCTGTTGTGTGTAGCGCGGGCGCCCCCGCCCGCGTGGACAGCCAGCCCCTAAAGGGGCAATATTCCCGATGGCGATTCGGCATCGCTAAAGCGATGCCCTGATACAAAACCCGAGTTTCCTTGAAACTTTGAAACCTTACCCCTTCGCTTTCTTCACTTCCTCAATCAGCGGAGGCACGATATCAAACAAGTTTCCGACAATGGCACAGTCCGCAATCTCAAAAATCGGCGCCTCGGAATCCTTGTTGATGGCCACGATGCTCTTCGAACCCTTCATGCCGACCAGATGCTGAATCGCCCCCGAGATTCCCAGCGCCAGATAGAGCTTTGGAGCGACCGTCTGTCCTGACGATCCGACCTGGCGGTCCATCGGCAACCATCCGTTATCGCAGATTGGACGCGACGCGGCGAGCTCACCGCCCAGCGCATCCGCCAACTGCTTCGCCAGTTCGATGTTCTTCTGCTCTTTGATCCCGCGCCCCACCGACACAATAATTTCGGCCTGCGTCAAATCCACTGCCTGCTTGCTCTCCTTGAACACTTCCTGCGGCTGGTTGCGCACAACGCCATCCGGAACGTCGACCGTGACGGTCTCAACCGGTGCCGCCGCCGCGCCCGCTTCGACTTTATCGGCGCGGAACGAACCGTTTTGAAAGGTCACAAAGCAGGGCCCCGAGCCGGCAAAACTCACGTCGGCCACAAACTTTCCCTGAAACATTTGCCGCGTAAACAGCAGCTTCCCGCCTTCATACCGAGCCCCGATCACGTCGCTGATGGCCGTGGTCTGCAGGGCGGTCGCCAGCTTCGGGACAAAATCCCTCACCTGATACGTATGCGGCATCAACACCAGCTTCGCCGGATGCTTCCCCAAAAACTGCTGCAACCCATGCGCAAACGCGTCGGGAGTGTAGGGCTCGAATCTGGCCGACTCGATGGCATACACCTTGGAGACTTTTTTCTCCGCCACCTCGCCCGCGATCGCAGCCACGCCGGAGCCCACCACCGCCGCCTCCAGCGTCCATCCCGTCTGTGCGGCAATCGCCTGTCCGGCGGCAATCGTCTCCCAAGAGACGCGGTTCAGTTTTCCCTCACGCTGTTCAACGACGACTAGAATTATGTCCATAAATAAGTTCTCAGTTCTCAGTTCTCAGTAAGAGCTCAGGTCCCCAGGTTCTTTAACTGAGAACTGAGAACTGACAACTGAGAACTGGGTTCTTCAGATTACCCGCATTTCATTCTTCAACTTCTCCACCAGCTTCTTCGCCACTTCCGCCGGTGGGCCTTCCAGAAACTCTGTATTCTTCGTCTTCTGCGGGACGTACAACTTCTCGATCGTCTGCAAATTTCCGCCCACGGCCGGCTGCACCTCGGCCATCGTCACCTTGCGCAGCGGTTTGTTCTTGGCCTGTTTGATCCCAATCAGCGTCGCATAGCGCAGCTTGTTGATGCCCGACTGGATGGTCAGCACCGCCGGCACCGGCATGTCGACAAACTGAAAGAACCCGGCTTCCAGTTCCCGCTTCACCCGGATGCCGCTGCCGGTTTTTTCGATCTGCATGATGATGGTCGCGTGCGGCCATCCCAAAATCTGCGCCAGAATTACCCCCGTCTGCGCATAGCCGTAATCGTCCGACTGCAAGCCGGTGAAGATCAGGTCGAATTTTTCATCCTGGATGGCCGCCGCGATGGCCCGCGCCGTGTTGTAGGCATCGAGCCCGACAAAAGCGTTGTCCTCGAGATGGATGGCCCGGTCCGCGCCCTTCGCCAGCGCCTCGCGCAACACCTGCAAGGCTCGCGCCGGCCCGGCCGTGATGACCACCACCTCGCCCGTGTGCTTTTCCTTTTGCCGTAACGCCTCTTCGAGCGCGAACGCGTCCGGCTCATTCACTTCGTAGGAAACATCTTCGCGAATCCACGTCCCCGCACCGTTCAGCTTCAGCGGAGCGTCCTTCTGCGGTACCTGCTTCATGCACACTAAAATCTTCACCGATCGGCTCCCATCCCTGGCGTCGTCAACTGCCACAGGCCAAACTGGCTAGTATAAACGAGTCGACGGAACGCGGACAGAGCCTGCCCGGAGCGAAGTCGAAGGGAGTCTCCGTCGCTTATCTCTATGCGGCCTGCGCTACACCGCCGTAACCTTGACCGCGCTCTTGCCGCTTGCGATGCTGACTAATCGTGAAGAACTCTCAGAAATCCCGTAGGGCGCGCCCCCCTCGCATCCGCGTCCCCAACGGCGAGCGCGCGCTGTTTACCGTCGACGCTGCCCGCTTCGTCGGCGTCCTTCAGCGCCTCTCTCTCACTGGAGGCTCCGCCGTTCTCTCCAAGGGTCCGATTCCCCGCGGAACCATGGGCGACGTGGTGATGAAAACCGTCTTCGGCAAAGTCAGCGCTCATATCGAATTTCTTCAGACCGGCGCCGAAGGAGTCCCGCTGGCTCAAGCCTTTCGCTTCCTGGCTATGGAAGACGCAAGTGCGGCGCGCTTGGCCGCCGCGGTAAAAAGAATGGAGCGGGAAGGCTTCAGCGATGCGCCGCCAACCAACCCTTCTCCTCTTGCTTTACCGGCCTCTGAAGCCCTCGGTCTGCTCGTCCACAGTGTCCGCCGTCTCGCTGCCTCGCTCGTCGCTAACCGCTCCTCCGCAAAGAGCTAGCTCTCGTCCGCTCCATTGTTTCCCGGAATCTCTACCCCCGAATGCCCCTCGGCTGAATCACCCTCGCGACGCTCCGCCACGGGCTTTCATGGTTGCGGCGGCGGAGGAGGACTGCTAGTCTGGCCGACGACTTTGCTCCCATCCCGCACTGGAGGCCGAGATTCGGCCGGCTTCTCCGCCGGACGATACGCGCTGTTCTCCGTCGTACTTTCGGAATTTGCCGGTTGCATCGCGACCACCTGGTACTCTCGCGCCTTCTTGTCTCCGTCAGGCATCTTCAGGATCAGCCGATCCTTCTTGAGTTTGAATTCGCCCTCATGGCCGACGGGCAGAATCACCGCGTGCTTCAGGTCCAAAGGACGAATGTGGTACTCCATGTCGTCGGTTCGGAACAGATATTGGGGGCACAACTGTTCATGCGAGTTCACGTGCTCCACACCAATCGATGCGAACACGCTGCCCAAACCCGTGACACCCCTTTGTTTGGCGCCACAAGGTACCGCTTGCATGCTCTCTAACATGCCTCGCTGGGGCGGCTTTTTTTTGTTCTTGCTTTCCGCAATGGAGGAAGCAGCCAGCACCAACGACAGCGCAGCGATGAGTGATGTTCTAGCCTTCATAGCACCTCCGGTTTGCCTAAACTTGTTTGCCTAACATGGTTCTACCTCACCCTGGTATCGCACCCCGAGTGAGTCGCAAAGCAATATCCCGTGCCGCAAATCAGAATAGGAGGCCGGTCGCCCGGCCTCCACATTCCGCGTCACCTCCGATTCGCTACTGATTGGGATTGATCTTGGCCTTCGGCACGGGAGTCTTCGCCGTCATGCCGCTCGCTTGCGTCACCCAGCTCGAACTCATGACGGCTTGCGGGTTCGCCGCCATCTGTTGCGTCACGCCGGGATGAGCCTTCAAGTACTCGCCAAGTTCTGGATGGCTCGCCAGAAACTCCTTGTTGTTGGCCAACGAAGGATCCTTGGAGAGCTGCTCCGCCACCGTGGCATGGCTGCCGAGGAACTGGCTGAAGCTTGCCATCTCCCCGCGGTTGTTGCGCTGGTCTTCTCGCTGGTCGTAGCGCATCTCCGCTTGCATGAAGGCGTTCGGGTTCTCCTTGAACTCCTCGCGCACTTGAGGATGCGTCTGCAGATACTCCTGCAGGGCAGGATGATTCCCGACCCACTGCCGGTTGTCGATCAGCGAAGGATCCTTGCGCAGCTGTTCGGCGATTTCCTTATGGCTGTCGAGGAACCGGTCCATGCTCCCCAGTTCCCTTCGAGTCGTGTCATGATCGTCTCGAGCATCCTCTCGCCGGTCGAAGCGTTCTTCCTCCCGCATGAAGGCGTTCGGGTTCTCACGGAACTCCTCACGCACTCCAGGATGCGTTTGCAGAAATTGCTGCAAGGCTGGATGGTTCGCGACCCACTGGCGCTTGTCGATCAGCGAAGGATCCTTACGCAACTGCTCGGCGATTTCCTTATGGCTGTCGAGGAACCGGTCCATATTCGCCCGTTCCCTGTGAGTCGTGTCACGGTCGCCAGCTCGATCCCGGTCGCGATCGGCCTCTCGCTGGTCGACGCGCTCTTCCTGCCGCATGAACGCATTCGGGTTCTCCGTGAACTCCTCACGCACTCCAGGATGGTTTTGCAGAAACTCCTGCAGCGCGGGATGCTGCTGAACCCAGGTTGCGTTGTTGATCAGCGAAGGATCCTTGCGCAGCTGTTCCGCGACTTCTGGGTGGCTGTCGAGGAACCGGTCCATATTCACCAGTTCGCCGCGGGTCGTGTCGTTGTCCTGATTCTGAGTCGGCGGCTGAATCGGAACCGGCGTAGTGTGCGGCGGCTGCATTTGTCCACTCGCCGGCGTGCCCATCCCGAACAACATTGCCAACGCAAGCAGCGGCGCCAACGAAGCGTGGGCGTATAGGCGTCTCGTTTTGTTGGTTGCCATGTCCACAAAACCTCCTGTGATGAGCAAGTGGCTCATCCGGAACCGTGGTGCAACCGCTCTGCCAAATAAATTCTGTCGGGCGCTATCTCGGGAAGGTTCAGCGACTTGTAAAGAATGCCGGGTAGTTTCAGGATTTCCGCTGCGGGCAAATTCTACATGCGGGCGGAAAATTCGCGGTACGGGTTAATCCTCGGAAGATTCTTGACTCGACAGGCAACCTTGGCGGGAAAGCAATGGCAGAAAAGTGGAGGGCGAAGAAACTGTGAAAAGCCAGCCGAGAAACTGTTTGCCCGCCTTCACCGCACACTGGAAATGTCATGAGCCGGGTTGGCGCCGCCCAGCGGAGACGGGAGGCGAACGACTAACGACCGACGACCAACGACTCCTACTGCAGAAACGCGACGCTCTGCACGCCCGTAATCTCAAAGCGCTTGCGGCAGCGCATGTTCTTGCACATCATCATGTCGTCCCGGCGCAGCATATAAGACTGGGCCTTGGCGAACTTGGCCCGGTCGCGATCGTCGGCGCGCGGCGGCAGACTCTTCTTCTTCGTGCGCACCAGCCACTGGATTTCATACTCCGCCGACTGATGGCAATGCGGACAGCTTAAACTTGCCGGCTTCTTATCGGACCGCTCGTCAAAAAATTCGCGCTCATCCATGAATTAGGCCTCGGCCTTAGAACAACGGCGGGTGCCGCACTCATTCGCAGTTTTTTTGCGAGTGAGTGGGCCTCCAGCCAACCTCCGATTATTGCACTTTTGCCGATGGAATGTGCGAAGATGCGAGCATTACAACCATGCCCCGCAAGCGCAAGAAAAAGGTTTTCTCCGCCGCGAAGGTCGTTCGCGAGATGGCCCGCGAGCATGTGGGCAGTCCGAGACCATCCCGCCTGGTGCCGGGGAAGAAGAAAAAGGCAGAGAAGCACAAGCCTACACTGGGCAGGTTGCTGCAAGAAGAATAGGGCTGAGTTCTCCAGTCTTCCTACGGCGCGAAGGTGGCCGTGACGACGGTGCCACCAGTAGGCACGGTCACGGTGCACAGGTTACCCGTAAACGTTGTGCAGTTCCCCCAAGTGGTGGTTAGTCCGTTGGCGGGGACTGCAGTGAGCAACACCGAGCTGTTCACGGCGACATTCGTTACCTGGCATGCGGCCGGACAACTGATTCCCGGGGGGCTGCTCGTTACTGTCCCGTTGCCCTCGATCCCGACGACCAGATACGCAAATTTGCCGCCGCCCGGGCAGAGATTGCTGCTCGGATCGTCCACTATGATGGTCGCGTATGCACTCACAATGTTCGATGAGCCGCCGGTACCCACCGGCATGGTAGCGGTAATATTAGCGCCCCCGCAGAAATTGCCATTGGTGGTAATGGTTCCGGCACTTACACCAACAACACCGTCATCCACCGACCAAGTGGCCTTGGTCGTCACGTCCTCCGTGGACGGAGGATGAATATAGGTAGCGGTCGCAGTCAACTGCTCCGTTTGCCCCTTTGTCGGAAGGAGGAATTCGTGGGTCTGCGGAGTGATGGTGAGGCTCACCAGCCTTTTGTTGAATCCGCAGCTTGGAAAAATCAATAATGCCGCCACCGTGACCAGAGCGCCCAACGCGAGTCCAATGTAACTCCGCTTCATATCCACAACTCCTAGGAGGCGAGTTTCGGCCTCCCGTTCGTCAGATACATGTTCGTTAAATAGGGAAAGATGAAATCTAGCGGAACAGGCAACATAAAGCAAGGGAGGGTGAATGGGAAGCCCCGGATTGGCGTGAGGGATTTTCTCCTTGCCTTACGCGGCCAAAGATGACATTCCTAGCCTCTTCGGCCACATCATGAGCGTATCAGTGGCTGGGGTTGAAGACGACACCGACAGCTTCATTGGCAGGCTGTCCAGCGGCGTTCGTGCTCATCGTGATCCTGCAGGACGACGTGTGTAACGTTGGATCGATAGGAAGCACGGGCGTACAGTTTGACGACCAGCCGCCACCAGCGCCGACTTGTGAGCCAGAGTTCGCCACTGCTGTCAGGGTCACAACGGTGTCAAGCGGGAAGGTTCCCGTACAGCCAGCGGCGGAACCGGATGCGCAGTTGATGTATGGCGGGTCACTGGTCACCGTTCCGCTTCCGAGTCCGACGGGAACGACGGCAAGCGTTGGTAGTTGCCCACTTCCGCCTCCGACGGTGCTGAGAGTAGCTGTTCCAACGATCTTTGCCCCGTGGTTGCCGACACCGATCGCAGTAATGGTTGTAACGTCATTCACCAGGCCGACTGTCGCGAGTCCAGCGGGATCAATGGTCGCAACGCCTACGTCGCTTGATGCCCACGTGACCTGATCTGTCATATCCACAGTAATAGGGTCGCTGGTGTACGTCCCAATCGCAATGAATTGAGTCATCTCTCCGGGGTGGGTCAGGAGTTGCGAGCTCGGGATGATGGTTACGGACTCGAGGTTGTGCCAGGGGGTAGGGTGAACCGCGCACCCTGCGATTGTCAACATAAGAGTTAGGGCTAAAACCGCAAAAATCGCTCGTACAAAATGTCGGCTCCTGAGGTCAGGGGCGATGGGGGGACGCAAACTGACGCACAAGCTCATTTGCACGCTGGGAACCAAATTCCGCGCTCATTGAACCGCACACAGGCGGCGAGTGTATGTCATTGCGGCAACGACACTTGGAGTGATGACCAGCCGCCTCTAAGGTTCGATTCGAGCCGATTAAGATCAGTCCGCGTGAGACCTATCGGAGTCGTGGTAATGAAGCACGTGGGTACTTTTGGTTACACTCGCCACAGGACACCTCTGACCCGCGTCTTGCGGTTTAGTAACTTTGGTTACCTGCCCTTAGTTCCCCACGGGAGCTAGAGTAGACCCATGAGAAAAGTACTCGTACTCCTGGCGTTCAGTGCCGCGCTCTTGCTTCCAGCTTTCGGACAGGGGAATCCGGCAGCTCGCAAAATCGACAACGATCTCGTGCAACAGCAGTTTGGCGAAGGCTTCACGCTGGTACCCGAGGTCGCGCCCGTGTTTGGCGATCTGGATGGCGATGGCGTCGAAGACGTGGTCATTGCGGCCCGTTGCAAGAATCCGCTGCCCAACCAGGCCGAGCACAATTACACGGTCATGGACCCTTACTACGACTTCTTTGGCTATGGCGACCCCAAGGTGACCACCACCTTCAGCGAACCCGATCCGCAGCGGCGGGGATTGGTGGTCCTGATCATCTATGGCGCGCAGACCGGCGGCTGGCGCTCCGCAACTCCGAAAGCCAAGTACGTGATCGTGAATTTGCCCTACAAGACCCTCGCCGTCCGAAAAATGAACCTGCGAAAGAAAACCATCGAAGCGATCTACATCGAAGAAGCCAGCGATTTTGGGGAAAGCTCTGCCTTGTTCTTCGATGGGAAGAAGTTCCGCTACGTGCCCATGGGCGGGACGATGCAGTAGCTCGCGTGTAGAGACGGGGCTTGCCCCGTCTCACTCCGCCGAGATGCAGCAATTCCCGTGTCTACACCCAGCGTCTGACGCCCGCATCGGCCGCCTCTCCTACCTCAGGGTGCAATGTGTATACCTTTCATGTTTATGTGTATCAGCAAGAGCGCCTTCCCCTAAGTCTTTGATTTTAAAATACTTTACAAGCAACTCCTTATTCCTCAAAGACTTGGCAAAGGACCCCGCGCTAAGTCTTTGAGTTTAAAAGACTGTCGCAGGGGGGACGAAAGCAGTCTTCCCCTTTCACACAACCCTGGAATCGCGCGTGCGCCAAGACACGAACAGGTTGGCTGATTTCCGAAGCGCAGTGCGGGAATTGCCGTTCAACCCCCCGTTTCCACCGAATACTGGCCGAAATTGGACGCAGACCGCGCCGAGATGTTCAAATGTAAGACTAGGTTTCCATGGCTTCCTCGCTCGTCAAATTACGCCGCAAACTCAGGGCCGCCGAACGCAACGCTCATGGATTGTGGCAAATCCTCAAGGCCGTAGTGTCGACCGACCATCCTCTGCTTGCCCATCTGATCCCCATTCGGCGCTGTAACCTGGCTTGCACGTACTGCAATGAGTTCGATAGTTTTTCCCAGCCTGTGCCCACCGAGCAGATGTTGCGGCGGGTGGATCTGCTAGGCGGCCTGGGCACATCCGTCGTTACCATCAGCGGAGGAGAACCGCTGCTGCATCCGCAACTGGACGACATTATCCACCAGATGCGGAAACGCAGGATCGTGTCGGGCCTGATCACGAACGGCTATCTGCTGACCGCCGATCGCATCCAGCGGCTGAACCACGCCGGACTGGAGTGGCTGCAGATTTCGATCGATAACGTGAATCCCGATGAAGTCTCGAAGAAGAGTCTGAAGGTGCTCGATCGCAAGCTGCAACTGCTGGCCGAACACGCCGATTTTCACGTGAATATCAATTCCGTGGTGGGAGGAGGCGTGAGCCATCCGCAAGATGCGCTCACCATCGGGCGGCGCGCGCTGGAACTCGGTTTCAGTTCGACGGTCGGAATCATTCACGACGACTCAGGGCAGGTGCAGCCCTTGAACGACGAAGAACGGCGCGTGTACCACGAGATGAAGGAACTGGAAAAACGCAGCTTCACCCGTGTAAATGCCTTTCAGGATAACATCGCGCTCGGCCGGCCCAATCAGTGGCGCTGCCGCGCCGGCGCGCGCTATCTCTACATCTGCGAGGACGGCCTGGTGCATTACTGCTCGCAGCAGCGCGGCTATCCCGGCATTCCGCTGGAGAAATACACGATTGCCGATCTGCGCCGCGAGTTCCACACGGAGAAGCCGTGCGCGCCCCATTGCACGGTATCATGCGTGCATCAGGTGTCGGTTTTGGATGCCTGGCGCGCACCGCAACGCCCCGCGCCGTCGTCCGAGCCCGCCAGCGGACTGGTGCACATCGAATAGCACTTGGCATTTAGCACTTAGCACTTAGTGCTCACTATTCAGTTGCAGTTCCTTCAGAAGAGCCTAAGAACCTGCTTCGAGCCATCAGGCATAGAAATCCCGACGCAATTCATCAATTCCCTCTTGGCTGATTGCTGAGGGCCAAATGCTAAGTGCTAAATGCTAAGTGCTGGTTTTAGAACGTTGTGGCCACTGTAAAGCGGAAGGTCTTGCGTGGTTCCCGGAGAGTGTAGTTCGAGCCCAGGGTCGCTTTCGTCAGGTTGTAGGTGTAGGTGCCCGCGCCATAATCTCCATTAGTACAGCCGTTCACACCTACGACAGGACAAGGAAACATGCTGCGGGTGATCTGGATCGGCGGCGCCGCTCCCGAGTCGAGGCGCCTGGCGTTGTAGGCATAATAAATGCGAAAGGGCGCATTGACGACCGGAAGCATGGTCTGCAATTCGATTCCGGTGGACATCCGCACAACCCAGTTCGTGCCCGGAACCGCTCTGAGATTTGGCGAGGGGACCGGTAAGTAGTTGGCGCCAGTCCCGGTGCCAAGCCTCTGCCCGCCTTGACAGGTGTATCCATTGTCGGCGCTCGGCGGGATGGGGCAGCCGAACTCCGTGCTCAACAGGGTCTGGTACTGGATCGGGTTGATCTGCAACTGTGAGCTGCGCAGGATCGGATCCATGCCCGCGTCGATGAAGGGCGCGATGGCGACGGGCCCAGCGATGGTGATCCGGTATTCCGCGTTGGCGTTCAGACTAAGGTCGCCGCCCGGAGTTACCAGTTGCAGGTACGGAACCGGGATATTCACGCAATTACTGACGCAGGCCCCCGTGCTGCTCGTCAGCACTGGGAAGTGTGGATTGGCGGGGACGAAGGTCCCATCGGGGTTCTTGAGGTTCACCGTTTGTGCGCTGGGCAGATACGCAACGGGAGAGATGGTGCGGAAGTCGAAACCGCGAACATCGTTCTCGCCACCAAGGTACGCACGTTCAAAGGGAGGCGCAACGATACCGCTGTATCCCGTGATGAACGATCCCTGAAGATTGTAGCCAAAGGCATTGCGGCGCTTCTGCATCGGGAAAAATTGCTTGAACTGAACAATCGGCCGGATGGTGTGAACCGTGCCGCCGAGGCCGGCGAACTCGCCGCCGATGAACAGGCTCTTGCCATGATGCGGCGCGTAGGCCGCGTCCAGAGTGTTCATGGTGAAGCTGGGCGTGATCTTGCTGGTCACGATGCCGTTGAGCGCATTGGGACCGGTGATGCCGCTGAAGTTTAGATTGTCGAACAATAGCTTGGAGGCGGCGCTAACGGCGATCAGTGAAGAACGGTCGAGGGAGTAACTGATGCCCAGGCGCTTGAAAGAACGGTGCAGCGGATAGCTTACGCTCAAGCTCACGCCGGTACTGGACTGCGAGTAGTCCTGCAGGTTCTGCAGGTAGGCCGACGGCAAGTTCAGATTCTGTCCGGTGGAAATCGCATACTGCCGCGCTTCGTTAAAGTTGGTCTTCCGCAGGTAGACCTGGAAGCCGGCCTGGATGGGCCGGTCGAACAAGTAGGGCTCGGTAAATCCGAACATGATGTCGCGCTGGTAGGCGCCCAGGCTGGCCGACACTGAGAGGGTTTCGCCCAGTCCCAGAAAGTTGTTGGTGCTGTAATTGATGCCAATGAACGCGCCGGCCAAGCCGCTGACGCCGCCTTGCAGCCCAATGCTGTTCTTCCCCCTTTCCCTCACCTTCAGCGTGAGATCGACGGTGCCCGCCTTTTCGTCGAGGTGACGCTCGGTGGTGTTTTGATCGTCGGGCTTGAGCTGCTCAAAGTAGCCGAGTTGGTTCAGGCGCAGCAGGCTCAGTTCCCAGTAGCGCGAGTTGTAGATCTGGCCTTCTTCCAGCGCAATTTCGCGGCGGATGACTTTGTCGCGGGTGGTCGTATTTCCCTGGAACTCGATGCGCCGCACGTAGAACTGCTTGCCCTCGTCCACGTCGATTTCCAGATTCACGGTCTTCTTCACGTCGTCGAACTTGGTATCGGGGACGGATGTGAAGTTAATGTACCCGGCTTCGCCGTAAGCTTTGCGCAGGTTCTCCAGTCCCTTCGCGACCTTTTCCCGGCTGAAAATTTCTCCGTCCTTCATGGGGAACAGGCTGCGCAGGGCGGCGGCATTCGAGATGGCCTTATTGTGAACGAAGGTAATCGTGCCCAGGCGGTAGCGGTCGCCCTCTTCGATGGGCATGGTGATATCGACGGATTTCCCCAGCCCCGGCTGGAGGCCTAGGACGTGGAAGCCCGTGTGTCCAGTGTCGTGGATCTCGGTTTTGGGGTCGTCGACCAGCACCTTGAAATAGCCGCGGTTCTGGAACTCGGCGCGGACGCGTTCCGTGTCTTCTTCCAGTTTGGTGGCGTCGTAGGTCTTGGAGAAGAGGTTCTCCAGAAAAATCGAGTGCGGGATGCCGATGGGCTTCAGGTTTTTCATGGCCGCGCGCAGGGTGCGGTCATTGACGTGTTTGTTCCCCCGGAAGCGTATCCGGCCCACCTTAACCTTGGGCCCTTCGCGGACCACGAAGGTGATGCCGACCGCATTGGGCGGAATCGGGCGCACCTCGGTGCGAATCGTCGCGAACTGACGCCCGTGCTCGGAAAGCAGTTGTTTCAGCGTAACTTCGGCCTTCTTGATTTTGGTCGGGTCGTACTGGTTCTCCACCGCGAGTCCCACTTTGCGATCCTTGAAGCGGTCGAGCACGTCGCTGGTGGAAACCGCGCTCAGGCCGGTGTAGTTGATCTCGCGGATGGTAGGCCGCTCCTTGAGGTAGATGTGAAGAATCCAGCCTTTGGCGCTCTGTTCGCGCTCAAAGCGGATGTCCTCAAAGTAGCCCGTGTTCCACAGGGCGTTGAAGTCGCGTTCGATGGAGGCCGTGTCGTAGACGTCGCCGACCTTGGTGAAGATGCGGGCCCTGACCGTGTCGGCCGGGATGCGGCGGTTGCCGTGGACGGTGATGCCGACAATCAGATCCTGCTGCGCGACCACGGGCGCAGCCAGCAGCAGCGCCGCCAGCAGCGCGAAGAGAGGATTCCACCAAGAACCGTGCTTCCAGCCTCCTGGAATGGAAGAAGATCGAGACCAGAACGGGTCTTTTTGCGGGCCCGGGTCCCCAACACGCCCGGTTTTGGCGTGATGGGGTGGAGGGCCGATGTCGTGGGGCAGCCGCGCGGCCCACACGGAGATAGCATGATGACGGCGATGAATTGCAACTACCTCGAAGAACTAGAGTTAGGAAACTCCGGTTAAGTTGGTTTCGGGATGGCTTTGAAGGGACATGGCTTTGACCATGCCGTCGAAACCCGCTACAAAAGCGGCTCTAGCCGCTGAGGGTCGCCCTCTCAAAGCATCCCGTCTCGTCAGCGAAGACTTAATCGGACAGTCCTTGGGAAAACGGTAATTATACGGTAGAGAATGGGAACCGTCCAAGGCGGGAACAAATTTCATCCCCCGATCTCAGGCCCGAAAGAGTTCCACCTCAACACAGACGGAATAAAACGTCGCCGCGTTGCCCATGTCCGTAAGTTTTTCTGAGGTGAGCACATTAATATTGGCGCCGCCGGGGCTGAACCGTGCCCAATCCAGCCGGGCGGCAACCGTTCCCGCAGGCACCGGACCTTCGCTCCGAGAACTATCAACCCGCGCCTGGAGGACGATCTCACCGCGGGAGTTGAAGGCGCGAACCCGGTCGCCATCGCGAATGCCGCGCACCTCAGCGTCGGTCGGATGCATCTCCAAATTGCCGATCCCAGGTTCCATCTTGCGGACCGACGGCAGGTTGGCAAACGACGAATTGAGATGGTTATCAGGCTTGCGGGCAAGAAGTTCGAGCGGGAAGCCGGAGGCTTTAGACCCATGTCGCGATTCGTCGGGCGGAGTGAAGGCAACAACCGGATCGAGCCCCTGACCCTTCAACGCTGCACTGTAAAACTCCGCTTTCCCGCTCGGGGTAGGGAAGTTCCCCTCCGCGAACGGGAGAAATGGCGCTTGCTCTTGCTTTTGGGTGGCGCAGCGGTTCACCGCTGCCATCGCCGACTTGTTTTCAGCGGCGGCTTTAGCCGCTGAGGGCGACTGCGACGCGCGCGACAAATTCTCGTTCTCGAAGTTCAGCCGTATGCGGTGTTCGCGTTCTAACCGGTCGCGGGTAATCCCTCGGAGCCACGGATTGGGCGCGTCCAGCGCGCGGCCGATCATGGAATCCACCGTTTCGCGAAAACATTCGTCTTCAAAACCCATGCGTTCGGCCAGCGCACGGAACATCTCGACATTAGACCGGCATTCGCCCACCGGTTCCATCGCCTGATTCGAGACCTGAATGTAGTAG
>JBAVVP010000369.1:0-1797 GCA_049697355.1 Terriglobales bacterium
GATCACGGCCGTTCCAGAGAGCAAGTGCGAAACAGAGCTGCTGCTGATCATCCGAGATTCCCGCCAGCCCGTCCTCACCCCAACGATACGCCCGCGAAAACGACTGGTCGTGGGAGAAGTAACTCCATGCGTTTCCATCGTCGCTGTAATCCTCCCGGACGGTACCCCACTGCCTTTCACTTAGATACGGTCCCCATTTCTTCCAAGGAACGCCCAATTCGCGTGCATCGTTGAGCCGTTTCTGCTCAATTACCTCGGTGTAAGTGGGGGCAGGCGCATCTTCATGAGAGGGTGTCATGATGTCTTGCTCCTTTAGATCAGGGCTCATTCCGTTTTTCGAAGGGAGATTAAGGTTGCAGGTCCGAGAGGGAGTCGCCTGGCGGGCAAAACCGCGGCACACGCGCTATCACCGTGAAGCATAAGAGCGTCAGAGATTTTCCACAACTAGCTTCAGTTTACGAAATACGGTGGCGAAAATTGGAAAGACACGCGCCAGGACGTTGTTTGGAAGGGATCGGCTTGTATAGCCTAAATCGACGTAATCAGGCTTGCCGATAGCTATCAAGGGCGAAGAGACGATAGAGCGCCTGTTGGGTAGGGTCCATCTCTGTGAGAGTTGTCTTCAGCTGAGGTCGCCCGGGGGAGCCGGGCTTGCCCGCCGCCGGGAACAGATTGGTGACTTCCTGGATTCCGCTGAGCACCTTGAACAGCGCCTGCATGCTCAGCGCCAGACCGTTGTTGGCCGCCCTGCGCTGCAGTAGACTTCCCATGGTCAGGGCCAGCACACAGTACAAGGCATGCACCCGGATCTTGGAATCAGTCCAGTGGAACATGGGCTCCCAACCCAGGAAGTGGGGATCCTTCATGCTCCTGAAGGCATCCTCGACGTGGGACTGACTGCGATAGCCCAAAACGATCTGCTCATTGCTCCAGTCCTTCTGGTCGGTGAACAGGATCCGTTTCCCTAACTGCTGCTTGATGCGGGTGAAGGCCGCCGCATCGGTATGGTAGGTGAGTTTCAGATTCTGGCCCCTTGCGGTCACCGCCACGCGAAGAATCCTGGCGATGTGCTGGCCGGAACATTTCTCCTTGACCTGCTTGTCGAGGCTCTCGCGGGTATAGCCTTTGCCCCTGGCGCCCGGCATCTGTGAGCGCCGCAACCTGGCCTGCAGTTCTTCCAGTGCCCGCCGCTTTTTTCCCAGATGCTGCTCGATCCCCCGGATTTGCTTGCGCTGTAACTCCGAACTGAAGGTCACCACCAGGGTGCGTTCCTGCCCCCAGACCTCACGGCTGAGCCGCAGCGCCTGTACCGGTTGCAGACGCACATCGTTGAGGGGCTCGAACTTCTTCAACGGAATCGCCAGCAGATCGGAGTAATGGGTCGGGACCAGCGAACCCACAAAATGGAAGCCACTGGCATCGAGGATCTCCTGGTTGCTGGCCGAGTTGTTGCCCTTGTCGAAGACCAGGGTAATCGACTGGCAGTCCCGAGCCAGCACCTTGTAGCGGCGGGTCAGCTCTTCCAGGGCCTGGTGAAAGCTCAGGCTGTCATGCTGATTGCCGGGATAGACCTTCCACAACAGGGGAACGTGAAAGTCGACGCTCACCAGCAGCGCCAGGCCGACGATGCGAAGATCCTCCCGTTTGCTCTTGGCATGACCCCGCTGCGGCAGCCGGCTGGGGGTCTCGGTGTCGATGAAGGTATCGAAGTTGGTGCAGTCGAAGATGAGGCTGTTCACGTCGAGCTGAAAGGTTTCCAGCAGCCGCCGTGTCAGCGCCTCGCTGATGGCGGAGATT
>JBAVVP010000370.1:0-6639 GCA_049697355.1 Terriglobales bacterium
CAGTATTTTAACAAGTACGATGGGCTGGCGGCTCGCTTCATCGAGAACTTCAAGCTGATGATGGCCGAGTGCCCGGAGCACATACTGGAAGCCGGGCCGAAGCGTCTCACGACCGCCTCGGTGCGCTGAAAGCAGGTCCTGCTGTGGGCAGCGGATGCCCATCCTTTTCGCGTATTTTGCGAAAAGGGTGGGATTCCAGGACCGCGGATCGTTAGAGATTTTCCTCAGAGATTCTCCGCCAAGCACCGCGCTGCAGCGGTACAATACGCGCAAAGGTTGTTCTCCGGAGGCCAGTATGCCTTCTCCTCTCGTTCTGTCCTATCCCTGGGTACGCATTGTGTTCCTTGTAATTCTGACCCTGCTGGTCTCTGCCTGGGGCACTTGCAACTTTGGTTTCAACAGCTGTGAGGGCGTGGAGTCCACGGCCCAACTTACCTCGCTTTCGCCGGGCGCGATCGCTGGCAACTCCGAATCCGTTCTACTGACCGCGAACGGAAGCGGCTTTACTTCGCAATCGCAGATTCTGTGGAACGGAAGCGCGTTGCCGACCGTCTTCGTGGACTCACTCCACCTTCAGACCATGATTACGCAACAGACCTTCGCATCCTTTGGCGGTTCATCCGGAAGTAGTGTGCAGGTTTCGGTGAGGACTCTGGGATCGACCACAGGATGTCCTCCCGGCGGAAACTCCGCCACGATCGAGCTGGTCATCAACTAGCCGGAGACCTTCGTGTGGCGCGGGCGCCCTCGCCCGCGACCGCAGGAAAACGTGGGGGGGGCGGAGCGTCCGGAGGATAGGTTTGCCTAGAGCGGACACTCCTGTCCGCTGCCCCCGACTCGTGCCTGGAGAATTCCCTGACCCGGCTAACGTAGTCAGAGGGGGTAGGGGTCCTTCGACTCCGCCGGAACTTCACTTCGTGAAGTCCCGGCTCCGCTCAGGATGACACCCGGGTGGATGACAACTGAGTGGATCAGCAGTGTTACTGCTCCCGCAACTCCGCCGGAAGCCCGCGATTGATTGCGGCTCGCACTTTGGCCATCAGGCATTCGCGTTCTCCGAAATCGGCGGGCTCGATGGGATCGTGAAATTCGATGGTCACCACCCCCGGGCGAATCGCAAAGCGCGCTTTCGGCATGCAGTCTTGAGTCCCGGAAATCGTGATGGGCACGACCGGAACTTTGCACTCTTCGGCGAGATAGAATGGGCCTTTCTTGAACGGCAGCAACTTGCCATCGAACGAGCGGTGCCCTTCCACGTAGATGGTCATGTTGATTCCCTGCTCAATGACTCGGAGCGCATCGCGCACCGCCGCGATGCCCGCGTCGCGATTGCCACGGTCGACGGGCACCAGCGAGCCGAGCAGCATGATGTGGCCAAGAATTGGGACCTTGAACAGTTCTTTCTTCACCATCACCGACGTGCGGCGCGGAATCAGCGGCAGGGTGAGCGGCGGATCGAGATTGGAGATGTGATTCGACATGAAGACATAGGTGCGCGCCGGATCGATTTTTTCCAGGCCTAGCGTCCGCACCTTCACGCCCGCGATGCGCACTCCCGTGAATGCCGCCCACATGCAACTGGTGTACAAAAACCGTATGTCTTTGGTGAGATACGTCCAGGGAACGGCGACGAGCGCGGCGAAGGGCAGCGCCGCGGCCCAGAACAGCAGCATGAGGATGGTGCGAAACACCTAGGTCTTCACCCCAAGCGTCTGCGCCCCGAGCTCTTTCACACCCAGCGTTTTCACTGCGAGTTCGCGCAGCCGTTGCGGTAGCTTCTCATAGATGCCGCCGAATCCGCCATTGGAGAGAATGGCAACCACATCGCGCTCGCGCAGTTCCGGAGCGATCGCATTTACGATTGCATCGGCGTCGGCGAGAATGCGCGCTTGTTTTCCGCGCTTCTCAATCTCGGCGATCACGCGATTCAGATCCAGGCGTTCGGCCACGGGAATCGCTTCGGACTTGAAGATGGCCGCTACCACTACCTGATCGGCTAGCGCCAGGCTGCGGGCGAGTGCATTCTGCAGCACGTTGCGGCGCATGGTGTTCGAGCGCGGCTCGAGCACCACCCACAGCCGCGATTGCGGATAGCGCGCCCGCAACGCCCGAATCGTCTGCTCGATCGCCGTTGGATGATGCGCGAAGTCGTCGATGATGGTGATTCCATTGACCTCGGCCTTTACCTCAAGCCTGCGCTTCACGCTGCGAAACGTTTCGAGGGCCTTCGCAATCGCATCTTTCGAAATTCCATAATTCGTGGCCATCGCCGCTGCGGCCGTCGCATTCCAGACGTTGTATTCGCCGCCGAGCGGGAAGTTGAAATCTGCCCAGGGCTTTCCATCGCGCAGCACCGACCAGGACGTGCGTTCCTCACCCAGCTTCAGATTTGCGATTCTCCAGCCCGCGCCAGCGGACGCGCCGTAGCGCTCCACGGGACAGAACGCTTTCTCGAGACATCGGTCGATGCTTTCGTTCTGGGTCACCCCGGAATCGAAGGCCACAATGCGCCCGCGCCGCGGAACCAGATTCACCAGCCGCTTGAAGGCCGTCTCCACCGCATCCAGATCTTTGTAGATATCGGCGTGGTCGAATTCGACCGAGGTGAGAATCACGGAATCGGGAAAGTAGTGCATGAACTTCGGACCCTTGTCGAAGAAGGCCGTGTCGTATTCGTCGCCTTCCAGGATAAAGTGCTTGCCGTCTCCGAGCCCAAAACTGCGGCCGAAGTTTTCTGGAATGCCGCCGATCAGGAAGGAAGGCTGAAGGCCAGCAGTCTCGAAGATCCAGGTCAGCATCGAGGTCGTCGTGGTTTTGCCGTGGGTTCCGGCTACCACCAGGACGTCTTTCCCTACCAGGAATTCATCATGGAGAATCTGCGGCAGCGAGCAGAACGGAATGCGCTGGTCGAGGACGCGCTCCAGTTCCACGTTCCCGCGAGAAAGGGCGTTGCCCACGACCACGAGACCGGGACTGGGATCTAGGTTGGCTTCGGCAAACGGCTGCGCTACCGGGATGCCCAGCGATTCGAGAAACGTCGACATTGGAGGATAGGCCGCCGCATCCGAGCCAGTGACGCGAAAGCCGCGCTCTTGCAGCATGCCGGCGAGGGAAGCCATCGCGGTGCCGCAGATGCCGATCAGGTGGATGTGTTTATTCTGGGACATTCGATCTCGTGGAATTGCAAATTGCAGAAGTCAGATTGCAGAAGCGAACTCCATCCCTCATGTTTCACTTTAGCAATCTGACTTCTTACTTCTAACTTCTCATTTCTCCGTTGCTGCTTCCAGAATCCGGAGTTCTACCGCGTCGTCGACGGTCAGGCGCGTCCGCACTCCAATCGGCAGCGTGATGTTCGCGCGCGAGACATGGCCTGAGCGCAACCCGAACGCTACCGGAATCCGCAAGTCTTCGACAATCCTCAGAATCACATCCTCCAGCGTGTAATCCTGATCCGGACCTTGTCGACAATCGATCATCTCGCCGAAGATCATGCCGCGCACATCCTTCAGCTTGCCCGCCAGTTTCAGTTGCATCAACATGCGGTCGATCTGATAAGGCTTGGTGGCAACGTCTTCGATAAAGAGGATCGTGCCCGCGGTTTGAATCTCATGTTGCGTGCCGAGCGACGCCACCAGCATCGACAGGCATCCGCCATAAAGGATTCCCTCCGCCTGGCCGGGCGCTAGCGGCCGGGCTCCCGAGCCTTGCGCGATGCTCCACTCCGCCGCTCCGCCCAATGCGTTCTGCCACGATTCCAGATCCAGGCCGTCGGCAACCGCGAAATCTTTGGCTACCATGGGGCCATGGAAGGTGACGAAGTTCGCCGAATCGGCCATGCAGCACACCAGGGTCGTGATATCGCTGTAGCCCACCAGAATTTTGGGATAGAAAACAATCTTTTTCGGGTCCAGCGTCAGCGGCAGGTAGTTCGATCCGTAGCCTCCCCGGGCGCAGATGATGGCGCGGATATCGTCGCGCATGAACATGTCTTCCAGTTCCCTGGCGCGGCGCTCGACCGACCCGGCAAAATACAGATCGCGGTCGAGGATCGACTCGAAATAAAACGGCTCGTAGCCGGCGCGACGCAGACCGTTGCAGCCCGCCTCCAGCATTTCGGGATTAACGTTCGAGGCGGGCGCAACAATTCCCACCTTGTCGCCGCGGCGGAGCGCGCGTGGCTTGGTTCGCGAATTCTTGGCAGCGGATACCATTGGGATTCGATCTTAACAGCCTCGGCCGATCCTCGGCGTTCCAAACCCAGCGCCTAAAGGCGCTGGATGCTTGTGCGCTTGCCGCATGCCTGAAGCATGCCCTAATCCGAGTCTCACGTACGCCGAATGCTAGACGAAGAATTCTCCGCGGCAGACCAGAGTGGCGGGCCCCCGCAGATACACTTGCTTCTCCCAGCGCACCGTCTGCGTTCCTCCGGGCGCAATCACCGTCACGGGCGAAGCGACCCGCCCGCTCGCAATCGCGGCTACTGCCGACGCGCACGATCCCGTGCCTGAAGACTCGGTCTCTCCCACGCCCCGCTCAAACAGCCGGATGTCGATTGCATTCGCACCGCGGATCACCACGTATTCCACGTTCGTGCCCTGCGGAAACTGCGGCTGCGCGCCAATCAGCGCCGCTTGGCGCTGCCATCCTTCCTGAAAGTTTTCGACGAAGATTACAAAGTGCGGATTCCCCATCGACACTTTGGTTCCCACCACCCGCACGGCGCCCGTCTCAATCGACAACTGGCCGCCGACTTCGGGCTGGCCCATCTCGGCTTCGAACTCAAAGGTTGAGCCTTGCCGGCTCATCAAACGACAGGTCTTCAGTCCGGCCCCGGTGCGCACGACAACTTCCGTCTTGTTGCCTGGTTTGCGCGAACAAATTTCTGCCGCTATACAGCGGGTGCCGTTGCCGGAAATTTCCGCCTCGGAACCGTCGGCGTTGATCAACCGCGCCTTTATGTCGGCTTCCGCATCCGGAAACAGCCATTCCACGCCATCGGCTCCCACTCCGCGATGGCGCTCGCACATCCGGCGAGTGAATGCGCTGAGATCGCCGGAAAAATGCGCGCCCTCCACCAGCAGAAAGTCGTTGCCGCAGGCGGAGGCCTTCGAAAAAGGAATTTTCGCGTTCGACGGCTGGGGGGCGCTCATTCGTGTTCCGTGACCCCGAGGGCTCTCACGCTGCCGAATGCGTTCGATTCGTGCAGCCGGATGGAAAACGCATTCTGCTGTTCATGCTCGCAATCCACGGAGAACACCAGCCGGAAATCCTGGTCGACGGACGTGACGTGCACGCCCTGCATGTTGAGTTGCTCGGCGTCCAGCAGGCGGTTCACTTCCCGCAACATCCCATCCACATTGCGGCCAGTCACTTCGTAGGTGGTAATCAACGACTTCAGGGAGAAGGTCCGCTCCATCCCTCCCAGCACCACCAAGGCGATCAGAATGATGCCGGTGGCGAAGATCGCCGTCAGATAGAGGCCGCCGCCGGCGGCCATCCCGACCGAGGCGACGACGAACAACGTCGCAGCCGTCGTCAAGCCGGTCACCGACGCTCGCGCGTGCAGGATGGAGCCCGCGCCGATGAAGCCGATGCCGGGGATGATCTGCGCCGCAATGCGGGTGTGATCGCCTCCCAGAGTGCTCGCAAGCTGGTTGGAGAGCACGGTGAACATGGCTGCGCCGAAACAGATAAACATATTCGTACGCAGGCCCGCTGGTTTATGCCGCAGTTGCCGTTCCAAGCCGATGACGCCGCCTAGTATGGCGGCCAAAAGCAACCGCGCCAGCGTCGAACTCAGGACGACGCCCAGTTCATTCCGCAGCAGTTCGATGATTTGATGGAATGGGCTCATAAGTAGCGCCCCAGTCTTTCGACCACCCCAGCCCGTGAAAAGCACGCAGCCTGGGGCTCGGAGCGAATTCTAACACCGCCATCCGGCGCTTTCTGTGCTGCCTGCCGGAAGGGGTTAACGCGATTGATTCGGGACGTTCCGCGCCGCGTAGATGAGTGCACGCGGTTGTTCGGTCGCGTGGATTACCGTCAGCAACACGAGATTCGCCCGATTCACTTTTTGGTCGACCGCATCGCCCTCAAAGGCAATCACAAAATCGACGTAGCGCGGCGGATCGGCGAGCGTGCGCTCCCACAGGCCTTCGGGGTCGGACGGCCGCTTCCAGACGCGGTGATTTTCGCTATTCACCACTTGCCGCAGCGGAATGCCCGCCCGCTGCATGATGCCCACATGTTCCCCGAGGTCCATGAGAAAGCGGGAATTCGGCGGGAAGGTCTCGACCACGCGCAAGGCCGCGGAATTCAGAGGACTCTGGATTCTCCAGTTTCTCTGCGCTTCCTGCAGACATTGAGGGCCCGCCTTCCACAGCGAGGCGTAACTGACCAACACTAGCGCAAACAGCACGGCGGCCAGTTTTCCCGCGTGCTTCGCCCGCGCACCGAGGGAAAAGGCTGACGCCGTCAGCACTCCGGCCGAAACCGCGAACATCGGCAGCAACTGGAGCCCGTAGCGCTGATTGAAAGTGGCAAACGGCCACCAGGTGTGGACATGAATCGGCACGGAGCCATACGCAATGGAAATCGCGTAGAACGGCAGGGGAATCCACAAGAATAGTATGGACG
>JBAVVP010000371.1:0-7468 GCA_049697355.1 Terriglobales bacterium
ATGCGGTCGAACGCGGCCTGCGAACTGGACTTCATCTGGGCTGAGCCGCTCTCGAAAAACCCCACCTCGCGCAAACTGATCACCAGCCCGTCGGGCTCACGGCGCATGGCGATTTCCTTACGCTTGATTTCCGAAGCGAGCGCCGTTTCCAGTTCCGCCTGCAACTCCGCCAGATCGCCGTTCTCGATGCCCGCACCGGCGCCGAGCGCGCCCTCGGGGTGAGACACGATTCGGCCCAGGCTCGCGGTGCGCTCCGTGTTTTCGATGGCTTGCACGGTGCTGAAGGGCATCGGCTCGGCCACATCGACCGGCACTTCTCGGGTGGAATCCTGAAAGACGCCCATCTCCTGGAAGGCGACCTGGATGGCTAACGCCAGCTTTCCGACTTTTCTCTTGTCCACTTGCGACGAGGCGTAGAGCACGACGAAGAAGGCAAATAACAGGGTGATGAAGTCGGCATAGGAAACCATCCACCGATCGCGATTGGCGCGGCTCTTGGTTCGCTTGCGCCGGCTCATACGTTGGACGCCTCAACGGCCTCGGCGGGCTCGTGAGCTGCGGTCAGAAACCCCTGCAGCTTCTCTTCCAGCATGTGGGGGTTCATGCCTTCAAGGATGGAAACGACCCCCTCCAGCGTCATTTCGCGGATGATCTGCTCATCGCGGATGCGAATCTTCAGTTTTCCAGCCGCCGGCAGCAAAAGGAGGTTAGCGGCGCCTACTCCATATAGGGTGGCCACAAAGGCCACGGCGATCCCTTTTCCAACTTCGTCGATTTTGTCCAGGTGCTGCATCACCTGGATCAAGCCGAGCACGGCCCCGATGATGCCGATGGTGGGACAAAAACCGGCGGTACTGGAGTTCGACAGATTATTGGCAATGGTATCCAGATTGGTTTGCTGCGCCTGCATTCCGGTGGCGGCGGTGTAGAGTGCTCGGAACATGATGTCCTCCTAAACTTTCGCCAGCTCGTTGCTGGCAATCTGATTGAATTCGCCGTCAAACACCGACATGGCACGCTGCAGCATCTCCGCCTGCCGCTCGACTCCGATCAGCGTCACCACCGAAGCAATGGAATTCACGTTCGAAGATTCCAACGCGCCCTGTTTGAGAGCCGGCTGCTCGACCGGTTTTGCGCTGCCCGCGGGGGCATCAAGCAAGGTTGCTCCTTCGGAGGTGAGCGGGGTCCCGGCAGGGAATTCCACCAGCTGAATGCGGCCCGCAACCGCGCCGTTCACCGAGAGCGTCCCATCCGCGGCGATCGAGACGGCTCCCGCCGGAACGTTGATCCCGCCTTTTTCTTTGAGCTTAAGGTCGCTGAGCACAAGGTCGCCCGCCGCGGTCACCAACTGCCCGCCGCTCGACACCTGGAAGCTTCCGCTGCGCGTGTAGCGGAGGCCGCGCGCGGTCTGAATCGCGAAGAAACCGCCGCCTTCGATTCCCACATCCAGCGGGTTCCCGGTCTCGACCAGATTGCCCGCGGTCATATCCAGACGCGTCCCTTCGAGCACTCCGAAGTTGTTGGTGGCCAAATTAAGCACATTCGGCACGGTGGGACCGGACACCGCCAGCAGCGACTGGAAGGTCGTTTGCTGACCTCGAAACCCGGCCGTGTTCAGGTTGGCAAGATTGTGGGCCGAAACCTCCAGCGCCTGGCTCTCGGCCCGTAACCCCGCACACGCTGCATAAAATCCGCTGTCCACATCGGCTCCTTGTGGCTAGACAGGAAGCAAGCAAGCCAATCGCCATGACGCGGAGGTTAAGGCTTTCACAGAGAACATTGTTCTGAACCGCTTAGGAGTAACCGCCGGAGGAAGGAACATTGCAGGCGTCTCAGAATTCGTGGGCAGTTCGCGGACAGGAAAACTCTGCCGGGCAGCACCGTGAACCCGGCAGGAACTGCAGGTCTTAGGTCTTAGGTCTTAGGAAGATCGCGCCCAAGCTTTTCCTAAGACCGTAAGACCTAAGACCTAAGACCTGGGCTCTTCAGACCTGCAGTTGCAGGCAAACGGCAACCGGCGCGCCCTCGAACAGCAGAACCGTGTCCACCATATCCCCGTCGGTCATCGAACGGAATTTGTATTCTCCGCCGCTGATGACGGTCGGCACGCTCAACAGGCAGCGTTCATCCGCGCCCGCAAGCTTGTTCTTGAAGTTTCCCGCGACCATGTTGCAGATCTCTCCGAGCGCGTCCGCTACCTGTTGTTCGGTGTCGGCCGTGTCCCCCAGCATGGACTTGGCAACTTGGCGGGCGGTCTCGGCGTCGCAGCGGACCGTCAGAACTCCGCACAGCGACCCGGCCAAACCGACCATGGCGGTGAATTCCGCGTGCACCGCACACTCGGACGGCGCTACCGCCTTCACCCGGCAACCCAGCATGATTTCGAAGACTTCCTCGACCGCAAGATCGAGAATCGGCAGCCAGCTCTCCTTATGAGCCCGCGCGGAAGATGAGATGTCCGTACTCACGGTTTGCTCCCCAGCAAGGGCAGCACATGCTCTTTCACCTGGTCGGGAGTGAAGGGCTTGCGAATATAGCCGCGCGCGCCGGCGGAAAGCGCCGCCACCACGTGCGATTCGCTGCCTTCGGTGGTGATCATCACAATCGGAACCCCTTTGGCGTTTTCCACCGCGGCCACCTGGCGGACAAACTCCAGTCCGTCCATCACGGGCATGTTGATATCGCACAGGATGAGGTCGACCACGTTGTCCTGCAACGCGGCCAGCGCTTCGGCCCCATTGGAGGCCTCCACCACCTTTTCCAGTTCGACGCCCGCCTGACGCAGCGAGCGCTCAACAATTTTGCGCATCACCGAGGAGTCGTCGATAATGAGCGCTCGGACTTTATCCATCGTTCCCACCAAGTTCCCACCACTCTGCGGTTTCGACCGGCGAGCCAGGAAACCGCGCACCGCAATTTTCCCTGCCTTGCTGTACATCGGCAGTTCAACCCGGCGCTTTAGGGAACGTGTGACAAGCTGCAACTGCTTCCGTTCTCAATTGCCAGTTGCAGAGCGCATCCAACCTCGAGCTGGTTTCATAAATGGTTTTTGGGAAGGGTACGGCTTCAGCCGTGCCGCCCGGAGCCAATAAACATGCTGGCTTTAGCCCCTGAGGGATGTGCCTTCCAGGTTGAAAGGCATTTATGAAACCACCTCTTGCTCTCGGGTAGAGCTTGGCAGAGCCCAGACTTCCGTAACCTCGCGAACGTGCCAAGTGGGGATGGGACCCTTGCCAGGACGTTGCCGGCCCCGGTTCGACCACCTACCTCTATCATCCGGGAATCCGTTATGCTTATTCGAGACCTATGACCCTGCTCGACGCCCAGCCCTACGACCCCGCAAAAGCCCGGCGGCGCAAGATCCGGATCGCGGCCACCGTCGCGATCGTAATCGTCATGGCCGCGCTGGCCTGGATGTACCGCAACTGGCCCGAAGAGCACTGCGTGGACAAGTTCTTTGCCGCGCTCGAACATCAGCACTACGAAGACGCTTACGGCATTTACTTCAACGATCCCGGCTGGCTTCAGCACCGGCAGAAATACTCCCAATACACCTACGCGGACTTCTATCGCGATTGGGGACCGGGCGGGGAGTGGGGCTTAATCAAGTCCTACAGGATTTACGGATCGGCCAACACTAAGGGTTTTGGCGGCGGAGGCGTCGTGGTCGAAGTCGTCGTCAACGAGCGCTCCGAGCACGCCCGCATGTTCGTGCAGAAATCGGATAAGACGCTTACCGTGTACCCCTTCTAGCCCGTGTGGGGACTCCCGCTCGTGTGCGGACGGGGGCTCTGCCCCATAAGCGCTAACTTAAGGCGGGAATACTTCCGGCTGCGTTGTCAGACCGACTCTATTTTTACTTGGAGTGCCTGCGCGTCGGCGTCGCAGGCTTCAGCGCGTTAGCGGCTGAGCGCACATCGTCGTTTGTGAACACCGCAAAAAGGAACGGCTGTGATTCGAGGAAATGAGCCAGGTCACGCAACGTCAGACCAAGAGACGACAGCCGGTCCTCATCGACGAAGATCTGGCCGTTTTCCGGTTCGAAGGACGTAATTAGCTGCTTCGCCTCTGGATCAAACTTCTCGTGCAACAGGTCTACGATCGATGGTGCCAAGTGCCGGCGATCCGGCGACGATGGTTCCGGTGGCATGCCATGGTCCGCGGTCACCGCAAGGAGATAGTCATTACCCACCTTTGCTTCTAACGCACTCAGGATCCGCTTCAACTGACGATCCATCTCGCCGAGCGTGACGCGCATCTCGTCCGAATCCGGACCGTACTTGTGGCCCACGAAATCCGCGCCTTTGTAGTTGAGCAGAATGAGATCGGGAATGTTGTCTTCGCCCAGCGGCTCTCGCTCAATCATCGCGGCCATCGCATCGGCTTCGAATGCTGGAAACAGAGCCGAATATCGCACCGCCTCGGTCGAGTCGATTTTGTGACCCATCCACTCCCCGCTCAGCGGCCACAGTGTTTTCGCGTTGCGATCCTTCAGATATGCAGGCAGCCGGAAACAGTTGGGGTTTGTGGTCCAGTTGCCCGTCTCCTGATCGTAGCTTGCGAGAACGACGGGCGCTCCATTCAACTGACACGCTCCATGCCCCGCGAGCGGCGTCGCCGCTCGGCCGATGCTGCCCTGTGCCAATATGATCGCGCGACCAGCCGTCTCCAGTTGCCAGACGTCAGCCAGCGCCAATGCCATCAGATCTTGCGGCGTTCCTCCAGCGAAAAAGTCGTGGCGTCGGCGCTGCGTGCGCTCGTACACGCTGACCCCTGTGATTCCGTGCACGCGAGGATCGGCTCCGGTCGAGAGCGTCGAGTGCCCGACGGGTGTGCAGGTCGGAAGAAAGTTAACATGCGCCTGAGTGAACCAGGCACTACGCTGGCGCAGGGCGGTGAGCGTTGGCATGGACGCGGCGTAGCGATCAAAGTAATCCCGGCGCATGCCATCCAGGACGAGCAACATGACCACTCGTGGTCGAGCGAAACCCGCGCGTAAAACCGGTAATACACGGCCTGTCGACGTGGGAGGCATCTGCACGCCCAGCGCGGCCGCAAGGGTTGGCGCAACGTCCTGCTGCACGGCCGGAGTCGAGTAGGTTCCCGTTCTCACCGCGGGGCCCACAAACATCAGCGGAATCGCGACGTCATACGTCCACGGCGAACCGTGCATGTACGCCACGTCAGCCCGCGTGATGAAATCGCCTTCGCGCGGCACGATCAGGAGTTGGCCAGTTCGTCCCGGGAAGTATCCCCGAGCAAACATCTCTAAGAAGCGCTGTCGCGTCGCAACGGTGGTTGCATCCGCTGATGCTGCATGCTGGATTCGAGGTGCGTCCCTCCCAATCGATCGCTTGACCTGCTGGCTCGATACCGTCCAAGTCATCGCGATCAGTGGTAGGGTGATAGCGATCCGCGATCCTACTTTGCGCATGCGAGCACTCTTGGCAGATTAGAGATTGTTCAGGTATGCGCTGATCTTAGTTCCGTCAGCAAAGACCTTGCAAGCGGCCGTGTAACGGGCTTGTGCTAGAGAGGCTGGCCATCCCCCCGCCGCCTTATTCCGGGCGGGTGGTCGGCGATTCGGATGTGACCGGGAAGGCCACTCTCACCCTGACACGCTCAATCTCGCCTCAACCCAGAAATCTTACGTTACCGCTTATGGGGCTCGGCCCCGTCCAGCCGAACGCAGCGCGGCAGCTACGCCGCCGTTGCTGCAATCAACGCCAGTGTCTTCTGCAGCGACGCCTCATCTCCCACCGTCGCGCAAGTTTTCGAGCGATTAATCTGCCGCATGAGTCCCCAAAGGACTTTTCCCGGACCGACTTCAATGAACCGGCCGACCCCCTTCGCGATCAGCAGCCGCACCGACGGCTCCCACCTCACCGCGCCCGTCACCTGGCGAATCAGAGCGTCACGAGCAGCCTCGGCCGAAGTGACGACCGCGGCGTCGACATTCGAGACCACCGGGCACGACGGATTCTGAAAACTCAGAGCGCCCAGATCTCGCGCCAGACGATCCTGCGCCGGCTGCATCAGCGCACAATGGAAAGGCGCGCTTACGGCCAGGCTCACCGCCTTCTTCGCTCCGCGTTCCGTAGCCAGCTTGATGGCGCGGTCGACCGCGCCGGCGTGTCCCGAAATCACGATTTGCTCGGGCGAATTGATATTGGCCGCCTGGCAAACTTCTCCCTGCGCCGAGGAATTCGCAGCTTCGGCCGCAATTTCGCCGACCTGGTCAAGTGTCATCCCAAGAATGGCCGCCATCGCACCCACCCCCACCGGCACCGCTTCCTGCATATACCGTCCGCGATTGCGAACCGTCCGCACCGCATCGGCAAACCTCAGCGTGCCCGCGGCCACCTGCGCCGAATATTCGCCCAGGCTGTGTCCGGCAACAAAATCCGGCTTCAAGCCTTTTTCTTGCAGCACGCGCCAAGCCGCCACCGACGCCGTCAGAATCGCCGGCTGCGTGATCTCCGTCAGCTTCAACTTTTCTTCCGGACCTGCAAAGCAAAGCTCGGACAGCTTGTAGCCCAGCGCCTCGTCCGCTTCCTCAAAGGTTCGACGCGCCACCGTGTAGTTCGCAGCCAGCTCTTTGCCCATGCCAACCGCTTGTGAACCCTGGCCGGGAAAGAGAAATGCGATTGGAGAGGAGGAATTTGTCATATTTGAGTAGGAAGTCAGAAGTTAGAAGTCAGATTGCAGAAGTGAAAATCATCTGATCGCCAATGCGTTTCCTAACGTAGGCTTTAACTTCTTCATTCTGACTTCTAGCTTCTGACTTCCTAAGTCGTCACGGCCGCATTCAGCTGCGCCAGCTCCCGCTCGATGGTCTCGTTGACTTTGCCTTCGGCGAATTCCGCCGCCACTCGTAGTGCGTTCTTGATGGCATTCGCATTCGACGATCCGTGCGTGATGATGCACACGCCTTTAACCCCCAACAGCGGCGCGCCGCCATATTCGGTGTGATCCAGCCGCTTCTTGAAGTCGGAAAACGCGTTGCGCGACAGCAGGGCGCCCACCTGCCGCGTGATCGTTGCCTTCAAGGTTTCTTTCAGCACGGTTCGCACCATCCGCGCCAGGCCTTCGGAAATCTTCAACGCAACATTGCCGACAAATCCGTCGGCCACAATCACATCCACATGGCCGTTATACAAATCCCGGCCCTCCACATTGCCGATAAAGTTGATCGGCAGCCGCTTGAGCAGCGGCAACGCCGCGCGCGTCAGGTCGTTGCCTTTGCCTTCTTCTTCTCCGATCGAAAGCAGTCCGACCCGCGGATGCTCCATGCCGAAAATCGAGCGACAGTAAATATCGCCCATCACCGCAAACTGTTCCAGATTGTTGGCCGTGCAATCCACGTTCGCGCCCACATCGAGCAGAACGGCCGCCGCGTTCAGCACCGTGGGAAACGCCGCCGCCAGCGCCGGACGGTCCACCCCCGGCAGCGCGCCCAGTACCACTT
>JBAVVP010000372.1:0-18253 GCA_049697355.1 Terriglobales bacterium
AGCACATAGCCATTCTGTTCCTGATAATCCACACTCCCGCCGTTGCCGACAATCGCTCCCGACAACCATCGCTTGAGGTTGCCCACATCGATTTCGACGGCGTTCATCACCCCGTTGGTCGTGCAACCCGCCGCTGCCACGTCGCGAATTTCACCTTCGCGGTCATCGTAGAAGTTGATGGGATACCAGTTGAAGGCAGTGACGCTCTGTGCCGTTGTCGAGGTGCCAAACTCCCAGTACGTTGCCCCCGTGTCCACCAGAAGGGGCGGCGTGGCGGTCCACGCCGTGCACTTGCCGCTGCTTGTTGCTGTGCAGCTCGGGGCCAACCCGGTGCTTAGCTGCGCAAATGTAGGGAACGCGCCCGAGGTGTCAGTGCCGCGGTCCGCCGGCTCTTGCAGCAGCAGAATCGCGTTCGGATTGATCGGGTTCTTGGTTCCACCTGCGGGGGTGCCCGCCCCATTGGCGGTAGGCGGCACCAGGCCCCGCGCAAATCCCAGGTTCAGCCATTCAGTGGTTGCCGGGTTCCAGTTGCCTGAAGCGTCCTTGTATTCCACCCGCAGGTAGCCATCAATCAGGTTCCAGGTTGCGGTCCCGGCGTTCCCGGCGTTCACAGCGGTCGTGGGGGCCGCGCCGTTCACCAGATAATACGGAGATGCCGGCGTCGCCGGGCAATTTGCGGGCCTGGTGTACTGTAGCGATCCTGCTGGCGGGCAAAGGGTGAGCGTCGGCGCGACGCTGGCGCTACTGCCCGAGAGAATCGGGGCGCCCGGCCCTCCCACGGGACCCGTTGGCTGGAGCCCCTGCAGCGTGGGACTCGTGTTCTTTGCATTGCCATACCACGCCGCCGGCGCGGCAGGCCAGTCAGGGAGGTCGATGCCGTTGCTGCCAGCAGTGCTGGAACCAGACACGACGCCGGCAGAGGGAACCGCGTTCGACGCGGCGGCGAAGTATAGCTGATAGGTGCCGGCCGCGAATGTTGAGGCGTAGTTGCCCGCCGTCATGGTAATGCCATAGTCGTTGGTATGGGTCGCGCCCGTTGCCGTCGCCTGCGTGGTTGTTATGTTCGCCAGGCGGACGTCCGTACTTTGTGCTCCGCCCGGAAAGTCATTCGGGTCGTCGCTCAGCAGCACGTGAATCTGCGCCATGTTGTATTCGCGCGAAGAGCCCAGTGCCGAGTCGGGATCCTCGCCCGCCGGCGGCCGGCGAATAATCTCGTACGGGTGGTTCGTCCCGTTGACGAAGGGCATGGAAAGCTGGGTAGCGCCCGTCCCCGGGTTTGCGGTGCTTCCATAGTTTCCGTTGATGATCTCGTGGCTGGTGGTGTTCTTGGAAAAATTGTTCCAGGCGTTGGCGCCGTTATACGTCGACACCGGCGGGTTTCCTCCCATGCCCTGCACGCTGCCATCCCCGTAAGACGCGGCGCTGGGGGCGTCCATTGCCTTGCATTTATTAGTCGTTGGCGTGCAGGCAAGTGGGTCATTGGCGGTCGGAATATAGATGGTGCTGGTATAATTATTGGCTGCTGTGCCATTTCCGTTGGCCAGGTCGGTCCGAACCACATTGCCCCACGCCGACAACTGGCTATGAAAGGTTACGTTAGCTTGACCGGCAAGGTACAAGTCCCCATTGGTGTGTACGGGACCGGCGAAGTCCATGGCGGCGCCGGGGAAAAACGAGAGATCGCTCTCCGAGAACACGCCGAATTGGAACACTGGAATCAGCGCCACCTGCGCGTTCCGGATCACGCTGACTTCCTGCCCGCCAGGAAACTGCGCCGTCGCCAGCATATTCACGGGAACGATCTGCGCATACAAACCCTGGTTCGGCCCGGAGGCGACGTTTCCCCAGCTCAGCAGTTTCTTGAGGTCGGTCTCAGTCGGACAAGCCGCTCCCAGCACGCCGGGTGTGACCTGATAGTCTTGCCAGGTGATTCCCGCGATCGCCGGCCCGGTGCTGGCGGGGGCTCCCACGTTGCAGATGTCCTGGGCACTGGGGGACTGCGCGTTCTGGAACACGGCACCCAAGTCGGAAGTCATTTTCTCGACGCCACCCTCGGCGGCGCGAAACGAGGCGTCATTCTGCAGATCGCTCCCGCCCACCTTGCCTTCGGTGTTGACCATCATCATCAGCCCGATGCTGATTCCCGACAGCAGCAACAGCAACAGCAACGACGCAATCAGCGTGAATCCTTTGGTGTGCAGTCTCGTGCTCTTCATAGCGTAACTCCCCATGGTGTCGCTCCCCTTGGCTTCGCTACCCATCTCTTTGCTCTCCCTCGTCTTACTCCCCTTCGCCTAGTTGCCGGTTGGAATCGGATATTGGTTGCTGTAGGTTAGATCTCGCGCGCTAACCGAGGTTTCCAGATCTAATCCCTGATAACCCACTACGCCTTTCAGGGTGCTGTCCATCGCCATGTGCAGAATGTTGATCTTGGTGATGTCGGTGGGGTTTAGCCCGGTCGAATTGCCGGCGACGCAGACATCGCCCGCCGCGCCGGGGTTTTGACAGCCGATCGCCGGCGAATTGGTGGCGTCGTTGTAAAGGTCATAGTTGAACTTCATGTAAACCACGCCGTCCGTAACTGGCATCGGAGTGTGTCCACAAATCTGCCGCATCAGCCGCGGCGGGGCGACTGTGTTGTCGAGGTAATAGGTGATGACCAGAAGGCGCACCGGCAGCGCGCCGGTAGAGTTCAGCGCCGCTCCGTTCAGGCCGGCGGTGGCGCCGGCGGTTGTCTGGTTCATCTTCAGCGGATCGTTGTTGGCGAAGGGGACGACGTAAGTGGCTCCCACCGCGTTATTGCCCGTCGCAATAGCGCCCGCCGTGACTTCGCCCACGACCGGGGCGCCGTTCAAGTTCATCAAGACCAGATCGCCCGGCGTCAGCCCCAGTAAGCTATCGTTCACGGCTTGCGGCGTGGCCACGCCATTCGGCAAACAGCTCGTGGGCGGAAAAGCCGGAAGGACTCCGTTCACCTTTATGGTGGACGGCCCGAAGGTTACTTGCCCCTTCGCCGTCACGGTCGCCTGATAGCAATTCAAGTAGAACGAATTGTCCGCGTACACCACCGTGATGGCATCGGTGGGTGTCGGGTTGCTGGCGAGCGTCGGCCCGAGATTGTATCCCGGGATCAGACCGTAAAGAGTCGGCGTTGCACCCTGCAAGGGATAGGTCCCCGCGACGGTGTTGTTGGGGCCGAGGTAACACTTCCCCGTCTGATCGCAGCCATACAACGGAGTGGCCGCGGAGGGCAGGGGCACCTGCGTGCCGTTGCCCAGGCCCGAGCCGGCCAGGCTCAGGTCCTTGGTTAGCATGTCGGAGGCAGCGCGAAAGTCCTGCTGCAGTTCCGCCCGCTGCGAAACTTTCCAGGTCACGTTCACGCCTTGGCAGTAAAGTTGCACCGCCGCCCCCACCACCAGCGTGCCCAGCGCCATGGCAATCAACATTTCCAGCAGGCTGAATCCACTCTCGCGCTTTGTCGATTGATCGCTCATAACTCCCCTTTACCGGTACTCCGAAATGAACGAATTCAAAACGTAGGTTTTCTGCAGTCTCGTTTGCGGAGCTCTGTACTGCATGGTGATCGTCACGCTTCTCAGCGTTGGCACCAGGTTGTTGTTGGCGTCGAACAGCGGCGTTATCTGGATGGCGCGCTGAAAGTCGGTCAAAGGGATCTTGACATCGTCCGCGTCCCCATACTTCCCATCGGGGCCCGGTTCTTCAAGCGTTTCCTCGCCCGCGTTCGCGTCATCCGCCGTCCCAAAGATTCCGTCCGCTCCCGAGTTGTAGATCGGTTGGTATACCGGACTATCCGCACTGCCGACGAAGATGCCGCAGGGTGAGGGGGTGGTGGTGCAGTACTGGGTGCCCGAACTATTCTGGATTGCGTCCCAGCTGATCTGCGACGTGTTGCGCGCGGTCACGATGCTCTCGTACGCCTCGTTCGCCAGTTGCTTGGCGATCATATCCAGCTGCGAGGTCTGCGTCGCAGCCATGGCCAGTCCGAAAACGCCCAGCACGCTGACCAGGCCCACCGTCAGAATAACCATCGAGATCATGACTTCGATCAGCGAAAATCCGCTTTCCGCTTCCTTTCGCCCGCCAGCCTTGACGCCGCGCTCCATCATTGCCGTTGCCATTGATAGCCTCCCCCATTCGCGTAGAGCCGCCATCCGCGAATGCGTCCCGTCCCGCCCCACAGCGTGATTGCCCGCGAACTCAGCAGATCTCCCGCACGCGCCAGGTACACCACGCCTCCATCCCAAGTGCCCGGACAACTACCGTCGTTGTTCGTGCCCGGCGCTCTCTGCGACGAACCGTCGGGGCAAAAGTAAATCGTCGACTGTCCTCCGGTGCCGACGCCGTTGATCGTCCAGCCAAAATCGATGGCCGTCGTCCCCGGTCCATAGCCATCTGGAACCGCCGTGGCGGCCGTGGGAAGCCCTGATTGCGCCAGAAACGACACATCGAACGGTAATTGATAGACCACCGTATTCTGATCGCCCTGAAATCCCGCCACTGTTGGCGCCACCGTGATCGTGGCGTAAGGACTCGGCGAAACCGCGTTCGCAAAAGTCACGGAGTACGATGTCCGCTGCGCCACCGCGTTGCCGCGCGCCAGACGCATGGCCGACATGGTCGTGTTATACGCATTGGTCAAGCGCTGGTCCTTCATCAGCGGGCCCAGACTCACGAACGAAATCGCCACCATCGTGATGGTGATCGCTAGCACGATTACCATTTCGATCAAGCTGAAGCCGCTCGCTTGATGCCTCGCATTTTTGTTTAGACTTCTCATAAACATTTGCCTGGCCGCGGCCCCCTCTCGGCGGAACAACATCTGCAAGCCAAATTCGTGTAAAGGAAATTGGCCAGCCCGGTGTCTCCAGCGCCCCGTTGGGGATCACCGTTTCGATACCGCTCTGGATGTGATAGTAGGGATGGGACAGGATTGGGTCAAAGTACCGCAGTACATTGGCCCGCGTTACCATGGTCACTACTGTGGGCGGCTTGCGCTTCCGATGCTTCGGATGCGGCCGTCGGCCACACTCAAAGCAAGGCCACTCTTGTGCTGGCCGTCCCGCGGCCCACTTTTCGAAAACGCGAAAGTTGGTGGCCTTTCGATTTCCTCTTTGACCACAGTAATCGCAGGGAAGCTTACTCGCAGGCGCTGCGACCCGCCGGTTCGAAGCGATCCATCTGCGCGTCGTGTTGGGTGCTCATGCGCCCGTCGGCGGTTTTTCCGTACTGCTCTTCGCCCGGACAGTAGTAGAGCGCGCTGTGCGGATCGACCCACACCTCGATGCCCGGGTCTCCCTGAAGATGAATCGCGGGAGCGGGCGCCTCGGCGATTCCGATGGTGACCAACATCCTCTCCCACGGGCTGAGCGCCGCTTGTCGCGGCGAGCTGGCCGCCGGCCACAGCAGGGCGAGCGCCGCCACGACGATGGCCGTCCCCAGATACAGGTCGGCGCGCCGAAAGCGCAGCTTCACGCGTCCGTCCGCCAAGCGCCGCATCCAGGAACTGCTGGCGGCGCTGCCGTCGATATTGGCCACATCCGGAGAAAATTCCGGGGAAACGTCCGGAGAAAACTCGTCGCTTGCCGATAACGCGAACGGTTCACCGGCCGGGTCCGCCTCTTCTCGCCTCAAGTCTTCCGGCGCCAAGGCCTGGATGATCGCTTCCGTGGTCCGTCGGCCTTCGGCCGCTGGTTCAACCAGCGCGGGCCGCTTGAGCACGGGTTTGATGAGCGCCGGATCGTCGAATCCAGAATCGCCCAGCCCTCGCTCCCCTGGTTCGTCCGCGGCGTCGTTCATTTCCCGCCCGATCGGTTTCTCCGCAACTTCGGACGGGCGCGCGGGCCACAAGCCCCGCTCCTGGCTCATCAGCCACATCGAAGCCCAGTTGTGCTGCAGGCGTTCCCCGGGACGCAGTTCGTCCACTCCATTGCCTTCGGAGTGCGGAGCGTCGCCGCGCCCGCCAACTCTCTCGCCCTCCAATTCGGCCGGCGCCGGTCGAGCGCGTTTGCGCTGGTCGTTATGTTCCTGAATGACGAAGGCAGCCGACAGCAATCCCTGAAAGGATTCCGCGTCGAGAGTCAGGTTGCGCCGGCTCGAGGGCATGGCATCGGGGGGAGGAAGAAACGTCCAACTGACACTATTGTAGTGCAAATCCGGCCAACCAGAAAACGAAAGAAAGCGAAGCGCCATTTAGGGCTGGATTCCCGATTCCGGACCCAATCCGGAACCATTTCATGAAAATCGTCCAACAAAAGGCGAACGAAAGTAGAAGCCGCAAGCCTAACCCTATGGTTCTAAAAGACCCTAATGCAGGGCGAAGATTTGGCGAACCATTTGCATCGGCCTACCCGTAGGTCGCAACCCCAGGACTGAACCGAAGGAGAAGACTGAACGACCATGATCAACCTCAATGAAATCAAGATCACGCCCCGGGACCAGCAGGTTCTGCGTCTGCTCGTGCAGGGGTGCAGCAACAAGGAAATCGCGAGCCAGTTGAGCATCAGCCCGCGCACCGTCAAACAACACCTGCGCACGCTGTTTCTGCGCGCAGGCATCAAAGAAGGCCGCAAGCGCGTGAAGCTGGCGACCGCCATGTTCATCAAGGAGCAGGTGCAACCATGCAACCGCGCGATCGGCTAAGCGCCAAGGAAGTGCAAGTCGCGACCCTGGTCTGGCAGGGCCTTACCAATAAAGACATAGCCCGCGTGCTGATCACCAGCGAGCAAGTCGTCAAGAATTATCTGCGCACCACCTTCGACAAGCTGGGCGTCTGGACCCGGCTGGAATTAGCGCTCTACGTCGCCAGCCACGGCGGAGCGAACTGGTATCTGCAACTCGGCAACGGCCAGTTGTCGCCCCCGCCAGCATCGGCCTGGAGCGCTCTGACGGCGCAGGACCGCGATGCGGCAACCAAAGCCGCAACAGCGGCGGGAGGAACTCCATAGAGAGATTGGGTGATCGGGCCATCGGGTGATCGAAGTTCAAGTGCGAGTGCCCCACGCATCGCGTTCTTTTGCCCAGTCCCGTGACATGCTTTTCGATGTCCCGATGTCCCGATCGCCCGATGTCCCGATCGCCCGATCCTTTTCGATCTCACTCAAAGGAAACAGATTTCACACCAGCTTCCGCGCCGCCCCCTGACGCGGCCCTGTAAGTTCCGCGGGATTGGCGGCTTAAGCCTCATCTTTTCATCGTCATAAACTGCCAGGGTCTCTGCCGGCCCGCCGCCGGAGCGGCCCTGCGGCCCCCCAATTCCCGGTAATCAAATTGCTCCATTCCTTATGGATCCGTTCGCTCGCTCGTTCAGTCAAGACCTGATTCGGGCAGCGCTTCATAAGCTTCATCATTCGGTCCCAGGACTGAGGTAGCCATGGCCCTAAAAGACGTTTTCTGGATGGCCTGCGACTCGACCGAGCAACTGCGCGCCGAATACGGTCCCTTCCACACCCGCGAAGAAGCCGAAGCCGAAGCCCGCAAACTAGGCTTTGGATACCTCCTGCGCTACGAACACATTCTCGGTCCCAACGAAGAGATTGAAGAAGTCCGCTGCATTTTTCTGGAGCTCCAAGATGTGCAAAACCTATCCCGCCCAGGCGTAACCTTTCACACCCGCTGTGCCAGTTGCGGAGAGACCGCGACCCACGAACTCTCCTGGCAAGCGGAAGTCTGGGCCGACATCCACGAATTCGAACACACCCGCCACCGCGTCCGACTCTTCGAGCACGCCCGCGGAGAAGGTCTAAAAGAAATAGCCGACTGGCGAGGCCACGCCGCCTGAAGCGTGGTAACAACGGCAGCGAAAATAAATTTTTTGGTGGTTGCTTAGAAGGGCGGTTTTTTGTAAACGTCAGACTGAGACACGGTTCGTCGGTAGACAGTGAGCAGCGAGGAAGGACTCTTTCCTGCCACGGACAGCTATTGCAGTTTGGCGTACTCCGCTTTGGCTTTCTTCAGGATCGGTATATCGGGGTCACCGTCTTTCCAGAGCGCGAGAAAATCCCGGTAGGCGGCGAGCGCTCCAGCGCGGGCAGCGTCAGCTGCGACTCCTTGATCAGTTCTCGCCTGCAGCGCATTTGCACGCGCCAGTCCGAGGTGGGCTAGCGGCCAATAGATGTTTCCGATAAAGGTCGGATTGTCTATGATGCGTTGGAACTGTGCTTTCGCCTCTTTGCCGGAATTCAGCTCCAGCAATGCCAGTCCACGATAATAGATAGTCGAACCATTGGAACTGGAGTTGAGATCGTAGGGAAGGGCACGCTGCAGTTGTGCGATCGCGCTGGCGGGATTCTTCCGATTCAGTTCAATGGCGGCCCTGGCAGACGGCAAGGCAACGTTGTTCAGCTTCAAGTCCAGTGGCTTTCGCCTGGCAGATTCGTCGGCCAGTGCTGTGGCGCGTTCGACGTCGCCAGACCTTGCGAGCGCTAACGCGGCCGACGCTTTAAGGTCCGGAGAGTCCGGCATCAAGTGGAGAGAAGACTCCGCCAGCCTACGCGCCTCGGCGGCGTTTCCGAAATCGGCCTCAGCCCCGGCCTGGTCCACCGTAATTTCGTTTGCAAACTCCTTCAGGTCCTGTTTGAGGGCGAGCATGCGAGCGTGCTCGTAAAGTTCTCGGGATCTGCGCAGGTGACCCTGGGCCATCGCGTTCTCCGCCTGGTTCATCACCACCCAACTCTCCATCGGGTTTCCCTTAAACCAGGCGAGCTCCCGCTGCATGGCCGTCTCGTCGGCTTCTGCCACGGCAACTTCGTAGAGGATGCTATGGGTGATCCAGTTATCCAGTTTCTCGCCCTTCGCTCTCTCACAAATAGCCTTGGCCTCGGCAAAGCGCGAGGCAAACTGATAAGCATGGGCAAGAGCGGCATAGGGAAGAGTGTGGCTGGGATTCAGCCTTAAGGCCTGCTGGCCGGCTACAATTGCCAGCTCCGGCTGGCCAATGCGAACGTACTCGTTGCAGAGATTGTTGCAGGGAATCCAGTCATGCGGATACACTTCGGCCCACAGTTTGTAGGTTTCGATTGCCTTGTCGGTTTCACCTGTTGCGACGTAGTAGTGCGCCTGAATATAAAACTTCTCCCGCTCGCTTATGTGTTCACGCCGCTCAAAAGCTTTGCGCAAGTACTCGTCGCCTAGCGCCGGCTGCTGGAGATTGCCGTAAACCGCGGCCAGTCTGGCATAGGCGATGGCAAAATCCGGGTCCAGTTCAATCGCCATCTTGTAGGATGGGACACTCTCAGCCTCCTGCCCTTGCGCTCGTTTCTCATCGCCCGATGTGTAGGCTTTGAGGGCGGCCAGTGATTTGGTGGTTGCCTGTTCGATAGGAGTATCGAATTTTTGTATTGAGCTGAGGGATTCGCCCAGGCTTCTCCGCAACGCAGGGATTACCTGCCCAAGCTTACCGAGCACCTCCTCCTTATTTAGTGCATCAGTCTCTTGGCGGGTGACGGATGCTCCGGTGAGACAATTCATGGCGTTCAGATCAAGGGCGTACTTGTTCCCGAGCCTCACGATCGAACCACCAACTAGCACCTTAGCCCCTTCTCGCTGGCAAACGTCACGGGCGATGGGGAGTACGACACGTTCGCCTGGCGACTTACCCATCAGGCGCAAAGTTTGTCTGGTTCTCGCATCGAGCACCACGTTGAAGTAGGGCGATTCCTCGAGTTTGACGGTGAGAGCCTGTTTCAGCGTGCCGTCAAAAATTGGCTCTCCGGTGGTATTCACGAAGTCGGATACCAGCACTAAATCCGACTCCTTCATCGGAGGGACTCGGTGGGATTGCTTCCACGCGTAGAACCCCGCAACCGAGATCGCGGCTACGGCTAAAGCCGAGACCAGTCTCGCCACCGCCCGATTTCGGGGAACTGGCAGACTTAGCTGTTCTTTCTCTTCGGTAATGACACTGGTACGGATCGTCTGTTTCTGAAAAATGAGTCCGCCGGAGTTGCTGCTTGCGGGCGTTGAGGCGCCAGGAAGAGTACTTGCGTTCTCCTCGGCAACGACTTGCACCGGCGCGACAAACTGATAGCCCCGCCCGGTCAGGGTCACGATATAGCTGTTGTCACCCGGCTTCTCATCGAGCGCCCGCCGCAGCATGGAGATACTTTGCGCCAGGCTGTTCTCGTCCACAAAGGAATCCGCCCAGACATTTTTCAACAGTTCGTCGCGGGTGAGAACCTTTCCCGGGTTCTGCACAAAGTACAGCAACACATCGAAAGCCCGGAAGCTGAGCGTAACAATCTTTTCTTCGCGCCGCAGGGTGCGTGCCCGGGCATCGATCTGAAACTCCCCGAATTGAAATATCCCTCCTGTTTGCATCGACATCGAGGGCATTCACAACTTTTCAGAACTTTTCAGAACGTATCACTGGTCTTTTTCTGGCGACTGCCGCAACATTCGCGGCCTGAACAAAGGGGTCGCATGCGTCGACTTTACCAGTGGCTGTCCGGTCGGGCAAGGTTCTTCTGCTCTGACGCGTCTGGTCGCGATGCCAGGCGCACCGTCCGGACTGAGGTGACGGTCGAGCGGGAAGGCGTGACTTTGCTGGTGGGTGGCGCGGGCTTCGATACCTGCCCGTTTTGCGGAAGCAAGCTGACTCCGGCGCAGACGGAAAGGGCAAGTGCTCGCCTTCAAAAGGGTCTGATTTCGCAGGAGACCGTTCCGATTCGTCCTCCTCCGTGAATGACTGGTGGCTGCTCAACCAAGTGTGCGGCATTGGCAGATAACGACATAGCTGAAACAGAACCAAATCTAGGTCTAAACCATCGTCCGCCCCCATGCCTGCATGGGGACTGTCGTCCAGGACCAACAACAATCCCCTACAGGGGAAGGAGAAAATTTCATGAAAAACCAGAATTGGCGAAGAGTAATTGTAGTAGCGATAGCGGTCGTAGCGGTCTTGAGCTTCATGACCGTGGCCCAAGCTCAACACCTCGCTGGACCAAAGCGCCCAGCGGCAGTTCCGGCAGATTTTGTCGTCACGCCATTCGGCTACTTCCATCCAAGCTGCGTCAACCACCTGGCTAAGGGAGACGTTTTGCGGCAGGATGAAGGCGCCATCCAGCGCGCGAATGGAACCTATGAAACCATCCAGGAGTGCGCCTATCCACACTTCGAAGCCGACGGAGCAAAGGTAGTCGGGGATGTGCGCCCCGTTGGGGACGGGAAGTCTGAACCGCCCTACATCGGCCATTCCTGGATTGAATATGCGAGCATCAGCACGACTGCCAACTATGGCGAAATCTATGCTGAGTGGGACGTCCCCTCGGCGCCGACTACCAACGACGGCCAGGTCCTGTACTTCTTCAATGGCCTGGAGCAGAGCAGTGGTGATGTGACGATCATTCAGCCTGTCTTGGGGTGGAACGCCGATTACGGCTCCGCGTGGGGCATCGCCAGCTGGAATTGCTGCAAGAAGGGCACTGTCCAAGAGGGCACGCCGGCGCCAGTCAATACCGGAGATAAGCTCTTCGGCTCCATGTACAACACCTGTTCGCCGGGAACCACGACGTGCTCCTCGTGGGTCATCAGTATAGTTGATGAGGAAAATGGAAACTTCTCTCAGCTTAGCACCTCAAATTTTGGGCAAACCTTCAATTGGGCCTTTGGCGGCGTCCTGGAGGTCTATTACATCACCAAGTGCAGCGACTACCCTAGTCAGGACTACCCTGGTTACAAAATCGGTTTTTACAACCAGGGTGTCTTCAACGACGAGTTTGTCTCTATCACCCCGGCATGGGGGATACACAACGTATCCTCTGGGTTGACTCCACAATGCCACTATGGTGGATCGTTGCCGAAACAGGTAATTCTCAAATATTGATACGCCTCTCCGTCTAAGTGTGGGGTATCCCGGAATCCGACTCCGACGGGTACCCCACCCTTCACGCAGCTAGACGTGCGTGACCCAATCCTTGCGCATTTTTCTAGCGCAAGGGTAGGAGTCGCAGCCTGGACGGGTGGTCGCCATCTGCCGCGAGTATTACCCGCGTTGTGAAACGTAGGCAGAGAAGAAAAGGGGGTGCCGGGTGCCCCACTCATTCGCGTTCTGTGCGAATGAGTGGGCTTTCAACTCTACCGAAACTCTCGACAGGACGAGGCTTGATCTCGAGTGTCCATTCCTGAAAATTCACTCGGGCCGCGGCAGGTGGGCCCCTTCTCCCGCGCGGGTGGGTATAACGGGAGTTGCCCTCAAACGTTGACATGGGGAAAATCCGGGGGTGCCCCAGAGCCTGCCCCGAGCTTGTCGGAGGGTCTCGCGCTTTTCGAGACCTGGGCTTCTACACTGCCGCTCTGGCGAGCTCCATTACCTGTCCAAACGCAACCGCGGCGACCGCTGCGCGCTCGGAATGATTCCGGCCTCCTGTCTCTTTGCTGTCAAGGACCTCAAGAAGCGACTGGCAGGGGAGGGTCGCATCACCTACTACGCTTTTCAAGCCCAGTGACTACTCTCCTCACATTTGCCCTCAGGGTACTCTCATTTCTGCAAATTTGTCTGTGTCGTCACTCACTTCGGGAAATCTGGCTTCTTCCTCGTCCCCAGCACATGCCATGCCGTCGCAACCGCTCCCGCAAACCACGCGCCACCCGTGCGAGGATTCTGCCGCACCGTCCCCCACGGCGGAGTATGATCGGGGCCTATGGCGACACCGCCTGCTCTCCGCGCTACGATTCGCAAACGCGGGAACCAGAATTGGGGACGTCCCATTCTGGTCGGTCCCGCTCTCCCTACCGAATTCGAACTACGGATCAGGCAACTGCAGCTCACGGCAGAGATGTATACCTCCTCGCGTGACCTCCGCGCCTGGTGTGAGCAAAACAGGAATCGGCTCTATGTCCCAGAATGGTTACTGGAAGAGTGGGGCATCACCGTAGATCTGAATTTCGGCGCCGTCGCGCGACCCAACCACGCAAACAATTCGTGACCTAATAGCACTGAGTTTCCGCGATTCCTCATCCCAACCACCCGTAACCGAAATCCATTGACTTAAGCCCCGCCGTGCGCAACGATAAGGATAGAGATCTGATTGGGGCAGTTTCGAGGAGTGTCCGTCAACCAAGACGCACCTCGAAGCTGCCCCAAACCCATTTTCAGCGCTCTTTGACAACCTAAGTCCTTATTCCGGAATATTTTCCATATAAGCCCTTTAAACTCAAAGATTTTGAGTGTTTTAGCCTGTAACTCCATGATTCCAATAAGAGGGAGGGGGGGAGGGGGTACCCCCCGGTACTGGTTAATGCCACCGGGTAACGGGAAAAAATGGAGCCGAATCTAAGCAGGCGCACTTCACCGAGCCAGCTTGGCAGCAGCGGCTTCGTCGAGCATCCACAACAATCTTCCGTCCGATGGTTGCACTCTTTGCGAGGGAAGTGGAGGCGTGTTCTTTCCCTCGAGCACCTGATGCAGCATGTCGGCTTTGTCTCCGCCACTTGCCATGAACATCACTTCGGCGGCGCGATTGAGTACGGGAAAGGTCAACGTGATGCGGTGGGTGTTGAACTTCGCGACCCAGTTGGCAACCACCAGTCGAGACTGCTCGTCGAGCGCCGCCGAATCGGGAAACAGCGATGCGGTGTGGCCATCGGGACCCATGCCCAGCAGAATCAGGTCGAAGCGAGGAAATTCTCCAGACTTGATCTCGAAAAATCGCCGGAGCTGAGCCTCATAGTCGGCAGCAGCCGCGGCGGCATCGGGATTCTCGGCCGCTACGCGAAAGACGTTCTCCGGCGGAATCGCAGGCGTTATTTTTGCGAGCAACGATTCCTCGACCATCCGATAATTGCTGTCAGGATCGGTGGGCGGGACGTGACGCTCGTCGCCGAAAAATAGAAAGACCCGATTCCAGACGAAGTCGGCGTAACTCGAAGCGAGCAGGGAATAGAGAGCCTTCGGAGTCGAGCCTCCGGAGAGCGCGACCGTGAATCGTCCCTGGGCGCCGATGGCGGTGCGAGCCACGCGGACGAATTCTTCCGCGGCAGCGTGAAAGAGATCAGCCGCAGTGGCCAGCACTTCGATCGATCGAGTCGCAGCCATAGGAATTTTGTAAATTGGCAATTTTGTAATTTGGTAATCTGACTCCGCAATCAGTAAAGCCAAAAACAAATTACAAAATTACCCGATTACCAAATTACAAAATTCCCCATCATTTTTCAAAATTTCTCCAGCGCCGCCCATCGCGTTCCATGAGTTCGTCGGACTCTTTCGGGCCCCAAGCTCCCGCGCGATAGTTGGGGAAATTACGAGGAGGCAGCGCCTTCCATACATCGAGCACGGGATTGACAATGCTCCAACCAGCTTCGACCATGTCGGCGCGCTGAAACAGCGTGGCGTCGCCAATCATGCAGTCATGCAGCAGGCGTTCATAGCCAGTCGAAGGAGTAACTCCGAAATAGTCGGCGTACGCGAAGTCCATATTGACTTCGCCCAGTTGCATGGCAGGTCCAGGTGTTTTGGCGGCAAAGCGCAACGAGATGCCTTCTTCCGGCTGGATGTGCAGCACCAGTTGGTTAGGCATCATGTTCTCGACCTGGGTTTCGCGGAACAGCATGAAAGGCGCGCGTCGGAATTGGATTACGACGTGCGTATTGCGTCCAGGCAGCCGTTTGCCGGTGCGCAGATAGAAGGGAACTCCCGCCCAGCGCCAGTTGTCGATCAGCAGGCGCATGGCGACAAAGGTTTCGGTGCGCGAGTCGGGAGGCACGCCATCTTCGGAACGGTACGCGGGGACGCGCTGGCCGTCCATGACGCCGTCTCCGTATTGGCCGCGAATGGTCTTGCTGAGCACGTCTTCATTCGTGAAGGGCTGAATGGCGTGCAGGATCTTGGCCTGCTCGTCGCGCACCGCGTTCGCCTCGAAGGAAATCGGAGGCTCCATCGCGGTCAGCGTGATGAGCTGCATGATGTGATTGGGAACCATGTCGCGCAGCGAACCCGCGCCATCAAAGTAGCCGCCTCGGCCCTCGACGCCGACAGTTTCGGCGACCGAAATCTGTACATGATCGATGTAGCGGCGATTCCAGATGGGCTCGAAAATTCCGTTCGCGAAACGGAGCGCCAAAATGTTCTGCACCGTTTCTTTGCCCAGGTAATGATCGATGCGGTAGATCTGGCACTCCGCGGCGACTTTCAGCAGTTGCTGGTTCAAAGCCTTGGCGGATTCCAGATCGTGGCCGAAGGGTTTTTCGACAATTACGCGCCGCCAATGGCCGTTCTCTTCGGTCATCAGGCCGACCTTCGAGATGCGCTCCACGATGTCGCCGAAGAAGTTGGGCGCAGTGGCGAGATAGAAGAAATAGTTGCCGTGGGAGTTGTGTTCCTGGTCAACCTTGGCGAGCGTTTCTTTCAGCTTGTCGTAGGTAGCGGGATTGTCGAAATCTCCACTCACGTAATTGAAGCGGCGGACAAAACCTTCCCACAACTCGTTATCAATGGCGCCCGTGGCGAACTGCTTGAAGTCTTCGGTGAGCTTCTTCCGCGCATCGTCGTCGCTCATGGGACTGCGGCCCACGCCGATCACCGCGAACTCGCTGGACAACAATTGCTGGCTGGCGAGGTTGTAGAGAGCGGGAATCAGCTTGCGGCGCGTCAGGTCGCCGGTAAAGCCGAAAATCACCATGACACACGGATCGCCCGTGCGTCCCGTGCGCTGTTTGGTTGGTGCTGGCCGAGCGTCTGTTAGAGCCATGGGTTCCTCAATTGAGTCATGGATGCATGGAGAGCTTCTAGCTGCTGGCTTCTAGCTACTAGCAATCGGCCTGCTCGCTAGTGGCTAGAAGCCAGCAGCTAGAGGCTCTCTCAATGCTTCTTTGGTTCCACGTGCCCGCCGAACTTCTGCCGCATGGCGGAAAGCATTTTTTCCGCGAAGGTATGATCCTGCCTCGAACGGAAACGCGTGTATAGCGCCGCCGTCAACACTTCGGCCGGAACCGCCTCTTCGATCGCCGCCTGAATGGTCCATCGCCCCTCGCCGGAATCCTGCACGAAACCGCTGTACTCGGCCAGCGTGGGATTCTCGGCCAACGCCATGGCCGTCAAGTCCAGCAGCCATGAACTCACCACGCTGCCGCGCCGCCAGACCTCGGCAATGTCCGGCAGGTTGAGATCGTAGCGGATATCTTCGGGCAGCTCTTTGCTGGTCGCGTTCTTGAAAATGTCAAAGCCTTCCGCGTAGGCCTGCATCATGCCGTATTCGATGCCGTTGTGGACCATCTTGACGAAATGTCCAGAGCCGGACGGGCCGCAATGGATGTAGCCGTCTTCCGCCGTGGACGCGGCAGCGCCAGCCATTTTGTCGCGTCCCGGAGTGCGCGGGATATCGCCGCGTCCTGGCGCCAGCGTTTTGAAGATCGGGTCGAGGCGCTGGACGGCCTCTTTCGGGCCGCCAATCATCATGCAGTATCCGCGCTCGAGTCCCCAGACGCCGCCGCTCGTGCCCACGTCCACGTAGTGCACGCCTTTGGCGGCGCAGATCTTGGAGCGGCGAACATCGTCTTTGAAATATGAGTTGCCGCCGTCGATGATGGTATCGCCCGCCTGCATGCATCCGACGAGCGCCTGCACCGTTTTCTCCGTGGGATCGCCTGACGGTACCATGATCCAGACGGCGCGCGGAGAGTTCAGCTTGCCGACCAGGTCGTCCAGCGAAGAAGAGGCCACCGCCCCTTCGCCGGCGATACTCTTTACGGCATCGGCGCTCAGATCGGACACCACCATGGTGTGTCCGCCGCGCATCAGGCGCCGCGTCATGTTGGCGCCCATGCGCCCTAGACCTACCATTCCCAGTTGCATTCTTGCTCCTTCAGTTTCGGGCCGGACGGGCCAGAGGCCCGTCCCCACACGACCCTCGTTGGCTTCGGGAAGATATTTTACAAAAGCTATTACAGAACCTGCTTTACCAGTTCCACTAGTTTGACGAGTCCCGCTTTCACGTCGCTGCCGAGGTGCACGCGCAGCGCGCGGCGATTGCGGTCGGCTAGAACCTGAAAGTCTCCGCGAGCCTGCGCCGCCTTGACCACTCCGAAAGTGTACTTCTGCCCGGGTACCGGCAGGTCCTGCGCGTCGTCGCACGTGACTTGCAGGAACACGCCGCTGTTGGGACCGCCTTTATAAGCTTGTCCCGTGGAGTGCAGGAAGCGGGGACCGAAACCGAGGCACGTGGCCACATGTTTGCGGTCGCGCACAGCCATGCGTAAATCTTGCAGCAGCGCCTCGTGCTCCGCATTCATCTCGAGGTAGCCGAGCACGGCAAAATAGTCGCCGGCGCCCAGACGCCCGAGATGCGCGCGCAGAAAAGCTGTGAGCGCGTCGTCAGATGCAGGGCCGGAACGAGTCGCTTGGATGAGATCGGCGACATTCTTGTCGTCAGTGAAGAGCTTGATGACTGCGTCATCGACCAGCGGTTTCTCCGGAGGCAGCGCGCCTGAATTTTCATAGGCAGACGTTAGCTGCTTGGTGACGATCTTGCTGGCTTCAACGTCGGGCTGATTGAAGGCGTTGATTCCGAGAATCGAGCCCGCCACCGCGGTCGCGATTTCCCAGCGAAAGAATTCCTGCCCGAGGTTGTAGATGTCGGACAGGGCGATGCGCACTACAGGGTTCCCGGCGTTTTCGAGCGCGGCGACCTTGGCATCCTGCGCGGCATCGGGCGCGGCTTCCAGGCGAATGTAGGCGAAGATGCGGTCATTCCCGTAAACGTCAGGCGCGCCGATCGCTTCGCGATCGACTGGGATGATGCCCTTGCCCAGCTTACCGGTGGATTCGGCGATTAACTGCTCGAGCCACGCGCCGAGATCGGAAATCCCTGGCGAGGTGATGAGCGTAATTTTGTCTCGGCCAAGTTTCGCGGCTGTACCCAAGATCAGGCCGAGCATCACTCCCGGATTCTGTTCCACCGGAACGAACGGCTTGCAAGCCGAGACCATCTCTTTTGTACGCTCGAGGAACTTGCCAGTATCGAGACCCATCGCTGCAGCGGGAACCATGCCGAAGTTCGAGAGTGCGGAGTAGCGTCCGCCGATGGATGGCAGGCCATAAAAGATGTGGCGGAAGCGGTCGCGCTCGGCTACCAACTGCATCTTCGAGCCGGGGTCGGTAATCGCGATGAAGCGACTGCCCGCCTGCACTTTGTCTTTATCGGCGCCCAAGGTCTGCTGCACGCGCTCGAAGAAATACTGCTTGTAGATGTTCGGTTCGAGCGTGCTGCCGGATTTGCTGGAGACGATGAAAAGGGTCTTGGCG